>JAFGRV010000446.1 GCA_016934975.1 Spirochaetales bacterium | reverse complement strand
TGAGTTTTAACCCTGTTATTAATTTCAATTTCAGTCAATTTTTATTCAATCAGACATTGAATTTGAGATATAACCAGCTTACTGAGATACCGGTTGAAATTGGTCAATTACAGAATCTCCAGGTATTGGATTTGGGTGATAACCAGCTTACTGAGATACCGGCTGAAATTGGGCAATTACAGAATCTCCAGGTATTGTCTTTGCGTGATAACCAGCTTACTGAGATACCGATTGAAATTGGTCAATTACAGAATCTCCTGGTATTGTATTTGATGCAAAATCCTCTTACAAATCCTCCACTTGATATTGCAGAACAAGGTCTTGAAGCAATTAGAAATTATTTTATAAAATTAAAGGAACAGGAACATAAATCTGATATAAACAAAACTGATGTAAATCTAATTTATATCACATTAATAAATGATTGGCATGTCAATGAATTTTATACTTTCCTCTCAATTATAAATAAAATTTATAATTTAGCATATGCAATAGATGATATTCTTCACAAAGAGATACAGATATTATATTTTTCTGAGATTATAACTCAATCTATTATTTCAGATAGTTGGTCAATTCCTGAAAAAGATCAATTAAAAATTATAAGTATTGAACTTCATTCTCCAGGAGAAGCCAATTTAGGAGGTGCTGCTAATGCTGTAAAAACATTTAGAGACACGTTTATAGATTCTGATATTTACAGAAGAATGAAGGAACTAGAAATAGAAATAAAAGAAATTGAAATTAAAATGGAGAAACAAAAATTAGAACAGGGAACAATTGAAACTGAAATGATGAGATTAGAATTAGAACAGAAAAAATATGGTATATTCAAACAAATTGAAGCTTTAAGAGAAAAAGAAAAATTAGAAGAAATAAATATAAAACAGCTTAAAGATTATTTTAAAAAATTATTAGATGAAGCGGTTAATAATTATAAAGATAAATGTAACCTTAGGTACAGACAGAAACACCTTCCATAATACACGAGAGCGGCCATAGACGCTGATTTTTGCTTACAATGATTGAAATAATACCCCGGAATTAAATACAAAGTGTTCAGTAAAAAAGGTCACTGAACCACACTTATGGGTATATGGGCTATAAATAAAAAGAGCCGGCCATTATATGACCGTCCGGCTTTTACTTAATTCTTTTTTCTCGGTTTGTACTTAGATCTTGGGATTCTTAACTTAAAATCTCCTCCCCACATCCTCTCTCCTCCCCCTTCCGTGTCCCTCCGTGGTTAACCACATTCCTCCCCCAATCCCCCAATCCGTGTAATCTGCGTAATCTGTGGTTCCTCCCCACATTCCCTCTTCTCCATTTCCGTGGTTAACCACATTTCTCTTTCCCATACCTAATCATCTTGTATTTTTACCAAAATCCATTACACTAGAATAAGAGCACCCAAACTCACGGAGGCAAAGGATGTCCGGTTATGGAATAACACACTACCACGACACAAAGGAAATTTATCGGCAACTAGACAGGCTGCTTCATCAACCTGTCCGTTCTATCAAAGCAGAGGCTTTGAAGGAGTACGAAGAGGAGTATTTCAATAAAAAATGTCTGAAATCAAAAGCCATGATTGAACGGGCAAAAAAGTTTATTCCCGGCGGGGTTCAGCATAACCTCGCTTTCAATCATCCTTTTCCCCTGGTCTTCGACCGGGCAGAGGGGGCTATTCTTGAGGATATTGACGGGAACCGCTACCTTGATTTTCTTAACGCCGGAGGGCCGGCAGTGCTTGGAAGCAATCCTCCCGGGGTCCTCAAAAAAGTTGAGGAATTGTTAGAACACTGCGGTCCTTCTACCGGGCTTTTTCATGAGTACGAATTAAAAATTGCCGAGTTGATATGCAGCCATATCCCTTCGGTGGAAATGTTCCGGATGCTCAATTCCGGGACAGAGGCATGTATGGCGTCTATCCGGGTTGCCCGGTTGGCGACACATAAAAAGAATATTGTAAAAATGGGCGGGGCGTATCATGGGTGGAGCGATCAATTGGCGTATGGTATCAGGCTGCCCGGGTCGCGGCATTTTGAAGCAAAAGGTGTTCCGGTTCATATATTTAAACAGACCCAGGAATTTTTCCCCAATGATTTAAAAAGTCTGGAAAGGACTTTACGGGCGAACACCTTCCGCGGGGGAACAGCGGCAGTAATCATCGAACCCCTGGGTCCCGAAAGCGGCACACGCCCTCTGGACTTCGATTTTAATGCGGGGGTAAGAGACTTATGTGACAAGTATGGGGCTCTGCTTATTTTCGATGAAGTCGTTACCGCCTTCCGTGTGGGAATGGCGGGAGCCCAGGGATATTTCGGGGTGATGCCCGATCTCACCGTCTTCGGCAAGATTGTTGCCGGTGGATACCCTTCCGCCGGGGGGTTAGGCGGGAAGCGGGAATACATGAATTATCTGGCTGCGGGTATAAAAGCAGGCGGGGGTAAAAAGGCATTAGTCGGGGGAACCTTGGCGGCAAATCCCTTAAGTGCAGCCGCGGGTTATTTTACTTTAGAGGCGATAGACCGGACGAATGCTTGTCAGAAAGCAGGGCTTGCGGGGGATCGCCTTACCAGGGGATTGCAGGAGCTGATAAAAAAATATAATCTGCCCTTTGTGGCCTATAACCAGGGATCGATCTGTCATCTGGAAACCGTGGGGACGATGCTGCTGCATATTGATATAAAGAAATTCTGGAAAATTAAGAGCACCATAAAAGAAGCGCATACACGAAAAAAAGCCATGGAAGAGATGGGTGCCGCCTACATGGCCGAAGGAATTGTGACGCTTGCCGGGAGCCGGCTGTATACGAGTGCGGCGTTTACCGATGAGCTTATTGATGAAGCCCTGACATGCTTTGAGAGAGTCTTTAAAAAGGTTGATGGGGTTACGAGTTGACTATAGATCAATTGAAAAAACAATTGTGTGAAGCGGGCCGCGAACTTGTCAGGAAAGAGCTTGTTGCCAGAACCTGGGGAAATTTCAGTGTAAAGATTGATGATGATTATTTTCTGATTACTCCCTCCGGCCGCTCGTATGAGAATCTACTCCCGGAAGAGATTGTTACCATTAACATAGCGGACTTATCTTATCATGGGAAAACAAAGCCTTCTTCTGAAAAAGAACTCCATGCCAGGATTTATCTTCAGGAGAGGGATGTCCTGGCAATTGTTCATACCCACCAGTTCTGGGCATCTGCCGTCTCCGCCGCCCGCCGCAGCATTCCCGTGACGGACAAAAACGAAGAGAAGTTACTCGGGATCGAAGTTCCCTGCGCGCCTTATGCTTTGCCGACGACCTCCCGGTTGGCGAGGTCCGTGCAAAAAACCCTGGTAAAGTTTAAGACCAGGGCGGTTTTACTCGCAAACCATGGGGCGGTGTGTATGGGGAAATCGATGGCAGAGGCGGTTGAGGTTGCGGTAACCCTGGAAGAGGCTGCCCGGGTTTATGTGTTAGGCGAGTTCCGTCAGTTACAGGGAAATCCCCGGGGGAACGAAGCAGAGATGATTGAATATTATCTGGAGAACCGGGGAAGAGCACGATAATGGATGATAAAAACGAAAGGCAGAAATATTCGGACATGCTCATGGAACAGGGATATCTGAACAATTCCCATGATCTGGTTATCAGAGAAGACTTCGGGGAAAAGATAAACAAAACCGCATCCCCGGAGCAAAAGGATGTATCGCCCTTTATACAGATGTGTATGCGGATTATGAAGAATAACAGCAGATGTAATGTAATTTTATTTTCAAAAAAACAATTTACCCATGCAGTAGCAAAATCAGGCAGAAAACTCTACCCGCTTCTTGATGATGTGGCTCAACTGACAGGCAGGGCCGTCAGGTGCATAGATTCTTTACACTCAATAAAAAAGGGATTATTAACTCATAATGCCTTATTCGTGCGGAATGAAGGATGTCTTTGTATGGCTCATGATTTGTATGAAGCACACGCTCTGGCTATGGTGATTGAAAAGGCAAGTGGTGCACACATAGCCGGCTTTTTCCTGGGAGGCGGTATACCTATCAAAGCTCATGAGGCTGCGCTGATGCGTCTGATTTATGTTTTTAAATATAGTAAGAAACGAAAATGACAAAGACTCATCAGTTGAGTGCGAAAAGTCCGGAGGGTTTATGGAAAGATATATAATGGCGTATGATATGGGATCCACGGGATGTAAAACATGTTTGTATAAAATCGGTTCACAACTGGAACTCCTGGACAGCGCATTAGCTCCGTATGAATTACACTCTGTCGGCGATGGAGGTCTTGAACAAGATCCCCGTGACTGGTGGGAAGCGATGACTGTATCGACAAAAAGCATAGTGAGCAGATCTCCTTCCTGTAAAGATCAAATGAGCGGCGTATCTTTCTGTGCCCAGATGCAGGGATTGGTTGTGGTTGATAAAAATGTACAGCCCCTCCGGCCTGCCATGAGTTATCTCGATCAACGGGCCGCCAAACAAAAACATGATTCCGTCGAACATGGTATCCAGGTGGCCGGGGTAAATATATTCAAATTACTCAAAAGTCTTTTCATCAATGGCGCCGCAGCCGCCAGTGTAAAAGATCCTGTCTGGAAATATAAATGGATCGAAGAAAACGAACCGGACATCTTCTCGAAGATATACAAATGGCTTGATGTAAAAGATTACCTCATCGCCAGAGCCACCGGGAAATGTACCATGACCAGGGATTCGGCTTTTGCCACGTTCCTGACAAGAACCTGTAAGGGAACAATAAGCTGGAGTCCGGGGTTACTGAAAATGTACGGAGTCAAACCGGAACATATGCCCGGGATCATCAACTCCACCGATCGGGCAGGTGTTCTGACTGAAAAGAGCGGGGAGGAACTCGGGCTTCCTTCCGGTATACCCGTGTTCGGCGGTGGCGGAGATGCCTCGATGATAACGATTGGCGCCGGGGCAACCGGAGTAAACGACTGCTATGTCTATACGGGGACCTCCGGCTGGGTTTCCTGCACGGTAAAACGTCAAAAGGTTGATGTCAACTCCATGATCGCCTCAATTATAGGGGCACAACCGGATTTATATAATTTTTTCGCTGAACAGGAAACTGCCGGTAAGTGTCTGGAATGGGTGAAAGATCACCTGGCCGCAGATGAAATTGATTTATACTTACATAAACATAATGTTATTGATGATCCGGAATCAAAATACACGAGTATTTATGAATTTCTGATTGAAACGATAGAGCAGGTGCCTCCGGGAGCAGCGGGGGTTATCTTCACTCCGTGGCTGCATGGGAACCGGTCTCCTTTTGAAGATCCCCATAGCAGAGGAATATTTTTTAATCTAAGCCTGGATACGGGGAAGCGGATTTTAATTCGTGCTGTTGTGGAAGGTATTATTTTTCATCAGAAATGGCTCCTGGAATGTATTCAAAAAAGTTTTGACATCCCGGGGCCCCTTACGTTTGTCGGCGGCGGGGCTTTGTCCCCGGTGATCTCTCAAATAATGGCCGATATTCTGGGATACCCTGTCCGGACCATAAAAAATCCTCAACATTGCGGAGCCGCGGGTGCCGCCCTCACGGCAGCTATCGGACTCGGCTGGATACCTGATTTTTCCGTCGTGAAAAAGATCATCCCGGTGCTGAATGAATATCAACCTCGAAAAGAATTCTCATCAATATATAAAAAACAATTTAAAATTTTTAAAAAATTATATACACAGAATAAAAAATTGTTTGCAGCCCTGAACAGTTGAGTATGAGGAGAAAATAATGGAGAAAAGTTATAAAGTTTATTCCTACCGGTGGGTTGTGCTTATTACTTTTATGCTCATCAATCTCACAATCCAGATGCTTTGGATAAGCTATGCCCCCATCACCGGGCTGGCAGCAGAATTCTACGGAGTCAGTGATTTACATATCGGTCTTCTGGCCATGAGTTTTATGATTGCTTTTATTCCTTTATCCATTCCTGTTTCCTGGGCTATCGATACTTTCGGTTTCAGGATTTCCGTGAGTATCGGTGCCGCCATGATGGGGATATTCGGGATAGTACGGGGATGTGCAGGTTCGAATTATACATTAGTTTTATTGTGCACCTTCGGTATCGCCGCTGCCCAGCCTTTTCTTCTTAATGCATGGACCACGGTTCCTGCAAAATGGTTTGCTGCAAATCAGCGTGCCACGGCAGTCGGATTGGTCACCCTGGGGAATCTGGTTGGGACCGCCATCGGCATGGTTGTCACTCCCGTGCTTGTTGAATCGGGAATAACAATTACCAGGGTGCAGCTTTTTTATGGGATTATCGCGGCGGTGTCGGGGATTCTATTCATCATCTTTGCACGTGAAAAACCCCTCACACCTCCCTCACAAGACGCAGCACAGACCAGGGCATTAATGTTTGAAGGCTTAAAGAATGCCCTCACTTCCCGCCGGTTCTGGTTCAGTCTCGCCATTTCCTTTATAGGGTTAGGTATATTTAACGGGGTCACAACATGGATTGAAATTATCATCAGACCGCGGGGTTTTACTCCATCGGCGGCGGGAATAGCAGGTGCTGTCATGATAGCCGGCGGGCTGTTTGGCGCAGTAATAATTCCGGCGCTGTCGGATAAGCAGCTAAAAAGACAGCGATTTTTATTTGTCTCTTTTATCGGGACAATTCCCGGATTATTAGGATTAACCTTTGCAGCCGATTTAATACTTCTTCTGATCTCTTCATTTGTCATGGGCTTTTTTTTAGTAAGTGCCCTTCCCATTGCCATGCAGTATGCGGCGGAAGTCACCCACCCAACACCCGAAGGAACATCAAACGGCCTTATTCAGCTTGTCGGCCAGGGGGCGGTGATTTTCGTCTATATCATGGAAGCGATGAAAACAGCATCCGGCTCCTTTACACCATCATTGTTGTTAGCTGTCGGCTTAATCGGGGTGAGTATTTTTTGTGTGAGTCAGATGAAGGATAAACAAAAAGGGAGTTTTATCTAGTGCTTTGACGTATTTTTCATTTTTAAATAACCTGTAATACTTTTAGAATCGATTTAAAATACCAGGGTCAAAACACTATGTTGCAGGCCCAGCCAGGGTAATGTATTCTCTCTTAAGTAGTGAGTATATCTCTAAATCAACAAAGTTATTAAATTCATACACATATTCTCGTAACAAACCTTCTCCGGAAAAGTTCATTTTAGATAGCAGCTTTTTACAAGGTACATTGTTTTTTTCAACAAAGGCTTCAATTCTATTGTATCCAAATGTTGTGAATCCTGCTTCCAATACAGTTCTCATGCAATCTGACATTATATTCCTTTTCCAATATTGTTTTGATAATTTAAATCCGATTTCTACCCGTCTGTGTTCTTCTTGATAATTGAAAAAACCAATGTCTCCAATATATACATTTGTATTTGTATCAGCTATAACCCATCTGCCGCAGTTTTTATCGAAAAGACCAAGAAACCATTTTATTTCATTTTGAGATTCTTCTACACTTCTAAAAGGTTCCATTCCGT
Source organism: Spirochaetales bacterium (assembly GCA_016934975.1). Classification (GTDB taxonomy): domain Bacteria; phylum Spirochaetota; class Spirochaetia; order SZUA-6; family JAFGRV01; genus JAFGRV01. The sequence goes on along the minus strand of JAFGRV010000446.1, from coordinate 4,904 downwards.
AATATCGCATGACATCCTGATCATGGGTCAGTTCCATTAATGCTTCTGCATCTTCCAAAACTGGTTTTCTAAGCCTTGCTATTTCATTTTTGAAAATTACTTCTTTCATTTTATAAATACTCCTTTTTTCATGTATGATTTCCCGGTAATTTTAACTATACTCAACTGTTGAGAGTAAGGTATTCCCTATAGTATACTGAAAAATATTTGTTTTTTCGGTATTGCCAATTAATAGTGGTTTCCCATTTCTTTATACCGGTAGAAAAAAAATAAAACTGACGGTTTTGGGGTTGCGGGACAACCTCAATTACTGGCTTTCTTCATCTGTTTTGAATTGATTTATTTCCTTGTCCAGACTAAGAATATTATTTTCATTTTCTTTTCCAATTTCAAGAAGATTTCCCATGGCACCTGCGATTCTGCCGGTTCCGCTTGATACTTCTTCACTCCCATCCCGGGTTTGATTCGATATATGTGATATTTTTACCATATTTGTATTGATCGATGACACACTCTGATTTATTTCCTTTATACCGCCTTTTATTTCCTGTGTAATTGAAATGAGGGAATTAAGAGCCTTGATGATTTCATTACTCCCGGCTAATAATTCATTCATTCCGCTGGATGTTTCCTCCATCGTTTCCGCGATGTCATTCACCCCTGTGACAATTTTATGAAAAGCCGCCTCGGCGACATTGTTTAACATGTTTGCATCGGTAATATCCGTCACTACATGGTTAAGTGATTCCGATATTTGTTTTGCATTCAACCGTGTTTGTTCAGATAATTTTCTAATCTCATCCGACACGACAGCAAATCCCTTGCCGGCATTCCCTGCGTGGGCTGCTTCGATTGCCGCGTTCATGGCGAGCAGATCCGTCTGTCCGGCGATACTATTAATAATTTCAATCATCTCGAGCATATTATTGGCAGATGTGGATATTTTTTTTACAGACTCAACGGATTGTACCATTTTGTTCATACCGTCTTTGGCGGTTTCCATGAGGTTATCCGAATGATTTTTTTTCTCTTTAATAACCATCGCTATATTATCAATAGATCTTGTAATTTCTTCGATTGAAGCCGATGATTCCTCAATGGCGCTTGATTGGCCTTCTATCAGAGCTGTTATGTTCCCGATTGATTGTGTAATTTGTTCAACCGCGGAAACCGAATTCTGGATTTCCGTATTGAGATTATTAATTACTTTTCGGATTGAGAATAAAGTCGCGGATATTTCTTCGGTACTTGATGTTGTTTCCAATGTAGTACTTGTAAGGTTTTGTCCTATTTTTTTTGTCCTTGAAGAAATATCTTTTAACCGGATTATGATGTTTCTGATTGAGGAAATAAATAGGTTAAAGTTTATCGCAAGTTGGCCAATTTCATCTTTCGATTTAATTGTGATGTAATTCGTGAGATTTCCTTTACCTGTGGATATATCATGAATTGATTTTGTAATAAACTCAAGTGAGTTAATAATTGATCGGATAAAGAAATAGGTTATCCCAAGGGATATGCATAAAATAATAAGAAATACTATGATACAGATAATAATATTGTTCCACACATTCTGATAAAAAGATGTTAAGGAATATCCGATGACAAGATGTGCGATGATTTTCCCTTGGTACGTAATTGGTGATGTAACGATTATGTTATCGGAGAGGTACTCACTATACGCGTCTTTTGCCTGTAAATTAAAATAGTCTTTAAACTTCTCGCCGTTTTTTACATCAACACCTCCAAGGACTGTATTGTTTTTATAAATGATAATGAACTCGATATTCTCCAATAACTTCATTTCCAGGAGTTGTTCCAGTAATTTACTTTTTACTTCCCATGCAACAAGGCTGCTAATGTTCGTACTTGTTACATGAGAAATAAATTTAATATGATTGTCCTTTTCTTGTAATGAGAACCGGACATCATTATAAATAATAATCGAAGATAAGAGAATTGCCACTATAGTGATATTTATAAAAATGAAAATAAATAATTTTATTCTTAATGAACTTTTTTTAGATTCCATACAAACCCCTTTAAAAGCTTTTACCGGCAAAGTTAATTTTTACATGTAATAATAATTTAGTAATCTATTTTAAATTATAATTTGTTGATATTTATTCCAATTGTAATTGTACCAATTATATCCTTTGAGCTTTTATCGGAAACCGGGAGAGACACCTGGACCAGGTTTTCCTGTGTGCTTTCATCAAATTCGATCTCATCGATAAATATTTTCCCTTTGCCGTTATTATAGGCTATTTTGAATTTGTCTTCATCTCCCTGCCAGAAATCCGATGTTTTGCTGCTTAAAGCAACATTACACCCCTGGAAATCCATAACAAATATCTCGGAATAGACTCCATTAGATGTTTCCTGTACGCTTTTAAGATAAACAGAGGCCTGGTTTTCCATAAATTCATTAATAAAATCATCAATTCCTTTACTATTTTTCCATTGAGTATCCAGCTTATCAATCTTTTCCTGTGTCCTGCCGGTATTCTCACTATTTGACTTTTTTACAGCATTTATAATAACATCATTATTTATCCAGTTTAAAATATCATCATTTATGAGAACGAATATCTTATTTGTGATTGTTGTGCTTGTGATCTTGCTTTCCACCTCAAAAGGTAAAAAATTTGATGTGTTATCCACCTCTTGTGTTGACATATCGGTATTAACAGGCTTTTTTTTATTATCCATACAAGCGGTTCCTGTCAACACTATTATTATGCATAAAAATATAAGCTTTTTCATAAATTTCTCCTTTCTTTGATCGCTGTTAAAAGTAAGTCACCTGCCAAAAAAGTGATCTTTTACTATAAAGTATATGAATTTATAAAATTAATGCCAATGACATATCATAGATCTCAGACATGATTTTCTGTTCCGATTTTCTATTGATTATTTTATATATTAACTTTAAAATAATCGCTCATTCTATTAAATCGGTGATTTTTTTCACTACTTTTTTATGGGTAAGATTATAAGCTTCGAAGTATTATTCTTTCCTGAAGCTATTATTACAGGTGAGGTAAAATACATATGAAAAAGCAAATTATTTCCATTCTATTGGTAATTGTCTTATTTTGGGGATGTTCTACTGCAAAAGAGAATCTGAAAAAAGAATCTGCAACAATTGAAGAAAAACCGTTTATTTCTGTCTGGTCTACATTTAAAATTGATAAAAGGAGATCTATTACTCCCAAAAATCAGATTAAATTGCCCTTGCATCCATCGGGTAATTATAATTTTACGGTGAAGTGGGGGGATGGAGAAACTGATACTATCAATTCCTATGATCAGCAGGAGATTATACATACTTTTGATCCTCCCGGGACATATTATGTTTCCATTACCGGCAGGTGCGAAGGTTTTGGTTTCTGGTCTGCAAGCGATCATAGATATCAATGTGATTATTCCAAACTTGTTGAGATTAAGGAGTGGGGAAATGTAAAATTGCATAATTTCGGCGAACAGTTCAAGTATGCGATTAATTTGAGGAATATGTCTTCAATTGATAATCCCGATCTGAGTAATATTACCGATATGCATGATATGTTTGCCTATGCAGTACAATTCAACCAGGATTTAAATCATTGGGATACATCCAAGGTAACTGATATGAGTTATATGTTTGTCAAAGCTGAACAATTTAACGGGGATGTTTCCGGATTCGATACATCGAAGGTAGAGAAAATGCATGGTATGTTTTCTGGAACTAAAATATTCAACAGAGATATATCTGCCTGGGATACATCTCATGTTACGAATATGTATGCGATGTTCAGAGATGCCGCAGCTTTTAATCAGGATATTTCCGGGTGGAATGTTTCTAAAGTCGAAAATATGCGTGATATGTTCAAACATGCTGTAAAGTTCAATCAGAATCTTACCAATTGGGATACATCACATGTAACGGACATGAATAGTATTTTCTGTAAAGCGACTGCTTTTAATGGTGATATATCAAACTGGGATACTTCCAAAGTAAAGGATATGGGTGGAATGTTTTTCGGAGCTAAAAATTTCAATCGGGATATATCGTCCTGGGATGTGGGCAATGCCACCGATATGTCTTCCATGTTCGCATACACTGGTAAATTTGATAGTGATATATCTAACTGGAATACGGCAAAGGTTACGGATATATCATATATGTTTTCCGGAGCAAAAATGTTTAACCGGGATATTTCATCCTGGGATGTATCCCGTGTTGAAATAATGTCAAGAATGTTTGACGAAGCTGAGAAGTTTGACCGGGATTTGTCGCAATGGGATGTATCCGGTGTGACAAATATGAATTATATGTTTTTTAATTGTCCTTTGGAAAATTCCGAACCGCCATGGTATCTTGAATTTATTAAAGAACACCCCCCGTACAGCGAGAGATAATCGTAAATCCGGGAATAATAAAATCCAGGAGGCGCAGTGGGAGGAAGGGAGAATGTAGTCCGCCACGGAAGGACACGGAAGGGGGGGGATGTGCGAAGTGGAAGGAGAAAGAGGAATAGTTCTCTTTCGTACAAACAACACACATTAATCATGGAAGCTCATTTTTTAATAAAACTTCAATCCGGTAATTACTTTGCTGATGTTAACAAAATCATTATCATTATGCAGCAGCAGCAATTCATTTTCCAGAACAGTTTCTACGATAAGTAAATCGATAGTGCTTCTTACAGTAATTCCTTTTTTTCTGCATTGCATGTATAAATACGCTGAGCGTGCATAGGATTCTTCTCCATGGAGCAGAAAATAAAACTTTTGGGTAATTAAATATTCCTTTAATAATGCAAATTCTTTTTCTGTTTTCGATCCCTGTAAAATTTCCTGGTAAATATAATTATTTATCCCGAAAGGAATTTCATGAGAAATAATATAATCAAACTTAC
>JAFGRV010000445.1 GCA_016934975.1 Spirochaetales bacterium | reverse complement strand
TTGACTTTTCACTCAAGGTTGATGTAGGGTAACGAAGTGTTGGCTTCGCCCACAACCAAATGAGAGCGGAAATATTTTATCTATATTTTTTTTCACATGGAAGCCAAAACTTTTTATAGTCTTATCCGATTTCCCGGTATGATAACTGGAAATCGGATAAGACGAGTACGGAATCAACAAAAAAGGATATAACTAATGACAACAAAAGATTTTTTTCCATTTCTTACTGAATCAATAGAGAAGAAGAAAAGTTTACTCTGCGTCGGTCTTGATCCCCAGGGTATTCATGATCATAATAACACTATCGGGGAAACAATTTTTCAAATAAATAAGCGTATTATCGATGAGACCCACATCTATGCCGCCTGTTTTAAACCGAACATCGCGTTTTATGAAGCCTATGGACCGGAAGGGCTTATCGCTCTGGAAAAAACAATTGCATATATTCCCGGGGATACTCCTGTTATTCTCGATTCAAAGCGTTCTGATATCGGTAATACCGCAAAAGCATATGCCGATGCACTCTTTGAAACTTTACAGGCCCATGCAACAACACTTAATCCGTATCTCGGGAAAGAATCTGTACTTCCATTTTTAGAATACCCCAATAAAGGGCTTTTTCTCCTCTGCCGGACATCTAATCCCGGCTCTTCTGCGATCCAGGAACTTAAACTGACAGGGGAACCTCCTTATCATGAAAAAGATCAACCTCTTTACCTCCGGATAGCAGAGGAAGTCTGCTCATGGTCGGATAATATCGGACTTGTGGTTGCGGGAAATGATTTTGTTGCACTAAAAGCTGTTCGAAGCATGCTCCCTGATGTATGGATACTGAGCCCCGGTATCGGAACCCAGGGAGGAAAGGCTGATGCGGCAATTGCGGCAGGAATAAGACAAGATGGGTCAGGACTCATTATTAATGTTTCCCGGGACATCGGCCTTGCATCTTCCCCCGGTGAAAAGGCGAAATTTTATCGCGACATGATTGAACAGGCAAGAGAAAAAAGTAAAACATCTGCTATAGGAGTGAAAATCTCTTTAAAAGAAATCCGTAGAAAAAAACTCATCCGGGATATTATTGACCAGGGTTGTTTTAAAACAGGTTCTTTTACTCTCAAATCCGGGCTCCTCTCGCCTTTTTATATTGATTTACGTCTTCTCATCTCAAATTCAAGACTCCTTACCGATGCATCTTCCGAGTATTGCAGCATTTTGGAGACCCTGGATTTTGACCGGATTGCAGGAATCCCTTTTGCAGGGATTCCCATCGCCACCTGTATTGCCCTGGCGCTTAATTCACCGATGATTTTCCCCCGGCTTCAAAAGAAAGAACATGGTTCCGGGAATGTTATCGAGGGGGAGTTCAAAAAAGGGGATACAGTCGTTCTTATAGATGATCTCATCACAACAGGTAAAAGCAAGTTCGAAGCCATAGATATTCTGGAAGCCGCGGGTATTATTGTGAAAGATCTGGTTGTACTCATTGAACGTGGCAGCCGTGGAAGAGAGGAATGTAAAGAACGGGGAGTAAATCTTCATGCCTGTTTTAATGTTACCGATTTCATAGCAGTATCCAGGGAAACACATGCAATATCGGAGAGTGAAGAAGCAAAGATACTGCAATTTCTTCAGGAACATTAAAGTATTCTGAAAACACTTTTTTACGGATTTTTCTGCCGGCTATTGACCTTGAGCCGGGATGCCGTATCGTTGTTTCGCACAAACGCATAACATCTCCAACTCATCCGTATACACTGTAAGAATCTCATTGCATAATGAAGCACGCGCTTTGTTTTCCAAGGTTGATGAGAGATTGGAACGCTTCATAATCATTCCATACCACAATTCTTCCGAACTAATGAGGGAAAGTTGTTTCATCTTTGCGATACAGTCATTAATTTCCGGTGAAAGCACACCGAATTCCGCCATCTCCACAACTCTAAAAAAAATATTGCAGACGATCTCAAGGACAAGCTCAAATTTCATGACAAGTGCATCATAATATACTAAATTTTGTTCGGTTTTTTCAGGAAATCCTTTAAAACGTCCTTTTTCTTCTGCCAAAGAGATTATAGACATTTCGACTTTTTTAAAATTTTTAACAATTAACTCATTCATATCCATCACTTTTCTACCTGTATTTCTTAAGCATTGATTTCACCCACAACCAAAAGGGGATTGGAAATCGTATAAAAACGTTTTCTCCTGTTATTCAAAATTCATTTCAATTACCCCGCTTTAATTTCTTTGGCTGCCATTTTTTAACAACCTTACCGTGTGAAGAAATTTCTCTTCCGTTTTCTTTCACAAGAGGTGTCTGTTTTTTTGATAGCGGCCGATGATATCCGGGATCAAGAAGGGTAAGAATTCCGAGATATCTGTCATAGGTCTCAAGAAAAACTATGGGGGTACTCTCATGTCGTGTTACCACTACTTGATTTCCTCCACATACCCGGGCAAATTGACTCGTTCCCTGTGATAAAGAGGCAATCCGGTCTCCGTCTTGCTCCTGATTTTTCAACCCCGGACTGCATAAAATAATCTGTGTAAAATCAATATTATTTTTTTTAAAGAGTCTGCCATAATGCAGGGCATCAGCCATATCTGCCGGTGGTTTGTCTGAAAAAAGGATCACCTTATTCCGTTGATTACTATCTTTATGATGGAGAACTTTCTTCACAAAAGAAGCATAATGGGATCCTTTTTTGGGAACCTCTTTTCCACTCAAAGGAAAACTCA
>JAFGRV010000444.1 GCA_016934975.1 Spirochaetales bacterium | reverse complement strand
GTTAATCACTAAGAAATTTTTTTTAATTTCATTTTTCATAGTTAACCCTTCCTCTTTTCTCATTTAAAATTATATTTGTACTAAATACTCAACTCTTCGGTGTTCGTCATTTTCTGTCATTTATGACGCGTTCTTAATTCCGCTTTTCTATGTAATACCGGAACAGCCCCATTCGATTAAATCAGCCGGTTTATCACGTAAAGATTTCAGTTTCACTATCTCCTGGTCTCAAAAAGTATCCCAATAACCGATTAACCTTTGTAGGAAACAGCTTTGTTTAATCGGTTAAGTATACCATATCAACTCTCATATGTCCACTAAATTTTGGGGTATTGCCAATGAGCACAGGGACTTCACCGGAATATGCTCACTACAATGTCTTGTATCCGTTTGTCTCTCCCCTGGATCCCGGTTATACCAAAGGATTCCGGTATTCTCTTTGTTCTAGTGTTATCGTTAACGCATTTTTTCACATTACATCGGATTTTTAATTTTCCCTTCTTCTTTACACTATCAGTCATGACCTCAAACCGATAAATGATATCCGGGAATTCTCATATTATATTATGCCGGCAGTACATATTCCGGGAATTACATCCCGGATGGTATTGCATTTTACTCTATGTAAAATAACTCTATAATATATCATATTTTAAAATAAAAAAATACTTACGGTTTATCGTAAAAAAACCGTAAAACACTGTAAAGTTACATACCGCCTGCATAGTCTGTTCGTACTTTTATCCGGCCGGTTTTCGTCATAAAGTTTCTTGCCGTCTTTTTGTACAACACACCACAACGAAATATCAGCGGCAGTAGATGCGGCGATAAGGAGAAAACTCTCCTTGTCTGGTGAAAATAGCTGTCTGCGGGAGAATAAATAAGACGCTCTCCGGCGAACAGATAGTGGTCGTCAGTATCAATGTTGATGGGATATGACGAGTCTTTGGTAATTACCGAAAGTCCTGTGAGGGGCCAGTCCGTGCCGGGCGGAATGTTTACTCCCTGAAAACTAGTCCAAATTATACCGTATTTTCAGGAAATCCAATACCGCACGAATTCTCCCGAGAATCGCTTTTTGAATGACCGTTAATGTTCTGTGAAGTTCAATATCTTTTAATATATAAATGGTATTTTCATAATACCATTTTAAAAAATGGCGTTGTTCCCGTGTTTTACAATCTGTTTCAAGAAAAAGGATATTGTGAAATCTATCGGCTAATTTTATCGTAAAGGCATCCGGGGAAAGATTCCTTATTTTCTCATACATGTACTCTTTTTTCTCTTTGTCTCCCCGTTCTTCTTTTTTATTGGTCAATTCATCAACCAGGGATGCTATCGTCTCACCAAATTGTTCTTCTATTTCTTTACGTGTCGCATCAGTATCCTCTAACACATCATGCAACAGGGCTGCGGCAGTGAGTACGCTGTTTTTCGTAAGTTGTTCGATTATTTTTGAGACAAATTGAGGATGTGTTATGTATGGGAGATGAGAGAACGCGCGGAGTTGTCCGTTGTGTTTTTCTGTTGCATATTTTAACGCTTTTTTAACAATGTCTTTCATTATTTTGTCTTTATTCCAGAATATGACGTAACTTATTTGTATATTCGGCATAGTGCGACAGGTTATTATGCCCGCCTTCCGGTATTGCAAACAGCCCGGATGGGGGCTGTAATTTTTTAGCGAGCTTAATGCTCGAACCGAAATAGATCAGTGTATCCTTTGTTCCGTGAAAAAGATACACGGGACAGGTAATCTGTGTCACGTATATATCGGTTCTCATAGGATATCGGATAACAAAAGGCGGGATGACAGGGAGTACATGTCGGATAAGATCAATCATACTGTAAAAAGGAGCTTCCAAAATACAGTTTACAGGTGTTCTTTGAGAGGCAACATAAGCCGCTATTCCCGATCCGATCGATCTTCCGTAGACATGAAGCTGATGTTCACCATATTCCCGGACCAGGCTGTCATAAATGAAGAGGGCATCGTGAAACAGGTTTTTTTCACTTATAATCCCTGTGCTTTTTCCGTAACCCCTGTAATCGATCATCACCAGATCATAGCCCATTCCAAGAAATCTCCCCGAAGCATATCCCCAGGAACTCAGGTTCCCCGCATTACCGTGAAAATAGAGAATAACACCTTTGGGATTCCGTGTCGTAAAATGAAGGGCATTGATCGTCGCATCATCCATTTTATACTGCCGCTCATCAAAGGGAAAAGAGAAGGTATAGGAAAAACCTGCGGGGAGTTTTTCCGGTTGAAATAAAATCTTTTCCTGGAAAAAGTAAACCAGCAAACAGAGCATAATGTAGAATGAGGAGACCGAAATAATCGAGATTTTTAAGAGTCTCATGATTTAGTTATAAAATTAATCCTGTGGTTTAATCAACTTAATTTTTCATAAAATAAGGAGATTAACAATTATCCGGATTCCCGCGAATAGTTGACAGATGATATGAATAATGACTACACTACCGTCATTATCATATTTATGAGGAGACATACTAATGAAAGAAGATGTTATTTATATATCAGTCGATACAATGGTAAAATTTATGAAAGATGTTTTTTTAGGTCTCGGAGTGCCTCCGGCAGACGCGGATATCTGTACCGATGTTCTTATCACTTCCGATCTCCGGGGAATTGACTCCCATGGTGTGGGAAGATTAAAGATGTATTATGATAGAATAAAGGCGGGTATTCAATATCCGGTGACAAATATGACAATTATAAAAGAAACCGAAACCACTGCAACTATCGACGGCGGTCATGGGATGGGACAAGTCATTGCCCATAAAGCCATGAGTATGGCGATAAAAAAGGCAAAAAAATACGGATTGGGTAGTTCTGCTGTCCGGAATTCGACCCATTATGGAATCGCCGGTTATTATTCACTTATGGCAATTAATGAAGGGATGATAGGTCTCGCAACAACAAATGCCCGGCCGTCAATTCCCCCGACCTTTGGAGTAGATCCCATGTACGGAACAAATCCTCTCACAATCGGGGCACCCACAGACGAATTATTTCCATTTCTCATAGATTGCGCTACCTCGATTTCCCAACGGGGAAAGATTGAACTCCTTGACAGGGCCGAAAAACCGACCCCCCCGGGATGGGCCATCGATTCGGAAGGAAAACCTCATACCGATACCAAAAAGCTTTTAAATGACCTTGTAGCCGGTACTGCGGCACTTCTCCCTATGGGAGGGCAGGGCGAGACATTCGGAGGACATAAAGGTTATGGATGGGCGACTATGATGGAGATATTTTCCGCCGCCCTCCAGGGTGGTTCTTTTTTAAAGGGTTTGCTCGGGTGGGATTCGCAAGGAAACAGGACACCTTACAAACTCGGTCATTTCTTTCTGGCGATTAATATCGAAAATTTCATTCCCCTGGGCCAGTTTAAAAAAATAGCAGGAAACATTCTGCGGGACTTAAGAAACTCAAAAAAAGAACCGGGAGAGTCACGGATATATACGGCAGGAGAAAAAGAATTTGAAGCGGAAAAGACGCGTCTAAAAGAGGGAATACCTGCGAATAAGAATTTACAGAACAACCTCAAAATAATGCGGGATGAATTACATCTCCCGGGGTATGATTTTCCTTTTTAGCTCCCCAGGTTTACACATCTGTCATCATGCAAAGGTGCAATTTTAATTTCACTTTCTCATTGCAATAATGCAATATTGTCATCCGGCATACTTTTATAGGTGCTGCTAATTCTTTATAATATGGTACATTATTGATTCTGAGAAATGGTATGGTTTTTGCATATATTGTTGTGTCGCTTTTAAAGCGTAAAAGTTTGCTTTTTTTACATTTTTGGCGTACTATAGAATTAATTGGTTTTTTTTATCGATTTGAACACTTTTATTCTTTTTTCGGGGTGCGTGAGCTTTTGCAGCCAGAGTATGATGATTCATTATGGCGAAAAGCTATTGAGTATAAGTGTAATTTTTATAGATTATGTATCATGAACATTTTTATAGGGTAATAAAATGAAAAATGAGAATTCAAGACTCACCATCGGGATCCTGGTAAATAACTACTATGATAAATATACATACGCAATTTGGAAAGGAGTGAAAAAGGCGGTTGATGAGTGCGAAGGCAAGGTTCTTTGTTTTGTGGGGGGATCATTAAATAATCCTTTTTTTAATAATAGTCAGAAGAATGCAGTCTTTGATTTGGTAAATACTAATAATGTTGATGGGATACTGGTTGTATCATCTTCCATCGGCACCTATATTGATTTACCCCGCCTCACGGATTTTATAAAATCTTTTGATCCGATACCACTTATCAGTATCGGAGGGCCTATTCATGATTTTCCAAGTGTCTTTGTGGATAATAAGTCGGGTATGGAAGAATTGCTAATCCATCTTATTAAAGATCACGGATATAAGGATATCGCCTTTGTACGGGGACCTCAAACAAATAAAGATGCACAAATAAGGTATAATACGTATATTGATGTATTAACACACTATAATATTCCGATAAATCCGGAGCTTATCATCTCAAGTACCCGGGGATTTCATGGAAACTTCGGCCGTAGTGCGATAAATCAGCTTATGGATGAAAGGAAAGTGCATTTTGATGTTCTTGTGGCATCGAACGATTATGTCGCACTTAATGCAATAAAGGAATTGAAGAGACGCGGAATTGATGTACCGAAGGAGATTGCTGTTGTCGGATTTGATGATATACCGGATTGTCAGAATATACGGCATCCCTTAACAACAGTAAATCAACCGACATTTGAGGTTGGGTATCAGGCGGCATATTCATTATTCTCGTTGTTACGAGGCGAACAAATATCTATGGAAAAGATTTTTGAGAGTACCTTGGTGATCCGCGGAACCTGTGGGTGTGAAGATATATCCAGGGAGATTGAAAATAAAAATATTTCAATCTTACGGAATAAGAATTTACTCGATGCACAGGAAGGGATATCAACAGAACTATTTATCAAGGCTATTGTTGATACCATTAATTATGAATGTAAAGAATTGATAGAAATTTCACAATTAAGGGAATGGGCGCTCCTTCTCCATGGGGCATTTATTGAAGACTTGAAAAAAGGAACCGAAGAGAAATTTTTAACCGTTCTTAAAGGAATAATAAATGATACGCTGCAAAACCAGGTCCGGATTTTATCCTGGAATACGATTATATTCTATATTTTTAATACTATCGTATATAAGTGTGAAGATGAACAGATGCCGGTTATCAATCATATTTTTATAAACGCGATAAATCTCATACAATCCACAATACTTAATCGTCTGGAATATCCGATCCTCCGGGCAAATGAGTTTATCAGGTCGATATCCGGGCTCAGAAAAATGATCCTGAAAGTCTTCAGGTTAAGTGATCTGGAAGAAGTCATATGCAAACAATTTCCGCATTTCGGAATTAAAAGCTGTTATATTTCGATATATGAAAAAGAAGAAAAGCGAAAACAAGTGGAAAATACACGAATGTTAATTGCATATAAAAACGGAAAGTGTCTTCCGATTGACGACATCGAGAGCAGCTTTATACCGGAGCAGCTTTTCCCTGAAATGATACGGAAGATAGAAGATGATAATTCTTTTTTAGTCTATTCTTTAAGTGATAAACAGGATCTGCTGGGATATGTTATTTACACTATTGAAAGCATAGAAATGCAGCAGACGGGGATAGATACGGATATGGATAATATGTGTGAATTCCTGAGCCTGGAAATCAGTAATGCAATTGTGAGTATTTTACTGTACAACCAGGTCTGGAAACAGACACACACATTAATAGATCATATAAAGGAAGAACCTGAAACTGAAAACGATATTAAATATTTTCAATATCCTCAGGAAGAATCAAAAGAGTATTTCAGAAGATTATTGTTATTTATGGATAAGGAAAAGCCGTATGTCGATGAAGAATTATCTCTTCCGATGCTGGCAGAACAATTGGATATATCAAGGAATTATTTATCATACATTATTAATAAATTTTCAGGTGTTAATTTTTATGACTTTATTAACAGCTACAGGATAGAGCGGGCAAAGTATTATTTAAAAAAAGAAGCAAAAGAAAAAATAAATATGCTAAAAATCACCTATGACTCCGGATTTAAATCGAAATCTACTTTTTATAAAACCTTTAAAAAATATACGAATGTAACGCCTACTGAATTCAGGAATGAATATATGGCAGCAAAAAAAATACAGGATACTGCTATGTAAAAGGAATCAGGCCGAAGAGAAGGGCATAGAGAATAAGGGTGATGACATAACAGACGAGAAAAACCGGACGTATGGCAGAGGCTAGTGCCATGAGGGGGGTGATTCTGGTTGCCGGTCCGACAAAGAGAAAAGCCAATGCCGATGCTTTGCTCATACCCTGGTTTATAAGGGAACGAATGAGGGGGATGGCCCCGCCGCCGCAGGCATAGAGAGGGACGCTGAGAGCAGATGCAATAAAGAGGGAAAGGAACCTTCCCGGCTTAAAAAGAGCGATGATATATTGTGCGGGGACAATATGTTCAATGGCTGCCCCCAGGGTAATTCCCATAAGAAAGTAAAATCCCACATATTGCAGATTATTCCGGAAGTCTCTCAAAAATCCCTTTATCCCCTTTTCAGAGTATCTGCTTTGAGAACAGTTTTTTTCCGGGGGAGTGACGGGGGAGATTTCCTTCCTGAGGATGTAAGACGACGGTATAAAATTAAGAACAGTGCCGAGAAGTATCCCGAATAGAAAGACGGTGGCGAGACGTGCAACTGCGATTTCCGGACCAAGCCCTCCCCAGGTGATGATAAAAAGCTGGGGATTCATTAATGACGAGACAGAAAGAAATGTAATAAGCGCGGCGGGAGATACTCCGTCTGCCAGGAGTCGGATGACGATTGGTACGGTGCCATAGGTGCAGAGAGGTGAAAGAATACCGAGTATTGTGGCGGCGGGAATAGAAACATATAATGGTATTTTATTAATACCGGAAACAAGTTTTTTCCATTTATACCGTTTTAATAGTTCGCTCAATAGAATTCCGAGGATGAGATAGGGACCGAGTTCCAGTAACGTTTTGCCCGAAGAGAGAAAAATAATATGAAGACTATTGACAACCCGTTGAAAACTCAATTTTTCGTATCCGTCTTTATTCAACTAACGTAAGAGATCCGAAAACATCGGCGTTCATCCATGCGATGTTTTTATTTTCTCCCTGTATTTTAATTGATCCTATAAAACTTTCCCTGTCCTCCTCAGAATCATTATCACAATAGGCAATGGCAAATCCCAGTCTCATTCCGGAATAAAGTTTCAAGGCCGGATTCTCTTTATCATAGATAAAGGAATCGTCATACAAAGTAACAGCGATTTCCCAGGTCGATAGAGTTCCCTTATCGACCCTTTTTGTCTCGATATGATCATTATAAAGCCTGGGTTGTGAGGTATTTCCCAGATCCGCTACATCATAGGTAAGAGAAATATGGTAAGCAAAGGCATTATAATTATAGGTATGGATACCACCCGAAGCATCGGCATCAATAAACACCTCAAGGCAGTCGTCTTTATAATAATCGACTAAAGGGGAGGGATGGATATCCCGGAGGATATCATCGGTAATTTCTGCAAGAACGTACAGTTTATCTTCCGACCAGGCGAGTTTGTATTGACCGGAGAAATCCTCCGGTTCAGGCTGTTCTCCGAGCCAGAGCTCCTTTATCGGATACCATACCCCGGTCTGCCAGCAAGAATCATCGCCTATGCCGTCGATAACCGGGAGTAGGGTTGTTTTTTTTGCAGTGTATCTGTCGTCACCTGCATAGGGCAGGTTGATGGTTTGCCGGGAGGCATTTAAATATATATCGTATGCCTCGATAGTAAGTTCCGTGGCGTTTTTAAATGAATCATCCAGGTCGATGGTAATCGTGTCAAAATTTCCGGAGATGATTGTCTCGATCGGTTTACCCCCTAAGAAGAATCTCACAAAATGGAGATCTTCATGGGACTTCAGATTAACTCGTAATGTATTATGATCGAGTTCTGCGGTTTGAATCGATATCTCCGGTGGTGTCCTGTCTTCGATGACTTTGCCTTTGCTGGAATTCGTTACGTTTCCTTTGAATACTTTTCTCACCCCGTCAACAGGTGCGCCGACAACATTAATTGCCGAGGTATCAATGTTCCCGACTCCATCTGCATTCAGAAGCCGTAAATAGGGGACTGAAAAAGGATCCCACCCCATGAGGAGGGATTCAATCGTATCCACGGCAACGCTGTCTCTTCCCGCGAGAATAAGGCGCATATTCATCTGGCCTTCCGCAAGGCTTGTCGTCCCGCTCATAGTAAAGCAAGGGGTAGGGCCGTTTTGTATTCCCTGAAGTCCATCCATAATCACAAAATCGGCAGGTCTGGCCATAAAATAATCATGGAGCCAATAATGAAGGGCCATGGTATCATGATTTACCATACTATTTCTCCCGGGTGAACGGGCAGTATTCCCGTAAACATTTCCCGGGGTTGCCCCAATACCAAGATTTTTAATCGAACCGGTCACGATCGCACTCCAGTGGTTTTTTAAACAGGGGAGGGAGATGAGGACGTCCGCCTCATAATATTTTTTATTATAATAATATGCATCGTGGAGTAGACCCTCCGGGAAGGGGACTTTTACGAGGCCCGGGGATTTCCAGTCTCTAAAAGCTCCGCTGTCATTTTCTATGGCGAGAAACTCATCGACGCCGGGAATCGATTCATGGGTATAATTAAAATGTTCAAAAGCCTTCTCCGTAGGCACGGAAGATCCTTCCATGATAGAGACAATACCCGTGGGATTTATTTCCCGGATAAGTTCCACCACTGCTTTTGTAATTCTATAGTCTGTTGTTACCCCATTTGCCTCGGCGGGAAGTGGTCTCCCCTGCCAGCCCGGAAGAGTATAATCATTTATTGTCACAAGATTCGGTTTGAGGACTATTGTATCGCCGTCGGAAATAAGTGATTCAAATCCACCGGCCAACTCGACGGCTTGCTTTACAAGTGTCCTGATTTCCGGGTATGTAATATCCTCTGCTTGTTCCGAGGATGATTGTACAATCGCGACCTGCGAAACAGGCAGTTTCCTGGGAATAAGATTGATAGGTTTCCCCGTACCGGTACATTCGGACAGATGAAGAGTGAGAGTAAAAATCATCGAGAATAAGAGAATTCCCGAGAGTATTGATTTGATATCGCCTTTTTTCATGTCATTCACATCCTTTCGTGATTACGGAATCAGTAACATCAGTCTCATCGTCACAAATGAGAGCCGCCGTATTTCAAGAAACCGATTTCCCGGTTGATCCGGAATAATAGGGAAACGCAGGTTCCCGGGAAATCGAAAATTCTCAGAATGGCAACCTTGTCATAAATTAATTATTTTGGTTGCGTGGGCAGCCTGCGTAATGAATATAATAAAAAACGCCGTTCTATGGGTAGGCTTTCCTTGTAGAAAAAATATTTAAGCGATCAGCTAATGAGACTGTTATTTTTTCTCATCCGGATTAAAATTGTAAGCCATTCGAGTGAGAGGGAGATGACTGATTGTGCCGCATCTTTACGAAGCATATAATCTTTGAAAAAATCCCTTACCCCCTCTTCTTTTTGAAGCCCGCACATCGGTAGAAATGAGGCAATAATCCGTTCATAATGTACAGGATGTAATTGTTCCAGATTATCAACATGTGATACAAACCATTCCCAGAGATACTCCGATGCATAAGGATTCCAGGCCATGAGGGTGATACCGATATATTTATTCCGGGAGGGGACTTTATGGAGAAAATAATCCAGTGCTCTGAGAATATACTCTTTTTCCGTAAAACAGCTTAACCCGGTGAGTACATTAATTCTATCATGTTCGCTTTCAGTTGTTTCTAACCTGGCGGTAAGGAGATCCCAGGCTTTTTCCGGTTTTAAAAATGCACCTGTACACATAATACTCGCCATGATATCGGGATGAATGTTTTTATTCTGTAAAAAATCATCAAATTGTTCCAGGCAGAATGTTTTTGTTTTTATCGATCCGAAGATGAGGGCTTTATAAAGAATTTGTGCCCTTAAAAGTGTTGTTGTAAATGGTTCATCTTTCTCCGGGTTATATCCGATCTGATCCAGAACAGATTCATATAATCTCATGCCGGTTTGTTCAATGGACGGACGCCAATTCTTCATAAGGACGATAAAACTATGAGAGAGATGACCGGAAATACTTAATAAAGGAAGATAATCCTTCTCGTTTTCATAGGCCGAGAGAAATTCCAGGTAATCTTTGAAAGAAATATCACAGGATTTTACCAGGGCATACATATCGTTTTCACATCCCCACCGGTCGCGTGAGGATAATGTTTTCCGGGAGATACAATGTTTTAGACTCGTAAGATTTTTATCATCCTTATAGTGAACCCGGTAAAAACCCGTCTGTCCGGAATTTATTTTATAACAGATGACCGAATCTTTTAATGGGAGTGATGCTGTCTTGTCTTTCAGGAGTAATTTCGTATCTTCGGTCTTCCCGTTTTCATAAAAAGAGCGGATTATCACCGGAATATGCCAGATCTGTGATCCGGTTTTTTCCGCTTGTGGTGTGTCACTCGAATACATGAAGCGCTTTTGAGTGATATTCAGATTATTGTTGACTTTTTCAATCGAAATAACGGGATGTCCCGGTTGTTCGATCCAGGTTTTCATAAGGTCAACAACCGGGAAATCGGATGTTTCTTCGAAGGCTCTCCAGAAATCTATGCTTTCCGTATTACCGAAGGCATGAGTTTTCAGATAATATTTGAGTCCCTTCTTAAACAATTCTTCCCCGATATATTCCTTCATCTGCCTTAAAATACTTCCCCCTTTGCTGTAAATTATCGGGGCGGTGCTTGTATTAATGACCACATGTTCACCCCCGGGAATTTCGATGGCAGGGGTATCGTATAATGAGTCCCGTTCCAGGGCCCGGTCCGTTTCCTCATACATAAACTGGTCCCATATCTCCCATTCGGGATGGTAATGATCGACGATCCCGAAACCAAAGAGAGTTGCAAAGCTTTCATTGAGCCAGAGATATTTCCAGTCAGTCGGCGTGACAAGATTCCCAAACCACTGGTGCACGATTTCGTGGGCAATGACCTCGCAAATTCGCCGTTCACCATGCCGTGAAGTAATGCCGGGGTAAAAGAGAAGGAGGTTTTCCCTGAAAGTGATGGCACCCCAGTTTTCCATGGCACCGAAGGCAAAATCAGGAACGGCGATGAGATCCATCTTGGAGAGGGGATATGGAATATCATAATAATCCTCGCAATACGCAAGGGATTTTTGTCCGAAATCAAGACCGTAGGTTCCCCGGTTGATGCTTCCGGGTATTGTATAGAGTCTGACCCTGGAGTCCTTGTCATGGATGAGTTCTTCAAACTCGCCTACTCCAAAGAAGAGAAGATAGGTGGACATTTTAGGGGTCCTTTTAAAATAAATCCGTTTTTTCCCGTTTGTCAATTTCTCTTCTTTCTCGATGGCTTCATTTGAAAGGGCTTGTAATTTTTCATCAATAATCATTTCCACCCCAAAGGTTGCTTTATAGAAAGGATGATCCACACAAGGGAAAACCCTCCGGGCGTCACTCTCTTCAAATTGTGTCACACCGATAGAGATAAGTTTATTATCAGCCTTATACGAACTTCTGTAAAATCCGGCCATTTTGTCATTAATCTCACCCGTATAGATGATAGACAGACATATGGTATTTCTGCATTCCTCCGGCAAAGAGAGGATGAGCTCTTCTTTTTTTGTATCAACACGAAATTGACAGGGTTTTACCCCCGTATTTTCCTTTAGTGTGCATGATTGGATATTCAGTTCAAGGGCATGGAGCTTTATTTCAGAAACGGGAATTTTTGTTTCAAAGGTGATCTCGCAAATACCTTCAAAGGTAAATCTAGTGAGATCCGGTGCCAACGATAAAGAATAATGAACCGGGGTGAGGTAATTCATATAAACTCCTTGATCAGAGATAAAAACAAAGTTTTACGTGCAATCTGAATTATAAGTAAGTACCCTCATTTGGTCAATTCCTCTCTCTCATTTTTTATCTTGACTTTTTTATAATGTATGCTATTATACCTTAGATTTTAATTTTAAAATAATAATCTAAGGTATAATAAGGAAATACAGGTTCTCTTTAAATAAAGAGATGCACCCTTTGTAAAACATTACGATAACAGCATCATACAGATTGAGGGCGCAGCTCGCGAAACGATATACGAGGACCGGAACGGACCGATAAGAAATAAATTTATTTAAATTTTTTAAAGTGAGCATTCATTCTTTTTAATATTCTATACATGAGGTAATTGAAAAAATTATTTGTAAAGAGTAATTTTTCCAATTCCTTCGTACACTACACAATAGAAAACACTGAAATAGAGAAAATCTGTATTCTATTTAGTAGTATTAACATTAAATTAAAAACCATGTCAAAATCCTTCGTTGAAAGACGGTGGTTTTCTTTTACCTATAAAAATGAGTTGAATAAAGGTCTATGAAGAAAAAAATTTTAGATCTAAAAGAATTTATCCTTTCCGCTCCTCACATCGTTGCCTCGGAAGGTGAACAAAAGTGTTATACCCTTCTTTCGGAGAAGTTAAAGGGGATCAGCGATCTGCGGTCGGAACTACGTACTGAACAGGAACAAAAGCTGATGAATGAGTTCAGGAAGGAATTGCTACCGCTGACTCATAAATCTTACTTTTGCAAGTATGTGTATGATAAGCCCCGGGGTTATTCGGGAGATTTTAAAACACAGGAGATGATCTGGCTTGGCCTTACCGATAATGTTGAACACAGATATCTTGGTGATTCCGATCTTGGTAAACTCATATCCTCTCTTACTTTTGAAATGGAAAATCCAAAAGCGAATGTTGCCAGGGTAAAATTTCTAAAGGAAGAAATTTGTTCCGCCGGGAAAAGGATTGCAAGTCTCGGGTGCGGGCCGTGTCTGGAGCTCTGGGATATTCAGGAAGAGAAAGTCTGTAATAAACGTTTTTTTCTTCTTGATCAGGACGATGGGGCCCTTAAAAGGGCGATGAATAAAATATCCGTATCTTCCGATAATGTAATTTATGTACGGGATAATATATTACGGTTTATTATTAAGAATAAAAAGGCTAAATTACTCGGGCCGCGGGATTTTATCTACCTTTTCGGTTTATTGGATTATTTCCCGGTGAAAAGCTCCAAAGCTATCATAGAAGCCTTATGGAGCAGCGTTGCTCCCGGAGGAAAGATCGTCATCACAAATGCACATCCGGAGAATCCTACACGATTATGGATGGAATATGTTGGTAACTGGTTTTTAAACTATAAGAATAAAGAAGATTTGTATGACGTCGCGGAAAATCTATCAAAAGTCGATAACATTGAATATATATTCGATAATTTTAATGTATATCAATATTTAAAAATAACAAAGAAGCATTGAAGGATTGGAACTATTGCAGGATTTAGATCATTTACCTGAAATTCATTTTAAACATGTATTCTTACAATTTGATAAAGAGCTTGAGGTCGAATTTTATGATGATTTTTTTAGAAATTCATTATGGTATATCCGGATTGCCCTATTTTTATGCATGATTTTAATAGCTGCTTTCGGTATCCTTGATATCTGGATAGTACCTATAAGTAAAAATTATACCTGGCTCATCCGGTATGCAATTTTGTGTCCGTCAATTATCCTTTGTATAATTTTTACTTTTTTCAGGTTTTTTAAATATATAATGCAAGTCACCATGTGTTTCGAATGTATACTTGTCGGATTAGGATTTCTCGTGATGATCGCGATTGCCAAAGAATCGGAACCCGGATTCAAATTCTACTATGTCGGTCTTATTCAGGTTATTATTGCCGGTCATATTTTATTGCGGCTGCGGTTTATTCATGCCACCATAATCAGTTGGATTATTATCATTATGTATGAGTGCGTGGCTATTTATTTTAATGGTATGCTTTCTACAGCGGATAAAATTCCTATCTTCATTAATAATAACTTCTTTTTTATCTCGACAAATATAATGGGGATGATCGCGAGTTTTTTCATTGAATATTTTATCCGTAATGACTTTCTCTTACGGAAAAGGATTAAATTCGAAGAAGAACAGAAAGTATACAAAACAAGAGCCGAGCTTTTAAAAACCAGACTTGAACGTGATTATGCCCAGCAGGTCATTAATTCTATTGAGCAGGAAACGGACGCGGGGTTTAGAAATATCGCTCACTCTATCAAGAACAAGCATATGATCCAGGAAGTGAGGAATAAAACCATAAGAACGAAAATAAAGATGCTTAATTCATCTATACAGCAGTTAAGTACGAATATTCCCCTTGTTCTGGATAAGGCGTGCTCCACGGTTTTAAATAAACATAAAGAGAAGATTTTTGGATATATACAAACAAAATATCCCAAGGTATTCAAAGAGCTTGAGCAGAATGGAAATGTTTATGTATCAAACCTTAAAACGAATATTATCGATGTTTTTAAAAATAAGAATGAACAAAAGATAAACAATTTTCTTTTGACAAAGGTTATTCAGAACACGAAAGAAGTATGTCATACTCTGGATGATTCCTTTAATAATATGCAGGATATCCTGAATTATATCTACGCGATTATTGCCTACCAGCGGGGCAATGCCATCCGGATTATCGGGAATGTTTTTACCGAACTCGGGAGGGTGTATTGGCATCTTTCACAAACATACCGGAAGGAACTTGCCAGGTATAATATTTCTTTTAAATATGATAATTATACCGGTGAAGATGTTCATTTGCGGATATATGACTTTATTCTCGAAGAAGATATTATCCGGAATCTTTTTATTAATTCCTTCCGTGCCCTTGTGGAGGATGATTCGGAAAATAAAAAGACGGATAAGAGAATTTGGATCGAGGTGTATTTAAAAACCACGGATGATAAAGATCAGTATTATGAGGTGCATCTGAGGGATAATGGTCCCGGAATAGAAGATGTACTCAAGAAAGAAATATTTGAAGGATATTCGACAAAACAACCCGAATTTATCGTCTCCGGCATCAGAACAGAGGTTGAGCATGGTGTGGGCCTTGCAACAGTAAAGAAAAGAATCGAAGAGGCCGGGGGAACTATTCATGAAGAAGGGGTTTATGGTCAGGGTGCGGATTTTGTGATGAAGCTAAAACGCTATAAAGATAATTTATCTGAAAAAACGGATTATGATTTCCCGATAAAAGAATCGGATGTTGCCGGTATTCAGGACAATCAGAATAAATCTTCACTTTTTGCAGGCAAAAAGTTGCTTGTTGTTGATGATGATAAAATCATTGCCGGGGGGATCGGATCTATCTTTGCCGATACGGGAATGCAGATAATGTATGCGTATACAATTGATGAAGCAAGAGATAAAATATATGATAGATATATAACACCCGACGCCATTGTTCTCGATCTCGATCTTGGAAAACAACGGGGGGAGACTCTTCTTTTCGAGTTGATGGGGAAGGATCAAAACATTCCGGTGGTTGTGGTATCAGGATCCGACAGGGTGTATGATGTTCCGCGTTTAAAAAACTTAAGCGCCCATTCCGTTCTTCCCAAACCGGTGGATGAAGAGAAACTCTTTCTTCTGATGAAAGAAATATTACTTAAAAATAATGGTCCGGCTCAATCCCAACAAATTCCCGCTGTCAAGGAAGGTGTTGATACTCATAAAGCAAAGAAAATACTTATTATCGAAGATGAGAAGGAAACCCGGGAGGCGATCGCATATCTCTTTTACGGATTACGTGTCGAAGTTGCAGCGAATAAAGCAGTCGCAATAGATAAAATTACAACTTTTTATCCCGATGTTATTACCCTGGATCTTGGTTTAGGTCATGATGATGGACGGGATATATTAAAATGGATGAACAATACAGGGAAGAAGATACCCACTGTTGTTGTTTCCGGAGAAATCGAAAATGACGGTGATGAAACCGCGCAGGAGCTTATTGCATTAGGGGCTTTAAAAACACATAAAAAACCTTTTAATGAAGATAAGCTCTATGCTGATGTTATGAGTATACTTACAATTGTATAAATGCCTGATTTAATAATCAGGAAGTATTATTCCGATTATAGCAAGTTTGTCATTTTCTGTAATGTATTTTTTTCGCGTAAAATGGAGTATAATTATAATGAAATACAGATTTTTTGCATCCTCCCCCCCACATGTAGAAGATATTCTCGCAGATGAACTTCGTCAGTTCGGTGCTCAGGATATTAAGGTAACCAGGAGCGGGATTTCTTTTTACGGACCTCTCGAAGCAGCGTACCGCGGCTGTCTCTGGTCAAGGGTAGGAAACCGGATTATTATGACTATAAATACCTTCCCTGTTTCCTCTCCCGAAGAGTTGTATGATCATGGGCGGCTGGTTGACTGGAAAGAACATATGTCGGTGGATAACACCTTCAGAATTGATACTGTTGTCACAGGTAATCCGCCCTATGGGTACAAATACGCCGCATTGAAACTCAAGGATGCTGTCTGTGATTATTTTCGTGAAAAAACAAGGGGAAAGCGACCTGATGTCCAGCGCATAACCCCGGATATCAGTATTTTTCTTTTGATTAATGGAACCGAAGTGGAGATCGGTATCGATCTCTCCGGTGAAAGTTTGCATCGAAGAGGATACAGAGAGCAGAATGTCTATGCACCTCTTAAAGAAAATGTTGCGGCTGCCATGCTCTACCGGGCCGGATGGCCGCGGATTGCAGCTTCCGGGGGTTCTTTCTGTGATCCCATGTGCGGTTCCGGTACGCTTCTTATTGAAGCAGCCTGGATGGCCGGAGATTGTGCTCCGGGGCTTGGGCGGAAAACCTATGGATTCCATCAATGGAAAGGACATTCGAAGCAGGTATGGGATAAGCTCCTTGCAGAGGCGGAAGAGAGAAAAAGAGAGGGGACGAAAAAACTTACTCATTTTTATGGTTCCGATCATAACCGCAGTGCTATTCAGTCCGCAATACAAAATATACAGAGTGCAAGCTTAAGGTCATTCATAATTGTAAAAAAAAGTGATTTACGTGATCTCCCGAAGGCTCCCATACTTTCCCCAATCCCGGGACTCATAGCGGTTAATCCGCCCTATGGGAAACGCCTTGAACCTGAAAAGGAAATTAATGATTTGTACAGAAATATGGGCAGGATATTTAAAGAGCATTTTCCGGGATGGCGGGCGGCGGTACTTGCCGGGAGTGAGTCTCTGGCAAAGAGTATCGGATTACGCGCGACAAAAGTGAACAAATTGAATAACGGAAAAATAAAATGTTTTCTCGCCTGTTTTGATATAACCGATGATAACCGGTTTGTCGAGTAATTGAGGTTATTGGACAACCTGAATCATATAACCACATTGTCGGGCAAGAAAACCGAAGTCATGTATTAATTCATTAATCCGAACCTGTTTAAAGGCCACATTCTTCCCGCTACAATACCAAGTATTTTTTCTTCACTTAAAAGAGAGGGTATTAAGGTGGAAGGATATCGAAAGGAATATGGATCCGAAGGATCAAGACTCCGTGTATAGGATTGTTCCTGTGAATAGCGGAAATCTAACGAATTATATCTGTTGTCTCCCATCAAAAAATAAAACCCTTCAGGAATATAGTCCATCTTTTCTTCGGGAAATTCGGGGAAGTTTCTGAAATCGTAATATACTGCATAAATGTAGAATTCGGAAAGATCTCTTGTGAGTTCATACATTCGGTTATCAGAGGAAAAACTGGCCCCTTGAATACTGTTATAGTTTATCTCACAAAAACGCAGAAACCGTGAAAGGATGAGCAAATCAAACATGAGATTTAATTTTTTTCCATTAATGCTGTAAAGGGTTGAACCGGTTAGATCATCAACCTCCTGATTCCCTTTGTTTTTAAAATATTTGTTAAAAACAAGAATCTCATTATCTTTCGGAAGATCGCTTATTCCCGAGACCAGAAGGTTTGTTTCTTTTTGATAGTGGGAAAACAGGGGAGAAAGTTCCTGGCCGGAAATACCGTTTTCTAAAAAAAGATTGTGGAGCATGGTGAGTGTTTTCGAGATCTCCGTGTTGAGTTCTTGCAGCCGGGTGTTATTTTTTTTCGTGTCCCAACGGGTAAAGAGCTCCCGGGTCTGTTTTGTAATGATTTTGTTTCTTATCTGCTTTGCGATTTCCGGGGGTTCGTTATATAAATCGGTATGTGAAAATTTTTTATCTTCTTTGAGTAATGTAAAGGTATCATCTGTTTTTCGTTTCATATACACTTCATCGTCGACCATCATCAGTTTATCACCGGGTTCCCCGATAATCCGTTTTACGATAAAACGCTTCCTCACTTCACCGTTTTCATCCTTATCAATATCCACAAGGGAGAGGGTTGCCAGAAAAACAAAATGCTGAAAGATTTTTTTCAGGAGAGAATTCTGATAATAATGGGGGTTTTCAAAAACCACAATATCTCCCCTCTCCGGTTTTTTTAATGTCGGAAGCTTCCATTCCGTAAGAGGGATCGCCGGTCCTGACTGGAATTTGGTAACAATCGGTCTGTCACCGGTAAGGATTGTCGGTACCATAGATTCGGAGGGAATGACATAGGGCTGAAAAATAAAATGCTGGATTAAAATAACGATCACAAAAGCCTGAAGAATAACATTGAGATTTTCGAAAATAATATCTTTCATCGGCCTTTTGTGGTGTGGAATCGTTGTTTTTTTCTTTTTTTCCGCTTTTAGTTCCTTCTCTGTCTCGACACCCCAGGCTTTCTGAGTTTTTTGAAGGCTTAAGAAAAGATAAAGGAGTGCCGGGAAAAGTGTAGAAATAAAACTGAAAATCCAAAGATGAAAGGCTTTCGTTTCTGAAATTACTTGAGCAAGTTCCCAGGACATCCGGGGAAATGCATAGGTTGTGTAGATAATGACGATTCCGTAACCTGCGTAGGTTTTCAGGTAATAATACATATTTGTTTTTTTTAATAAAAAAAGCCGGAAGAGAAAGAACATATTGATAACAATGATTCCGGATTTAAAAAGAATGGATATGCAGACCCAAATGTCAAAACGTACCATACCTGTTGTAAAAAGAGAAATAAAAGCATCCAGGGCGGATACAAGGAGAAGAATAAAAGGAATAAACCTGTATTTATCGTTCCGGACTTCCTGAAATAGTGTTTGCAGTTGATCTTTATATGTAATTTTCATGAATAAGTATATAAATAAATCGGAAATAAGGTCAAGTCCAAAATGAGCTTGACATACTTTTGATATACTTGTATACATTAAAAAGATATGCAAAATGTAACAGCAGCAGTTATCGTAAAAAATGGAAAGTATCTTATCGCCAAACGCCAGGCCGGGGGAAGCCTCGGCGAAAAATGGGAATTCCCCGGTGGTAAAGTTGAACCCGGGGAAACCCCGGAACAAGGTCTTGCCAGGGAAATAAAAGAGGAGTTTGGGGTTGATGTTAACGTTGGGAAATTTATAGGATCGGCCTGCTTTAAAAACGGTGATAAAGAATATCAGCTTATGGCGTATTTTACCGGAATGACAGATGAAGATATTACCCTCACTGTTCATGATGAGATACGGTGGATACCTATTGATATGTTTGATGATTTCGATTTTGCACAATCAGATAAAGCGATTATTAAAATATTACAAAACATGCCTCCCAGTGCATAGCACTCTGTAATTTATTTTTTTAAATATTTTTCCCATATCTATAAAAATATTGAAAATTCTCTGCTATTGGCATACACTATAGTGAGAGGGAGTTGCGGTTGTTTCCCAACATCCTTACCGTACTATATCTGCCGAGTGCAAAAAATATTTCTATTTTTAAATGATTTTTTGTATGAGGCGAGAAATAAAGATAACTATTAATTTTTAAGGAGGAGTAGCTCATGTCAAAAAAAATCATATACATGGTTGCTTTATTAGTGTTGATGTTCTTTGTCTGTAACAGTTGTATTATCGTCCCGGTTCGTTCTCATTCCAGTAGTAGTAATAGCAGCAGTGTGAAAGAACCTAAGAAGAATATCATAAAAGGGAAATTTCAGGTAAAAGCGACGAAAACTGTTTTTGAATTAAGGGACAATTCAGGGAGAATATATGTACTTCAAGGTTTAAATAAAAGTGAAAAGACACGATTGCTGAAAATGAATGGAAAATGGATCGGTGCTGAAATTGAGGTTTTATCAAAATCAAAAGCAAAGAAGCAAAAGGCTCGGCTTATAGATATTTTATAGTTTCATATCCCTCTTTTACTCGTGAAGCCGTCTTTATAGCACACTCTTCACTGAGTGCCATTAATTATCGAAAATAAGCCACCTCCCTGTGGAGGTGGTTCATTTCTTCTCCGGTACTATTACATGGTAACAGATGCATGTGCCTCTATGAAACATCATATTTTTTTTGTCATGGAAAGATAATTTATTGTTTCTGTTTAAGGGGAGCGGTATCTTCCCCGGGAGGAAGCAGCTGAGTTACATCCTTGAAATCATATGGCAGTGCCCATAGTGTGAAATAATTCTTCCTGGGGAGTAAAGGGAACCGCGCATCGAGATAGGTATTAAAAATAACTCTGAACATATTGATAGGAGTTATTGCGTTGTAAGCGGGATTTCCCTCGTGATCAGGGAGATAATAGGTATGGAGGATGGAGAAGCGTTCTTTTATATTCGTCTCCTCCAAAGATCCCCACTTGAGTCCTGAACCGGGACCATGATCTCCCTGAATAATGATAACCGGTTTATTTTCGGTGTATCTCTCGAATATACGTTCTATCATGATTTTCAACAATTTGGTGATATATGTCACCTGGCCTGAATATCCCCGGTAATAATTTTCCCTGCTCCCGCCTTTTGAATTCATGTAATGTGAGCCGTCTCCAAAATGAAAGCTGTCACTCTGCTCTATCGGTTCTCCCTTTTCATTAAAAATAAAAGGAGGATGAGGTGAGATAATATGAGCAAAAACAAATCTGGGGCTTTCTGTTTCAGTTATATTTGGAATTTTATCCAGAATATAAAGAACTCTTTTCCTGTGTTTTGCAAAAAGGGAGTTTTCATCGCTCTGTGCGACAGGGAGGATGGTGGTGGAAAGGAGAACGTTTTCAAATTCGCTTACAGTGCCGGAAGGTTTGAACAATACATCCGTGTTTTCAAGGATTGTATGGCTGTACCCTGTATCAAATCCGCATATGGAATATCCGGCTGCTTTGAAATATTTTACGACCTCATTATTTCTTAATTTTTGGGATATAGGTATTCTGTCTGTGAGGGATGGGTCAAAATCTCCGAGAGCATCGATATAATTCATGTTTAATACGGCACCAAGAGAGAAGATCGTCTGACAATAGTGTGAATAGCTTTTTTCCGGTACATAAAAACCCTTGCTTTTTAAAAAGGTTATAAATTGACTATTATCAACCCCATAGATTTCTGATAGGATCTCGCTGCTTCCATATGCATCCGTCACAATATAATAAACATCAGGCAAGTCTTTTTTTTGTATTATCTCCTTGATCGGGATTTCTTCTGCTGCAAGGACATTTTTTCGTGAAATAAGAATAGATCCCGCCTGGACAACCTGAAAAAGTACTAAAAAAGTGCCGATTGTCAAAAGGATTTGTATGATTGGAAAAAGATTACCCTTTGTTCGTACAATAAAAATACTCCCCGTCACTGTGATAGCCAACCATATGATAAAGAGCACATGTCCCGTGAGGATAATGATACTTCCGATGGGAATCTGTATTTCCGGAAGAATTCTCAGGAAATGACCTGAACTAAAGTAGGAAAAAAGAAGAAATGCCGTAATTAAACCGCTTTTAAAAAAGTTTTTTAGAATAAGCCCGACAATTGTCGTAACGACCAGGGTGAATATAAGAACCTGCAGAAGAGGGATAAAAAGATCATGAATCATCATTTCTTTTGCATTATTAGCATAGAGAAAGAGAAGCGGAAAAAGCCCGAATAATAGAGGGAGTAAAACCGCAAAGACATAATCTTTCTTGTTTTTTAATTTACATAATAACATACGGTTTTTAAGTGCTTTAAACATGGGATGTATTGTATTCTTTCGTTATTTCTGCTTTCTTCCCATAACATTAACAAAAAATGTCTTTACTCTTTGCCAGAAGATTTTAAGGGTGAGAGCGCTTCCTAATAATGTCGCGATTAATATCTGTAGTAAGTAATTCCCTGTACCGGGATCGATGTAGCCAAATGCCAAGGTTGGAATTGTCACGAACAAGATTATACTTATAATAAAAATTGTTCTGATTTTTGTTTTCATCATTTCGTAACCTTTCACTAATAAAATGTTAAGATTCTATAGAATAAAGAAAGAATTTTGATTAATCAAGGGTTTTACTATAATATTTGAAAGGTGTCTCATTAAAAAAAGGTGAGGGTGCATTAAAGACTTCGGTAAATCGTTCCTTAATGCACCCTCTTCATCGTTATTGGTTTAAAGTGACGGAAACCCTATCCTTCATTACAGCATTCTTTATTCACAATCTTAATAATATCAAAGAGTTTGTTCTCCAATTCCCGGGATAAGGTCTCCCCGGGGATCACTTCTTTTACGTTCACTCCAATAATAACGATTTCGGGTAATGGTATATCTAAAAAGGAGGTAAGATGTAAGACATCCCGGAGGTTTATATTATGAACCGACAATTTTTTTTCTGTTTGAAAGGATGTTAATTCCTGTAATGTAAACCGGAATATAGTCCCGGGGGGATCATCGGTTTTTACAGCGTCTATGATAATCACCTTTTTTCTGCCGGAAAGCTGGTCCAGGAGATCCAGAACAGAGGTGCCTCCTTCTATCAATTCCGTATCTTTCCATGAAAAAAAAGAGGGCGAATCTTCCTGCCGGGCTGCATCAATATCAGCCTGAATCTTTTGAACAATATGGACACCGACTCCCTCATCTTTTAAGAGGACATTTCCTTTTCCGATAATGAGTATATTCCGATCCATTCCACTCCTATCCGATAATGAACTGCTTCACATCTTTTTTCGGGGATATAATATGGACGGCACAGGCAATACACGGATCAAAACTCCGTATAATACGTCCCACATTAATCGGATTATCAGGATCCGGAACAGGACACCCGATGAGGGCTTTTTCATATGGTCCCGGGATTCCGTATTCATCCAGGGGTGATGCATTCCAGGTCGTGGGAACAACACATGAATAATGTTCGATTTTCCGGTCTTTAATCGATACCCAATGCCCCAAAGCTCCCCGTGGTGCTTCGGTCATGCCGTATCCGTTTCCTGTTTCGGGTGGGTCCCAATGTGTCGTATCATGAATCGGGATCATCTGACTTTTGGGTCCCCGGATGAGAGAATTGAGCTGATCAAGCCACCGCTGCAAGGCATCACACATCATAAGGGTTTCCAAAGCACGTGCCGCGTGCCGGGCAACCGCTCCGGGCTGTACTCCCTGGTTCACAAGACCGATGAATGTTTGCACCCCATTATGAAAGTAGGCTTTTTCTTCCGGTCTGTTCGCGGCAATTATCATTCTTGCAAGGGGTCCGACTTCCATGGGCTGTCCCTTATACCGGGGTGCTTTTACAAAACTGTAGGCGCCAATTTTATCAAGATCAAATTCCTGCAAGGTTGATGACGGATGTCCACCTGATCCCGGTACATACCAGCTGCGGGTCACATCCTCGGTAATAAGAGGTTCCATGGCAGTTCTGGAAATTTCGGTCAATGTATTGTTTATGATCGCTCCCTCGGGATAGAGATAATGCCCGTCATATTCCGGAAAACCACCGTATGAAATATAATTGTTATATCCCACACCCAGATTTGATGTGGCAAGGGGGGCAAGGGGTCCAGTCCCGACTTCAAGGACATCCGCCACATAGACTTGTTCAATAAAGGTTCTTAATTCATTCAAGAGGAGCTGGAACTCGTCCCGCTTAATTCTTAAGGGGAGCTGGGTAACACCTCCGGCAACAATTCCGGACTGATGAGGCTGCTTCCCTCCGAAAAGGGCAGACATTTTTTTTGCTTTTACCTGCATGGTGAGGGCTTCCAGGTAATGACTGACAAGGGTCGCAACGGTGTCGAGGTCGCGTATGCTGTAGTCATCGGGTGTATAACTTGGAAGGAAGGGACCGATATATTCACCTTCCAGGGGCGGGTTGTTCAGTTCTGCTATGAGTTGGGCTTTAATCTTATTCAGATAGGTATCGTTTCCCGCATATTGAGATAAAACCCCCAGGTCAAGATAATCAACCGCCGAGAGATGATAAAAGTGAAGCATATGATCATGGAGCCAGCAGGCACCTGTTATCAAATTACGCAATAACCGCGCTGCTTCGGGGATGGATTCGGTTCCGTGGGCTTTTTCTACAGCCAGGCTCGATGTCCAGCCGTGAGCAGAGAAACATACCCCGCAGATACGTTCCGTTACATATGTCGCATCCCGGGGATCTTTACCTGCCAGAAGGTTCTCAATACCCCTGGCCATTGTCCCGCTTGCTTTTGCACTC
>JAFGRV010000443.1 GCA_016934975.1 Spirochaetales bacterium | reverse complement strand
CAAAAGATTATAGTTCCTCCGTGTTATGAAGCCCGGCGTTACCGAATGCATATCACGGCAGAGCCGATGGTTTAATATAATAATTACATCCCGGAATTGATTTTATTTCTTACTTTTATCAAATCTTTATCAAATGTAAAAATATGATAATCCGGCTTATCTAACTTTGAAATAATTATACAATCCACAAGAGCAATTGAACTTTTTGAAAATATATGAAGTGCATTTATTAAATTGTCCGCGTCCGGGTTTATTATTCCTTTATAATGAAGAAGCTTGCTTAATTTTTGAGCCGCTTCATCCCCGGGTATTTTATAAAATTTCGTTAAAACATAAACACATTCGGTTAAAACACTTTCAAGAATTAATGCTTTCTTTTCTCCGGTCCGGACTTTCTCAAAAAAGACATATGCTTCTTTAGACATTTCAGGGTGATCATTAAGAAGATACCGTAGTACCACATTAGTATCAGGAAGGGTTACTTGTTTTTTCATTTGCAATATCCTGCCATATTTTTTCCCGTATTTCCTTTATATCTGTAAATTCTTTAGAATAGGAAGAAAGACTTCCGGCAACACTTTCCACAGGTTTTATAACTACTCTATCATCCTCAATTTCAAATTCAATAATCCGGACATTTAAAAAGTTTCTGATTTCTTTCGGTAAAGTTATCTGGCCTTTGCTTGATATTTTTGCAATGTAAGACATTTATAATTCTCCTTACTTATGTAAATAGTAATACTAATCATGATTTAACTCAATACAAAAATGGAGAAATCTTTCTTCTCATCGCTCCAACCCGCGAAAAACCTCATCATGGGGAATCCGCTCCTGCTCAAGACGCCCCCGGGAAGGATTCTCTTTTAAAAAAGAATAGAGAGCTTTTTCTTCTTCAGTGAGATATGCCGGGAGAATATCTTTTCCCGTATCACAAGGAACGGCAAATTTACTATATTTTTCATACACTTCCCTGTCCATAAGAAAAGATTTTATTTCCGGGAAATATGCCCGCATGGCAGAAAGTATTTCAAATCCCGGACAATCAATATCACCCCAATAATAAAGATACCTGGACGAAAGCCACGGTACATCTTTCAGCACTGTAGCGAAAAATCCTTTTCCCCATATAACGAGTCGTTGATCCTCCAGGGGAAAGCTAAGAAAATTTATTTTATTTTCAATAATAAAAACAGACCTACCCGGGAGTGCATGCTTCGTAAAAAGAGACAATGGCCGGGATATGTCATCCTCCTGACCAGGTAGGGATTGCAGGCGGCAGCGAATAAGGGGTTCGTCCCACCGGAGATGGTAGCGCCCGGCGAATTGACGCTCCGGGGTATTTACATGTTCCGGGGGAAGTAAAAAGTCAAGAAGAGAGATGAGAAGGGATGAGTTCTCTTCGATGAACTTTGTATGCACCGGGATGGGGAGCTCGCGGATGTAAAGGTGCGGCGAGGGATGGGCAAGAAACCAGGAACAGACTCGTAAAATATCCGGCCAGACAGTAACCGGAGTTTCCAGGGAGAGGGGATTACACTTTATCCACTCCTCCAGTATTGGCATATCCCGGCGGATAAGCTCTGTAACACGGCAAATATTTTCGAAATCCTTCTTTTTCCCGATAAAAGTGAGATAATCCTCACGCTCCTGAAAAAAAATCCGTTTTACCATGCTTTGTACGCCATAGTCACGGGTATTTATTTCTTCCCATTCGAGGCTGTACCCATAGGTCTTATTTTCTTTTGAACCGGCTATTAAGGTTTCCAGTCCCCTTTTTCTTGCAAGATACGGGTCTGTACTTTTACCCCGTTTTCCGGGAATAACGAGAGGGAAAAATTGTTCATTACATACATATGCAAGACAACAGGCCTTATAGTGACGTAAAGCTTTTTTTTTAATTTCCCCGGGAGTAATCATAGTGGTTGATAGTGTCCTTGTTCTATTGTCACCTTATTACCCTGCGGAAATTCCTTTTTCTTTTCCTCATATTCTTCTATCGTAAGATTATAGAGTGAAGATGTTCTGCCGTTATTCGAAACAAAATGCACCGAATGTATATAATTTTCCACGATATTTATTTTATCATCAGGGGTCACCACCATCAGCTGGAGTTTCAGTTTTTTAAAGAGATCCATGGCATAGATTGAATTATCAGGATCGACCTTGCTGAAAGCTTCATCCACAATGGCAAACCTGAAAGAACGATCGGTGTCCCCGGTACCGGAGATGTTAAATTGATAAGCAATAGCCGATGCTAAAATAGTATAAGCAAGTTTTGCCTTTTCACCCCCGGACAAACTCTGGGAGTCTTCATAATATTGCTTTTCCGTATGATCTTCACTGAACTTTTCGATGACGGAAAACCGCTGCCAGTTTCGCACATCAAGAACTTTTTTCCTGACAACACTATCTTCACGGATCTCCAGGATAAATTTTTGCATCCGTAAGAATAAATTCTCAAGGGCCGCCTCGTCCCTGTTTGCCATGGGACGGGCATCTCCAAGGATATTTTTAAGGTGGGCTCTGAATTGAATGATCATTTTATCCCTGGTGGGTTCATTATGAAGGATGATATAGGTGGGAGGCGATTTGTTATACTGGATATCTTTTAACGCACTGTTTAATTCTTCAATACTATTTAAAATATCCCGCTCCCCGTTTTCCAGGGATTGTTTAAAATCGACCAGGTCTTCAATCATCTTTTCATTCAGAAACTCTTTAAAATTTCGTTTGTATTTAGGCAGATCGTCTTTTTTTATCACCGTATGGACTCTGTGAAAATCTTCCCGTGAGTCCCTGTCAGGATGGAGGTTGATGGTAATACTCTCCCACCCGGGATATTTCTTTAAAATATCGCCCCCGGGGCTTTTAAACCTGTCCATATGTCTTATCATCCGCTTTTCATATTCATGCACCAATTCTTCTGCATTTTTCAAAGCAGTTTCCGCTTTCTGTAATCCTTGTTTATGAGCATTTTTAAGTTCATCGAGAGAAAGTGATTCCACCTTGTCCATAATTGTACCAAGAACCGGGACAAAGGTTTTCTTATCAAATTCCACTCCTTCAAAGGATTCTAATACAAGAGCGTAATCAGCAGAGTCGTTTTGCAAGACATCAATCAATGTCACCAGCTTTCCAATATACCGGTCCACACTACTTATCTCTTCGGATAATTTTTTAATCTTTTCTTCGATGATATCCAGGTGTTGCTGAAGCTCCTTTAATTCCTTTGATTCGGAAAGGAGTTTCTTCCTTTGCTCTCCCAATTCCTTTATCTTTGCCTCTTCATCCCACCAGTTTAATTCATGAAAAAATTGAAAATCCATAAACCGGGTAATATCTGCCTTTTCTTTCTCTAACAGGGTTCTTTGTACTTCAAATTTGCTATAAATATCGCTTTTTTCATCAATCTCATTTTTTAACTCCCTTACTTTCTTTGTAAGAAAAGCGATCTTTTCACGGTTATCCCATCCGAGAACATAGTATTTTCTTCCCGTATCCACACGCCGGTCGTCCTTTTCGTGACGGTCCCGGGATTTAATGAGTCCCTCGCAGGTGACTGCCTGTTTATAATGAACAAGATCATTCACTTTGTCGACACAGATATAGTCGAAATGATTATGGAGATAATTTTCAATCCAGCCAAAAAAGTAAGAATCTTTTTTTATCTCCAATTTGTATATTAAACTTCCCGCAGCCAGCTCCTGTTCATGGGACCAATCGATCTCCCGGGCAACTTTAAAATAAACTAATCTTCCTTTTAGATTATTTTTGTTCACAAACCGGTTTACTTTTCCGTAATGCTCTTCCCCCACAAGAACACAGAGAGCAAAATTATGTAATAACCTCTCCGCCGCAAGTTCCCAATGGAGTTCGGTTTCCTTGACCCGGACTAATTCCCCGGCAAAGGGAAGATCCTCCACATTAAGCTCCAGGGCATGGGCAATACGCTCACGAATCTCAATATTAATACGGGGGATATTATTCTTCCGATGCAAAAGAGATTCAATATCACGTTCCAGACTTTCCTTTTCCTGATTCAGGGTCTGTATTTCATTTCTCACCTTAAAAATCCGGTTATCCAGCACACCCTGTTTTTCGATAACACGGCCTTCCCGTTCCTTTCCTTTTTCCCTGTTCCACAGGAAATCTTCCTCTTTCGTTAATTTATGAAGCCCGAGACTTTCACAAAGACCTGCGTAACGGGTATAAGATTGATGTTTTCGATTCTTGTTTTCTTCCAGTCGGGACAATTGATCCTCAATATCTTTTATTCTCCGGGCTGTATCATTTCTATCAATAGCTGCCTGGAGACTCCGCCGTTCCCTCTCCCCGGCTTCCCGTTCTTTTTCAAGGTCTTCCTTTTTTTCATTCCCCATGGAAAGTTCATCTTCTTTACGGGCTATCTCTTGTTTTAAGGATGTATGTATGACAGAAGCAAAATATCCGGGGAGTAGCCTTTTAAGCTCTCTCAAATCCGCTGATTTTTGCTCTGCCGATTCAAATTTAACGATACTTTTTATTACCGGTTCCAGTAATTCAAGTTGTTTTTCCGCCAGGGCAATTTTTTGATGGGCATCAAATAATTGTTGATAATTGGTAAAGAGTTTTTTAAAGGCATCTTCCATATCCGGGGAATCGAGCATATTATTTCTGATAAACTCATTCAGATTTCCCAGTACCTTTACACCCACAATATGAGAAAATAAATTTAATCCTTTTTCCGATTTTAGTCCCAGGATGGGAATGAAATACCGGGAATAGAGTGAAAAACTCTCATAAAAGGTAATGTTAAATCTCTCTTTCCAGTATTTCCTGAAATTGGCGGAAAAATCAATGGGAAGCAGATCATCCTGTAATGAAAGTAACTGAGGAGTCGAAAAATATAACCGGTTGAGTCCTGTGGAAGAAAACCAGCGGACCTGGCCGAGGGTAAGGACCTGGTGGAGATTTTCATTCACGAATTTGCCTAAAAGAACAGAACTTACCGTTTTTTCTCTTAAGAATTCAGCCACGGCAGAGGTCATATCTTCATTCCTGCGGCTTCCGATAGCCCCGAGAACATAACTCGCCTCTGTCCTCTCCCGTTTTTTATCTGCGCCGGAAGACTGGTTGTAATGCCGTTTAAAGGGGGGGACTAACAATGTGACAAGTGCATCTACCACGGTTGTTTTCCCCGAACCATTCGCCCCTGTTAATAAAGAGGATTTTCCCTTTGGAGTAATCTTCCATATTTTATTATCAAAACTCCCCCAATTGTAGAATTCAAATTGATCGAGACGGTATCCGCTGTTTTCGTCGTTAAAGAGCATTGACATATACTTCCATCCTGCTCTTAAAGTCGGCTAAAAACGAAAGATCAATTTTCGCTTTTATAATATACCGGACTTCATAAATTTCATTATCTTCCAATTCATTTTTTCCCTGCATACCTGTTCTTACTTTTTTTAAAAAACCCATGTTTTCCACCTGGTTTATGTATTTATTCAAATCATTAAAGAGTCTGGTCTCATCTGTCCTTTCTTTAAAATATATTCGTATACGCTCACGTATTTCGTTCTTTTCAATATACAATTTACTGCTCTCACTGTTTGATAATTCAAAGCGGTCCAGTTCTTCTCTTAATATAACACACAACAATGTCGCTTCGAAAGAAATCCGCCGCCGACTGATGAGCCGGGGTATATTTTCCGATTCCTCCGTATCAGGCTGGCTTAAGAATGCGAACCCCTCCACATCATAGAGATTAAGTTCCAGGCCTAAGACGCCAAGATAGTCTCTCACCTTTCCCTGTATTAAAATAAGTGTGGACCAATCCGGATCTTCATTATAGAGAGGGCCTTTAAGAAGTTTTATCACCACAGTGGCGAATTCAGGATCTATACTCATCGTGAAAATATTACCTCCGGGGCTTTGATACGTTTATGTTTCTTATTAAACTCATAATTTATAATAACAGAAGCATCCTCTATTATACGGTTTTTTAAAGAGGACGCGGCGATTTCATAATAACTAATAATTTCCGAGAGCCCTTTTTCCGGGGGAAACCGCTTAAGCACCTCATTTATATGCACAACCGGTTTCTCTTTTAATAAACGCCGGATATTGGATTCCAGCTTTTTTTTATCAATATAAAAATGATTAAAAAGAGTGGACATTTTTTTGTAATCAAATATCTCTTCGCCTGCGGTTATCTCATCATACTCCTGTTTTTCCCCGGGAAACTGTAATGGACGTTCCAAAGGCATGAAAATTTCAGGTTCGCCGGACAGAAGAGTAAAAAAATCATCCCCCGGGGGTGTTTCTTTTACATCAAAAACAAGTTGTTTTATTTCCGTCATTAATTCTCTTATCCGGCGCCGCTGTAATATATTATTTTCCGATAACAACCGGTTTATTTTCTTTCCCAGACGGTGATTGGAATCAATAATCCGTTTCCCTGCTCTATGGAGATATCGTTTCAGATTTTTAAGAAACTCATCTTCCCGGGAGAGGGATTTTTCTTCCAGCATCTCATACACTCTCCGGACCAGGTTATTTATACTGTCTTTCCCCGAATCAGTAATAAGGAATTGCCAGAATGAATGGAAGGTTTTTCCCTGGGGCGAATCCTTTAATTCCTGGTGTGCATCCAGGGCAAATCCCAGGATGTCTCCCCTGCTATGACTATTTTGGACTTCTTCCTTATATATAGAATCCACAATCCCTTTAAAATTCTGCTCCACCTCTTTAAAATCCGCCAGAAGGTCACGGGAATTCCGGCTTATTTCTTCGAAACGCTCTTTTATCTGCCATGTACTAAAAGACTTTACAATCCCGGAGGATTCTATTTCCCTGATCTCCCGGTCAATGGCCTTTCTCTTTTCTTTCAATTCTTTTATTTTTTCTTCCGGGTTTTCCATACTTTTCGAGACAAGTTCATCCAGCCTGCGGAGAATATCATAAAACCTGGATTCCGTACCGATGGTTTCCCGGGGTTTCAGATCATCGAGCCAGCGGAACACCTTTTCCGTGTACCCGGTTAATTCATGAACACTTATTCCCTTATCATTCACATATTTTCTCATATACCAGTTTTCTTCATTGCACCAGAGGGAAATCATCTGACCGGCCTTTTCAAGATAATCGGGATTATCGCCTTCCAGAGGGTATTCCTCCATTTCCAGGTATGCCCCAAGGCTGATGATGAGCTCATCCGCAGGTATTGTTATACGCTGATTTTTCTTGAACATCTCCATGAGAAAAGCAAGGATTAAAGGAGCATTCGGACCACGGAGGATCTTTATGGTGGGGTTTTCTTTTATTAGTATAGTTAATTCAGCTCTATTCATGTGTGGTCGTGTTTATATCCGGAAACAATAGCATGTATTCCAACGAGTATATAGAATATTGCATGGCAGTGCAAGTAGGTTGAGACACCAACAGCCATTCCCGGTGGATAGTATTTTCTCTGATTATACTGTCATTGGAAAATCAAGCTTGGACTTACATAAATAAATTGAAATGAGAGTAATTGAATTATGTAGTTCCTGAATTTACAAATCAATTCGAAGTTACAATGTTTCAATTTGAATAAATTTTTTAAATTTTTTAAAAACTTTTTCAGATGAATCTCCAAAAACATTAAGTTTCCCTATCTTATCATACACTCTTTCATTTTCACCTGCCTTGGCTTTCGGAATTCTTAAAATAACTGGTTTTTTTGAATTATCGAGTTGATACTCAACCTTATCTTTATACTTAAACTCCATATTCACTGTATCCGTAAAACCATCTTGTTTATAAGAAATCCGTGGTCTGCCCCAATCCTGTAGTTCATCCGCAAGAATAAGGATAATGGCAAGCGGTTGTGTATTAAATTGAATTTTTAATTCCCCATTAAAGTTTTTTGTCTTGGATAAATCATGCAGAAAAATTGCTTCTGCTGCCAGTTCGAAAACAAGCAGCATCCGGGGATCGACCTCATCCCAATGATCAAGAATTTCCTGGTAAAAATGAATAAAAGCGATTGCACCGGCGACACTATGGTTTTTCCATAAATTATTATATACTCCCCCCTTCCAGGGGTCATGATTTTCCTTTAAATTTTCATCCATTAGATATTGCCAAACAAGGCTTCTTTTTATAATAAGGGTATTAATCCCAGCTACAGAAACACCCGCAACATCGCCTTTATAAAA
Organism: Spirochaetales bacterium; assembly: GCA_016934975.1. Lineage (GTDB taxonomy): Bacteria > Spirochaetota > Spirochaetia > SZUA-6 > JAFGRV01 > JAFGRV01. The sequence continues at coordinate 2,187 of JAFGRV010000443.1, read as the reverse complement.
TGGATAAAGTTGTTTTATGTGGTCTTCTATTCTGTTAAACAAATAATGAAAATACCCTATATCGTGAAACAATCCGGGCAACCAAAGTGCGCATTTTATAATTTTATTTTCTTTTTCATCAAAGACACTATCTGAAAGATGCAGATACGTGAGCAATTCCTTTATTTTTTTATTCTTTTTTAAGTTCTTTTTTATTTCATTTATATTTCCGGATTCTTCTAGCAACCAGCGAGCTATGACGGCAACTTTAAAAGGATGGATAATATGTTCCCGATATTTTTTTAAGTCCAAGTCTGCATACAAAAATCCTTCGGCATATGTATGTTGAAATAAAATGGTTTCAAAACAAGGGTGAATCTTTCTTGTAATATCAAGCAGCCTGTCGGTCAAATAGAGCATTTCATCTGTCATTGACTTGGGGAATCTTTTTCCAAATTTTGAATATAAAGAAGCCTTATCTTTCTTATCCAATACAGATTCACCCATGCCACGCCAGCGCGGCCCGTTAACTGTGTTATACCATGTTCTCATGTCAAGTTCATCTTCAGGCTTAAATTGTTCAAGTTTATCGTAGATCCACTTGTCATTCAATTCAGACACTCGTCGCCTCATTTTTGATTTGCATTACCAATTTATCCAGGGGATCGATTTTGGAATTAATATAAGAATAGTCGAGAAAGGTTTTTGCCAAATCATTATCATAATCGATTTTAATCGTATTTCCAGGGAGTAGAAATTCTTTAAGAGATTCGAAATCAAGTAATTCTTTTATTTCAGTAAATAAAAACTCCAGAAGTTTGGTTTTATTATCAAGAGGGATCTTCTTTTCATCTAAAAAACCTTTCGGATATAAGTTCAGAATTATTTTAACCCACTCCTTTTCTAATAAGTTATCTTTCTCGGCTAAAAATTTTTTCAAATAACGTAATGTACTTACCAGTCCCTGGATATCCGCCCCGCATACAATTAAACAAAAATGTTTTAATTTAATCTTTTCCTTTAATTCTGAATGCAATTTCAAAATCACTTCGGAGATTCCATGAAGAACGGGTGGTGAATCAATGACAATTACATCATTCTCTTCATCGTTTATCTGTTTTTCCCAAAGAGCCATATAGAGTTCTGACAACCGAGCCTGCAGAAATCCGGTTACATCTTCACGGAAAATAGTTGGTAATGTTTTTTCAATATCATTTACACACCCGGATCCGGGTATTACGGATAATTTGTCGGGAAAATTATGTGGGATAGCTTTCCAAAGATATTTGCGAAAATCCTTCTTACGAAAAAGTTCCTTATACGCCGGAGGAATACATTGAAGGTAATCATTCAAGAAAAATAATTCCTTGTTGTTATCATTGGTTCTCTTTTTTATGAGATCCCTATTTTCGGATAATTCATAGAGTGTCCCATCAGCTTTTCTTGCAGTAAAAGGGAGGCTGTCGACAAAACTGGTTCCCGTGAGGTCGGCATCTATTAAAACAGTCTCTAATCCGGCTTCCGGGTTGTCTGCGTTAGATTTATCCTCTGCCAATCGTCTTGCCAGGTATAACGAGATAAGGGTTTTCCCAACACCACCTTTTTGTGAATGTACCGTCACAAGGATTTTTTGTTTCATGATTATCTCCTGTAAATATCAAGTTCGGTAATGCTGTGCCATTCATTAATTGTAACAAGATCGCTTAAAATCCTGTTTAGTTCGGCTTGAACTGTAGGAGTAAATCCCAATATTCTCTCTGTTAAAAAACGTACTATTTTTCTTCGCATATCAAAATCCGGATCAGGACTCTTTACTGTTGTTTCGATCCATGAAAATACTGCTTCTGTTTCCATATTTTTATGCAATAGCTGAATTATTATTCGCAGGTGAATATCTATAAATTCTTCTTTAAGATGGATCGGGAGAATTGTCGCAAGAATCGCAGTCTTCACCTCACCCTTGATATCCGGTACATATAGAAGAGAAAGTAATCTCTCAATAAAAACCGGATAAATGTATGGCAATTGTTGAAGCTTTTGCAGAAATTCTTCGTGAAGCAAGCGTGATAAAATGGAATTCATTTCACTTTCATGATCTTTCTTTATAAACCCAAGGAACAGGATATTAAGAAAATTCATTACTAGGGATAGTGCATTCTGATCCGAATTCAAAATCAAATTAATAAATAAATCGGCTGCTTGCATCAT
>JAFGRV010000054.1 GCA_016934975.1 Spirochaetales bacterium | reverse complement strand
CTTGAGAGCGGAAAATGCAATTAAAGGTGAAGTATTACTAACAACCTTCAAATGTCCAATTCCTTAATCTGCTCTAAATCTTGTTTAAATTCCTCTTCATCAAAATTCATGGATACATTTTCTTCATGCAGCAAAGTGAGAAAACCGAGCTTAGAAACCTGTGCCAATTCCCTGGCTTTCCCAATTCCAAGAACCCCGTTTTCATACAATTTTACTGCTAAAAGTTTTTTTAATGCTTGTTGTATTTGTTTCTCCGGTAAATTTAAAGCTAAAGCTATTTTATCGGGTATTTCTATATTTATCATATACTACTCCTCTAAAAAACGAAAACACAGGATTTATTATTATAATGTAGATTCATTTTATTATATTGTCAATTGAATTCAACTTACATGGATAGATTGTAAAAGGCTCGCTGAATCTCAATTCACCCTCAAATCTTATTTTATATTGCATACATATCTAAAATAATGCTTTAGAGGATAAAGAGAAATTAATGTAACTCCTTACCGTATAAATAAAAAAAAGCCCGAAAACCTGTAATGGTTTCCGGGCTTCATACAATCGGGATGAGTGGATTTGAACCACCGACCACACGCCCCCCAGACGCGTACGCTAAACCCCTGCGCCACATCCCGATCTTAAGTATCTATAATATAATAATCCTGTTATATTTGTCAACCTTGATTTTAAAAACCATAAAAAAAATATTCTACCCCGCTCCCCTTCACTATTCAAATACAAGAGGAAGTTTTCCCTCTGCTTCATAATCTCCGCATAATACGGCAAAGCCTGCTTCATAGGACTCTTTCCCTGTTCCATAGACTGCGATGGCTGTTTTTACCCAGGGTACTTCACGGAGATATACCGGAGTAAGGGAAGAAATGACAATAATCTTTTTATTTGTTTTACGAAGCGTTTTAAGAATCTCCAGACTATTATCATTCACCAATAAAAATATAATCGTATCATGCTCCTCCACAAGGTTTCCAATCCCGGTTCTCACTTCTTTCAAGGATCGTTCTGCGGGATAGTAAGAATATTCATAGACAGATGCCTTTGGAAACCGCAAAATACCTTGGTCGAGAAATTCGGTATATTGACCCACCAGAAGAATCTTTTCTGCTTTTGCAGGGGTATACGGGATGATCCCATTCTGTATGACAGTAATACTCCTGCAAATACTCTGAAATATGGCGTGCAAAGATTCTGAACTCTGCATCTTTGAAATCTTTTCTTTTACATGTTGATAATCAGGATAAATTGGTGAAGGATCATTACCTTTAAATACCTGGCATTTTATCGAAAGAATATGCTCGACAGACTCAATAATTTTAGAACGGAAGAGTTTATCTGTTTTTATAAGCCGGAGAAGAGGATTCCATGCGCTCTCCTGCCGCTGAGGCCGGTGTGAGATTAAAAGCATATCATTCCCGGCAAAAATCGCACTTTTCGTTACCTCCGGGATATTTATTTTGCCCTGATGTGCACCATACATCTCAAGATCATCGGTGATGACAATTCCTTTAAAATGAAGACGTTTTCGTAAAACCTCTTCAAGAAAAAAGGAAGAGAGTGTTGCCGGGGTTTTATCCTTAAGAATATCGGGAAATGAAAGATGACCGGTCATAATCGCCGGTATTCCTTCTTTAATAAGAAACCGGTATGGAACAAGTTCTCTATCCCACATTTCATCATATGAAACATGAACCTGGGGAAGTATACCATGTGAATCCTCTTCCGCTCCCCCATGACCGGGGAAATGTTTTGCCGTACAGATAATCCCTGCTTTTTTCATCCCTTTAAAATACCCACAGGCAAGAAGTCCCGTCTGTACGGGATCCGATGAAAATGAACGGGGTCCGATAGCTGTATTCAAAATATCCGAGTAGACATCTACATCCGGGGCAAAATTCATATTGATGCCAAGAGCCGCAAGCTCAAGACCGATATAATAACCGGTGAGGTATGCATCTTCTCCATACCGGCTTGCACCTATTGCAAGATTTCCCGGAACGACCAGGACATCTTTCCAGATATGACGCACCCATCCACCTTCCTGATCCGTTGCGATAAAAAGAGGAATACTGAACCTTCCCGATGCGGCAAGAACTTGCATATCATTAATAGATTTCGCGAGATTATCAAGTTCATCCATATTTCTGGAAAATACCTTCACTCCCCCAAGCTGTCGTTTCGAAATCCAGTATTTGATCTCATCGGATGGTTCTATACCCTGATATCCCAGAAAGAATACCTGACCTAATAATTCTTCATCGGTCATGGAAGAAATAAGACTTTGGATGAGTGTATCATCAGCTTCGTCATCATAGAAATTCGGAAGTGAACCGGGTAATCCATAAACTGGTACCATATTAAAAGCAAGAACGCCGATGCAAAAAAGAACTGTATGAATGTCATGTTTTATATGCATTTTTATTTTATTGAAACCTTAAAAACACCACCTTTTAATGTTCCAATTTGCTTTTGCAACTCGTTTAAAAAGCTGATTACTTTAATGCCGATTTTAGATTTTCCCTTTGTATGTGCTATCCAATGAATAGTAAGGAGATAAAGATCCCTGTTCGGCAATTTCCCGTACATGTACATACCTTTTGCAATAATAACTCCGGGCTCCGGGTTTTCAACAGAGGTAATGAACCCATTCGCTCCTGCTTCAACCCCGTTTATCCCAATACCGGTATTCACATCGAAATAGTGAGGGTCATACTCAAAACGCATCTCATAATAGGCAAGTTTCTCACTTCCCGTATCAGCATGTATTTCCGAATAGAAAGGATCACCACCCCGGATTACTTTTTGTTCATTCACCATCCACACCTGTCCCGGATTCCTGGATGGTTCCAGGAATATAGTCGTAAAAGGAGCAACATAGGTAATAAGAAGAACCGCAACAAGCAAAGCAATAAAAAAAGGAATAACTTGTTTATATATCTTGGAAAGAGGTTGTTCAAATCGATAGGAAGCAAGAAAAAGATTGAGTCCCACCGGGGGTGTCAGATAGCCGAGTTGAAGATTTGCGAGAAAGATTATTCCAAGATGAACAGGATGAATACCGTAAACCTCTCCAAGGGGAATAATAAGGGGGGCAACCACAAAAATCGCAGCGAAAATATCCAGGAAACAACCGGTAATGAGGAGCCCTATATTCAGGAGTATAAGAAAAATCCAGGGAGACTGAATATTGGTAATACACCACGCGGCGAGTTGATTCGGTATCTGCTGATCGATAATATAGTATGCAAAGCCTTTTGCAACCGCCATAATAATGAGGATCCCGCCGATGATCGGGACACCTTTTCCAAGTACTTTCGGAAGGTCTTGAATTTTAATATCTTTATATACAACTATTTCTATGAAAAGGACATATAATACGGCAATCGCCCCGGTTTCCACCAAAGTGGTAAAACCGGTAAAAAAACTGATAAAAATAATAACAGGAAGCAGAAGCTCAGGGAGAGATGTTAGGAGTGGTTTTAAAACAGCTTTTCGATCAAAAGGAATACGTTCCATTTTATTCTGTACCGCATGAATACTTCCCATAATACAGAGAGTAATAACCAAAAGAGCCCCGGGAAGAATTCCACCGACAAAAAGATCTTTTATGCTGATGGTTGCGGCGACCCCATATAATATGACAGGGAGACTTGGGGGAAAAAGAAGCCCGACACTTCCTGCACCGGTGAGAAATCCGTAGGTAAAATCTTTTTTATATGACCGCTTTATCATCGCAATAGAGAGAAAACCACCGAGAGCAAGGATCGTGACACCGGAAGCACCGGTAAAGGTTGTAAAAAAAGCACATACAATTACGGCAACAATAGCGAGCCCCCCGGGAAGCCAGCCAAGGAGCACACGGAACAAGCGTACAAATCTTTCCCCCGCTTTACTTTCAGAAAGAAGGAATCCCGCAAAGGTAAAAAGGGGAATGGCAGGGATTTCATGTCTGGTAAGCACTCCATAAGCTTCCTGGGACACATCACTCAAGGGAAGTCCGGATCGTATAAAGCAGATAATTGCACATCCGCCAAGTACAATAAAAATAGGATTGCCCAGGAATGCCGAAACAATCAGGATAATTATACAGGGCCAAAAAATAACTGATATAAATGGCGCAAAAAATCGGTTAAAACTCTCAATCATAATTTCGTACTTATCAAACAATGTATAATCCTCGGGATTAAGAAGCACAGAGAGATCCTGGATAAGATAAAACATAGAATGTAATGAGAAAAAGATTCCAAGGAGAACACCTGATGCCGCGATGAGTTTTGCACGCAGAGCACCTTCGGTACTCGTAATAAAACGTATCGTAATAAAGAAAAAGCCGATGGGAATAATAGAGAGAAATAAATGTACGGGGATGATACCCACAACTTGAGAAAAATCAAAACCAACGAGAACAAAACGGATTGACGTTAAAGTAAATACGGTACAGATGGTAACTGCAATAAAATGAGTACCGATAATAATCCATTTTTTATAGGGTTTTTTAATTGAATCGACACCAAGTGATAGTGAAAGATGCTTTTTTTCCCGTGTGGTAATCATGGCCCCGATAAATGCAGCCCAAAGGACGAG
>JAFGRV010000442.1 GCA_016934975.1 Spirochaetales bacterium | reverse complement strand
TTTCCGGTCATATTTATGCTGATGAAGAGTTTACCTTTATAAATATCACACCTGAATTTTTTAGAATAGGCAATTTAGGTGATGGCTATATAATGTTCTCCGGTTTGCTCGTTGAATTCTATCTTGGGGGTAATATCCTTGGTCACGGGGGGTTAAATTATCATTATTCCGATTCCTACGGATTTCACCTCGATGTCGGACTAAGTTATATAGTAAAAAGCAGCTTTAACAGAACAGCCAAATATTTCCAGGTTTTCGAACGCCGGATAGACGATCAATGGGTGGAACAAACAACTATTAAAGGAACGTGTAAAGCGGCCTGGTTTCATATGATTGATATCGGATTATCTGCATATTTTTTGGAGACAGAAGGAGACTATTATAATGATGCATATTATTTCCGGGATATTATGGTTTATGCCGGCTATTGCCTCGCATCTTTTTACGAGGTACTCATCCCGATTCAGGAAATAAATGTTGTAGCTCATGGTCTTATCGGTCTCAAAAACCGCACATCTCAGATGGGTATCGTGAGTCCTTTGGACATTGCCGTGGGCGGGAAGCTGGGAGTGAAATGGTATTACTTTGCATGTCATCTCGGATTTTATGATGAAAACTTCTATTTCGATATAGGATTCAGACTCCCCATAACGATCATGTTTAAATAAATGCACCCTTCGGGGCTCTTTACTTTTTATCAACCTCCACAATTATATCATCAAGATATCCACTGACAACTGATTTGTTAAAGCTATGAATCCAGATCTTCATCGTCCCGGCCTCCGAAGGGGATGTAAAGGAAAATGAAAAATTCTTCCAGGTATTGTCACTGCCGCCGAGGGTTCCTACGGGTTCAATCCATCCCTTATCATTTATTTGTGTTATTTCATCACCTTTGGAATTATAAAACTTTACATACAGACCAATACCATTTCCTGACAGGGGATAATATATGCCGGAAAGTACATACCGCGTCTCTTCAAGGCACATGACCGCACCGGAGAGAATGTTTGAACCCTCTGTTTCACTCAAATCTTCGATCTTAAGTGAAGTGTCTCCTGTTGCCTTTTTATCTGTTAATATAAAAGCCATATTATTATTTCCAAGAGACCAACCCAGACCGGAATATTCGAAGCCCCCGTTTGCAAGAGTCCCCTTTTCCGCGAATGGATGAGCAGCCGGAAAGAAAGAGAGGTTGATGAATGCATCTTTCACCGGATCTTTCAATTCAATACCTATCCTGGTAGCCTGCACATTTGTAACTGATTGTTCCTTAATGAGTGTCGTGTTGATGATAAAAGGAATTTCCCCTGTTTCGATGTTAACTTTTACAGCTTGTTCAAGGGTAAAAATGAGGAGTGTCGTTTCATCAATCTGTTTCCATGAGCCGGGGATAATGAGAGCAGTACCAAAGGTGTGATGGGAAGAAAACCGGACCGTATCGGTGATTGTGACAAAACCTTGCACTTCTCGTGAATAAATAAATTTTCTTGTGAGTTGTTCCAGGGAAGAGACTTTGTAGGCAGCGGTCAGATCCAGGACAAGGGTATCCCTGTCATCGCTAAATTCGGTTGCGACAATTGTCGCTTTTGCTTTTGCCCCTGTTCTCTGAAGTTTTCCGGCAACCACCGGAACATCGTGTCCGAAGGAATTAAGAAGATCGCTTTTATAACGCGCAGGACCGAAGGTTTGTTTCGTATACACCTCTGCCCCGGGATCAAAAATAACAGGAGTATTTCCCGAAACAACGACAAATGAACCGACATCATTATGATTGTGATGTTCATCATTATTCCCCCCTTTTATAGCAGCTCCCAGAGTAGATGGTGAATCCGGACCCGGGCGGCAGAGAAGAACTCCCGCATCTTCGAACCAGTCCCGCTGCAAAGAGGATGGTGGAGATTCATGAGGTGTCGAAGTTTTCGTTTCAACAGGGAACGGAAAAGCATAGAGGGCTGTTTCATAAAGACGACTCGCCTGTTTTACCGGATCGCAGGTTTCCCACCCGGGCAAATCAATGTGAAACCGCTTGTTGACGTGGTACATCACCAGACCCGAGGGTGTCACGGTAACACTGCTGTCTGCAAACGCCGGATATACATTATTAATGATTTTTACGCGTTTTCCGAAAAAAGCAGGTGCAAGAGCCTGTTCTTTTTTAAAAAAATTGACATTCCCGTCTGTTGCCTGGTACACTGTTTCCGAAAGCATCAGAAAATGCCCGAAACCGTAGTTCCAATACCCCAGCCCCTCGGAACAATAGCCGTCTTTCGTAAAACCCTTCAAAAAATTCATTATATACCTATCTGCCCACAGAATGAATAATCCCCGTACTTCTTTGGATGAAATGGTCGCAAGGGCTGCACCGGTGACCCCTGCGAGACAGACTGCATTCCAGTTATTTGTTGTAGAGAGCCACCAATTTTTCGATATTTCTCCTTCAATCATCTTTATATAGGGATCTAACACCCGTCTTTGAATTTCACTGCCGATATATACGGAAAGCTCCCGGTCTATCACCGGATCGAGGAGGTAAAGTGCCGTGGCAAGTTCCCAGGCAAGCATGGAAGAACCCAGGTCAATATCACTTCGTTTACCTTTATAATTAGAAAGATCGCCATCATGGGCAGGCATTACCCAGGTTTTTTCCTGACAGATGGCGTAGAACAATTCTTTAATTGCAGGAAGAAAACGCCCCTTGTTCTCAAGACATTCCGCAAGAGTATACCATCGTATTCTTCCCCGTCTGTTGGCACTCACCCTTTCCCAATTTGTCCTGTTTCCTGTTTTTGAATAATCACGATACAATTCATCTGTTATTTCCGGAAGAGGTTGATTAAGATATTGTTCTGCCCTGGTAATCACACTTTTCCGGAAATCCCCGTCTCTCAGCTTGTCCCAATAGGTTCTGTTTGATATTGGAATACCTACTCCCCGGGGAAATTCCGGCAAAGAGGCTATGACTTTTTGAACCTCTTCGGGAGGGAAATTATTAAAAGGGACTGGACCTGTGAGCCTGGATACTGATTCACAACCCGGGAATAACAGGATGATAAGGAGAAAGATAATGATATAAAGTGGTTTGATTTTCATATATCGAGTATATGGTATCTTTGGGAATTATGCAAATACGACAATTGTCCTCATTGTTTTTATGTGGTCACATATAGTACAATACGACAATTGTTCGCCCGGAATCATGATAGTCATTGAACCCGGGGCCTTCTCCATTCTTCCAAAACAGCTTCGATCCTGTCTTTCACCATTCCTCTCGCTTCATGACGTTCCATTCCCATAATCATCAGCCTGTCATAGCCGGTTTCCGAATGCCTGATATGGGCGATAACTGCCAGAGTAATCGCGTGAGCGTCCAATTCTTTTGCGGAGGATGTCCTTCCCACCCGCCCGCTGTATTTTTCACAGGCATGATCTGCAATAAGATATTCCCTCTCCTTTGGAATGGAGGGATATAATTCCCGGATCTTTTGGGCGAAGATTTTAATATACTCATTATCCCGGATTTTCCTCCGCTTCTGCTCCCGCTGCCGTCTGATTTCTCTTTTATCATTATCAGCGAGGCACTCTTCCTCTGCTCTTTCCAAAGCTTCCTTTTCAATTAATAAACCCTGCCGTTCATTCCTACGCCGTCTTCTGTTGAATTTAAGAACAAGAGCATATAATGTCGAATATTTTTTGGCCCTCCGGCTTAAGGCCGCATTCCCGGAAGGTAGAAATATCAAATGTGAGAGATCCGCACAAGACAAGCAAATAACCTTATTCTCTTTTGTAAAAAAGACGAAATCCCCCCGGACAAGAGGATCCTTGCATTCGGCGCATACTTCATCTTTAAAGGTAACAAAAACCAGGATCTCACTCCTTTCCTGCATTGGTCACCCCCTCCTCATCTCTTCATCGATTACATCCGCAATGTAATTTCATTATACTCTTGTTTTACAGGAATAATGGAGTTTATTCCAGAAAGAAACTTGACATTTCTAAAAGGATTTACTATCTTCAGCATATAGCTGTGAATTATGTAACAGTGTTAATAATTTCACAATACTCAACAGCATTCACTGTTACCTGATTTCCGGCGACACTATAGACATTACAATGAAAACATGATGTACAACAGTCAAAAATTTATGTGAGATTTACCAGGAGAGGAATGAAAACATGAAGATACAAACATTATCACGAATTATGATGATTATTTTACTTATTGCCCTGGTTTTAAGTTGTGCTCCGAAAACAGATGACAAGACAGAGGTGAATATCTCCGTACCACAATCAATATCATCTCTCCCGGTTTCTGCCACCAATAATAAAATTATTAATGGTAAAACAATCAAGATAGGATATTTTCAGGATCATATCATGAGTATGGCGGAATTCATTACAGGAAAGGTTGATATACTTATGACCGGCTATTCCCAGGGTGCGGCTGCGGCTGAAACAAACAGCGAGATAGTACATCTTGCGACAATTGTCTGGGGGGTATCGTCCCTGGTAACCAAGGATCCCGGGATCCGGGAACTCAAGGATCTTTCGGAAAAATCAATCTCCGTACCTTTCCAAAACAGCCCCCTGGATCTGCAAATGAAAGCAATCCTCAAAAAAGCAGGGCTTTCGGACTCTATCCGCCTCGAATATAATCCGGTTCAGCAGTCTGCGGCTCTTTTAATCGAGAACAGGATCGTTTCCGCTTGTCTCCCCGAACCCCTCACAACCCTCCTTGTGTCACAAAAAGGATTATATAGTCCTTTTACGATCCCCGGTATCTGGGAGGATTTATTCGGGTATAAAAACACTCCCCAGGTTTCCCTTTTCGCAAAGAAAACATTTATTAATAAAAATAAAAAATTTGTAGATACCTTTCTTTCTTCCATAGGTAATAATATCCGGTCGATTCCCGCATTAACAGAAGAGCAAAAAACTCAATTCGCCCGGGAAGTCGCCATACCTGTAAATCTTCTGGCGAGATCCCTTTCCAATACAATCTTCGGATTATTTGCGTGGGATGAGGAAATACATTATATTAACACCTATCAGACAGACATAGAGGTGCACAATACCATAACAAAGGATTTTTTCTACACACATGAATAAAAAATTCATTTTTCCGGTGTACATGATCTCAGGGGTCTTCCTCCTTCTTTGCGGGTGGTTCGGATTATCACTCCTTTTTTCATCATCCATCGTGCCTTTTCCCTGGGATGTCGGACTGCACATAGTTACTCTCCTCCCGGATCCGGACCTGCTCCGGGACATAGCCATTACAGCCATGCGTAGTCTTGCCGGTTTTTTGGGTGCTCTCATCCTGGGAACAGGAATCGGTATCTGTACCGGAATAAACAGGAAAATGGAAAAAACACTCTTTTTTCCCATGATAATACTCCAGGGGGCTCCTCCCCTGCTCTGGATCGTTCCCCTGGTCCTGATTCTTGGAACAAAAGGTGCTGCCCCCGGGGCGGTCGTGTTTTTTATCGTCCTTCCTATTGTGAGCATCAACATCCAGGAACAAGTAAAATCGATCTCTTCACATAAATGGGATATGATGCGTATTTACGCACCCGGAAAAAAAATGCTGTTGACCCGCCTTATATTCCCGGAACTCTCGCCTTCATACAAAACGATTATTAAAATTGGTATGGTCATCGCCTTTAAAAGCTGCCTCATCGGTGAATGGTTCGGAGCTGCGGATGGTATGGGACGGAGGATAAATGAATACTTCTACTCATTTAATATGGTCGCCTTCTATGCCTATGCCTTGATATTCCTGGCCCTCCTCGGGAGCATCACCTTGCTTTCCTCATTACTCACAGACAGACTTTTCACACGAAAAATAAGTACCATCCCCATGGTAAGCCCCGTTACAGTAAAGAATGGGTCACGAAACCGCCTCCATCAATCAATCCAAATACATAACCTTTCTTTTTCATACATGGATAAAACAATACTCGATAAGGTTGATTTTTATACGGACAATACTCATACTGCCATCATAACAGGGGATTCAGGTGTGGGCAAAACAACCTTCGCGAAACTGGCGGCAGGGCTTCTCACCCCCGGCACAGGAACAATTCACATTCCACCTCATACCTGCCTGATGTTTCAGGAAGATATCTTTCTCTCTCACCTGGACTGCTATGGGAATGCCTCGCTTCCGGGGGTATGGAAAAATGAAATCACATCGGCCGCCCGGTCTCTCTATTATCTGGAACTCTGCGGTCTTTCCGATTCCCTTCACCTGTTTCCCGACCAGTTAAGCGGGGGAATGAAAAAAAGACTCTCCCTTGCCCGGGCCCTGGTCTACGATCCCGATTTTCTCATCATCGATGAACCCTTTACAGGTCTCCATAAACAGGCACGTATGGATTTCTGGGACCTTGCCTTGAACATCCTCCGGGAAATGAAAATACCTGTTATTATTATTACTCATCATCCGGAAGAGATTAAAAACGAGAATTTAATTGTTTACCGGATCGAAAACAGAACTATCAAAATAGTGTAAAAAAACTCACTTTCTTTTTCCGCCGGTTTATCTGTCTTTTTCCCCGGATTTTATCTCTTCCTCTTTTTTCTCGAAATCGGCAGACATAAATTCCCGATTCTCCGGCAGACTCATAAAAAAATCGGCGGTATCATCAATCATGACCATTCCATCGTTAAGTTCCAGGGCCAGGAGATGGCCGCCCCCTCTCTTGTCCGCTGTAATAAAGTAAAAGACCACCTGCAAAGCAGGTGGCTTTTTCCAAATCAAAAGAATGTAGAAGGCAAAGCCTTCTAATCAAGAAAATAGAGGTAGACATGGACCACCTCCAAAGGAGGTGGCTTCCTTTTGATAGTGAAAGTGAAATCCACTCACATTAATCTCGGAAATATAGCCGGGAGTCCAGAATCCGACAATTGTCCCCTTCACCTTCCTGAACTCAAAGGTCGGCTGGTTTTTTAACACGTCAATAAGCTGGGGGTATGGTCTGGACTGACGGGGCACACTCCGTGTCTTCACATAATTAAAATTCCCCTCGATTTTAATCGCCTGGAATATATTTTTACTGTTCATCTCCTCAAGGAGTCTATCCTCCAAACCCTCAAGATCAAGAGAAGAATCGATGGAAAAGGATGTATCATCATCAAAATAGGTCACCACGGCAAAAGGAGTCGTCATCTCATCACTCACCGGGTACACCTTTCCATCAGCCTTGACCTGATAAAAATGATTATCAAACCCCAGCAGCTCACCATCGAGGGCATCAAAGGTCCCGATGATAAAATCGCCGTGGGTTTTGAGCTCTTTAAAACTTATTGCACCATCATACATTCCGCTAAAAAGGGCATTAATCGCGGATGTCTGATAAATAATATCCCTGTTCACCTGAGTAGGTGTCGAACACCCCGTAACAAGAGCAAGGATTATAAAGCCTGCTCCAATGATTCTTTTCATGACAGTCTCCTGATATAAGATAGAGTTTAAGTATATACTTTTTTTGTAATGATGCAATCGGGATTTCCCGGAACAGCAATTCCTTGACAAGATTGATGCGTACTCCTGTTTTTCATTTCTCTCTGTAAAAAAAGTATTTTAGGGGTTGCAGGAGAACAATTTCCGAATATAATTTATAAAAGATTTTCTCTGAATAGAAAATCCTTGAAAAACTTTTCGACAGAAGGCAGGCAAAACCTATGGAATTAAAAAAGCAATTATTCATTATCATATTAATTCTCATTGTGGCCTCAAGTTTTCTCACCTTTGACTGGACGAGGTTTTTTACCGGGACTATGACAAATATAAAAGATTCAAACTACCCACGTGAGTCAAAATGGCTTATCAGCCTTCTCTGCTTCTTCCTCGTGTGGATGAGCGGAAAAAATGCATGGAACAGTGATGATGAAAAAAGATTACGTCTTATTTTTGTCTGTATCCTCCTGGCCGATACGTTCCTTGTCTTGCTGAGTAAATTTGATAACCCGGTTTTTACGGGAATCGGGATTCTTATTTTCTTTTGCGCACATATTTTATTAATCATACGGAACACTCATGGTCTAAAAAACTTATTCTCCCGGTGGAATATTATTTCGGCTGTTATTATTGCAGCTGCCACCACCCTGGTTCTCACCTCTATTTTATATCCGATTCTCAAAAACGAAATTTTATTATTCATATTCGGAATTCTGTATCTTCTTATTCTTTCAGCATCTCTCTGGGCAGGATGGGCTTCACTCAACATCGGATACATACCCACGACGAATTGCGTGAAAATCGCCATCGGATTAACATGTTTCTATTTATGTGATATTTCCGTCATTTTTAATCTTGCAACAGGTTCTCCCAAGGCCATGGCACCGAAGCTTCTTTTTACTATTCTCACCTACCCGGCATGGGAAGGAATACGCTACATCGTTCATAATATTGTCTGGATGTTTTATATTCCCGCCCTTTTTCTCCTGGCCTTAAGCGGTTATAAGACAAAATTGATATGCTATCTGGAAGATGGTGAAAAGTAAAGAATTCTTCGAGGAAATCTCATTGATGTGAAGTGAAGTGTTTTTTTAAGAAGGGCTGATTAAAATTTTATTTACCGGTAAACAGCTTTTTTAAGGGAATCCAGAAGCTGAATATATGAAGGCTCCCGCCAGAGGGGTACATTCTTTAGTCCGGGAATATCTCTTACCCCGGAAAGCACCATAACAGAGCGAAGAGTCTTTTCGATTTCTTCCACGAAAGAACAAACTTTCTCTACCCCGCCCGCATGCACTGCCCGGATAAACGGCAGAGCCATCCCCCCGGCACAAGCACCGAGGGCCAGGGAAACAGCCAGGTCGTGTCCGGTACGCAAACCCCCGGAAGCGAGAATACCCGGATATTTTTTATCACAAAGGTCCAGCAGCAGGCAGGTGGGAAATCCCCAGGTATCGAATTCCCCGGCGGCATTATAAAGATGATCCGGCAGACCATATGACTCGACGGTAACCCAGTTTGTTCCGCCCTTCCCTGCCAGATCAACATACGCGATCCCCAAAGAAATGAAAAAATCGATAAGCACCGGCGGAATCCCGAAACCCGTCTCCTTTATAATAACCGGGAAGGCTGCTTTTTCACAAAAACGGGAAAGGGCATCCTTTAAACCGCGAAAATCCGTATCTCCGTTTCTTTGAAAAAGTTCCTGCCCCGGGTTAAGGTGGATGACAAGTCCCTGAACTTCCAGTTTTTTTATCAACTCAATAATCCGCTCCGCCTGAATGTCCCGCACCTGGATCATACCAAGATTCGCCAGAACCGGTATATCCGGTCCATAGGGCTTAAGATAAAAATGTGAGAATAATTCAGGTTGATCGAAGAGAATCCTGATTGATCCCATTCCCACAGGTATGTGACACACCTGAGCTGCTTTGGCAAGATCACGATTCAATCTCAATCCCCCATCCGCCCCCCCTGTCATACAGGAGATAAAAAGAGGGAGGTTTATATCATATCCCAAAAAGGAAATATGTGTGTTTATTTCCTCTTCTGCTAACTCAGGCATGGGATTATGGAGAAAATGAATTGATGAAAAAAGAGTGTTCCTGCATGGCTCGACATCATAGAGTCCGGAATCTGTACAGCGGGTAATATGCTCAGACTTTCGTTTGTTTATATCCATCACATATCCTATTCGTAATAATGTGAGCCGGAATCTACTCTCTTCACCCCGGTTTTATGTAGATACGAACCCTCACTCTATAATGAATCGAGGAAAAACGCAATAGAGAGAAATCCAAAGGAAATTTTTTTCGCCTGCTTGCCATGGAATTCATATTCCCCTATACTCATCGACACGAGGGAAACATGTTTATTTTATTTCTTAAAAAAGATCAACCATTACATTCCTGTCATCAAAGCAGTTGCGACATATGTCAGGTTCACAATAAACTCAACTCTCATTTTTCATTATCACAATTACTGAAATTCCCGGGGGGTGATTTTTTTTTGATAATAAAAAGGATAAAAAAATGATGATACGCCATGTCGATTCAATAACCGGGAAAAGGAGGGAATAATGGGATTTCAGGATAAAAAGAAGATTTTATTGGCTTACTTTTCAGGGACAGGGGGAACAAAAAGAATAGTTGAAACCTTTGAAAATCAATTGCTGAAAAACCGCCATAGTGTCCTCTCCTATCCGATCGAGGGATCATTTGCAAGCACCATGAAAACGGAACAAACCCGGATAGTTGAATCAATCGATCTCTTAATACTTTTCTTCGCAGTTCATGCCTTTAACGCCCCGCTCCCGGTAAAAAACTGGATAAAAACTCTCCCTCATGTCAACAATATTGATGCTTCCGTCATTTCCGTCTCCGGGGGTGGTGAATCTTCGTTTAACAAAGTAAGCCGGGGAGAGAGTATCAAAGCCCTTGAAAAAAAAGGTTTTCGTGTATTTTATGAAACAATGATGATAATGCCGAGCAATTGGGTCATACCCACCCCCGATCATATTGCGATCCGTTTGATACGGTGTCTCCCTAAAAAAGCCGAAACAATAACAGATGACATCCTCTCGGGAAAAACAAAAAGAACCAAAACAAATCCGGTTGCCCGATTCATCGCATCCGGCATTTCTCACCTCGAACAAAAGGGCACTAAAAAATTCGGAAAAGGTCTCCGCATTCTTGATACCTGTACACAATGCCTGTGGTGTGTAAAACATTGCCCCATGGGAAACATATCATTCGGCGATGAAGGCATTACCTTCGGGGAGAAATGTATTATATGCTTCCGTTGTATCTATGGCTGTCCTTCTTCATCGATTCATGCGACACGCGCAAATTTCATGGTACTCAAACAAGGATATGATCCGGACCAGCTTGAAAAAAGAATGGACCAGGTTGAATTACTGCCTCTTGAAGTCTGCGCAAAAGGATTTCTCTGGAAAGCAGTAAAATCATATTTATCAGACTGATTCAATCTTACCTGCTTTCATCTTCTATCAGCATGAAAAACTCTGCAAAAGGCCGACATAAACTTGAGAAATCACCAAGGCATCGACTATATCCACAGTCGTGTTACAATCGACATCCGCCGCATCCGCATTTATACTGCTTGTGAGCCCCACGTAATACTGAGCAACAAGAAGCGCGTCGACAATATCGACAATCCCGTCTCCGTTCACATCACCTTTAGCCTGTGATACGATCGGAGTCGGGGTTTCCGAAGGAATCGGGGTCGATGCAACAGGTGTCGGCTGCACACCACCGGTACTGCAATCCCCCCCGAACTCCCAGGGATTACTCGCACCGTCCGTACTCGGCTGAGTTCCGGAATTACTCCATTTCGATCTCCAGTTTTGATTATTATATGTGACAAGGTCGTTTTCACCATACACAACAGAGCTATTCCACTGCGGGGCTTCACATGGCGGCGGATCCGTAGGAACCGGTGTCGGCGAATTACCAAACCAGACATCCGAACATGAATAAAAGGCCTCCGGACTATCGCTTCTCTGCCAGATGACATAGATGACATGTCGTCCGCTTTTTCCTTCAGGCAGCTGAACATCCATGTAATAACCGCCATCTACAAGGGGCGGGTCATTAATCGTCGCAAAAGCCGGCATTTCCAGATCGGACCACTTAAGTGCTTCGGAAAAATCATATTCATCTTTGGTCACATAAATCTCAAAATATCCGCCCCCATGAGGAACATACGCATCATAAATAAAGGTATACATCCCGCTGTCCGGAAGAAAGGTAATTGCCCAGTCTGCCCGGGGCACATCAAAGGCAGAATATTTCTCACGCCCCGCACTACAGAGCATTCCATCGGGGATAAGGGCCTGATGATTGCCGCCTGCATCCCTGATATTTACCTCGTTCCAGTCATATACTGCCTGGGCCCCGCCCTCATTAATAGCATCCCGGCAGGCAAGGGTATCCGGTGTTTCAGGATTCTCAAGATAACACGCCAATATCCGGCTTAAAGGGACCTGCATCGATCCATGGGCAACTGCGATCTTCACCGGGAAACTAAAAGAAATTATCACGGAAACAACACACATCGCAAAAAAACTAACCACAATTTTTTTTAACATACTTTACTCCTTTGTCCTTTACGGGTGTATATCCTTCAGCTTTCATAGGTTCATACATACGTAAAGTAATTTCGGATTTAAAATAAGTTTAAACTCACTTTCTATCTCAT
>JAFGRV010000441.1 GCA_016934975.1 Spirochaetales bacterium | reverse complement strand
GGAGTTTTTCTTCATTTTTTCTTAATTTATCTGTTGTTTCCTGAATTTGTTTCATTTTTTTATCCAGATTCAGGGTAGAATCATTTAATTGATACCCAAGAATAATCAATGGATCGGTTGTTTTATCTTCTTTTTCTTCGATTGTCAAAAAAGTATCAAGTTTCCCCTTCCCCACTTCGGCCATATATGCAACATATTTTTGAACAGTAATTTCCAAATACTTGCTTTGATGTTCAAGATTTTCAATAACCTCATTAAGCTGGGTCGTCATACTGTTGAACGCGTGTGCCATACGTGCTATCTCAACCGGCCCGCGTACTTCGGCATTCAATCCCCTTTCCCCGCCGGCGATCCGGACTGCGATATTCATCAAAGTAACCAGTGGTACGGATAGGTGACGAGCAAGACGGATTGATATCAGGACAACACACCCCCACATTATAATGGTAAAAACTATAAAAAATATCCAGAATTGAATTACTGTTTGATACGCTTCCATTATAGATTGCTCTGTTACGACGGCAAAATCAGGTTCCATGAGGGAAACATAGCTTCCTGTGACAATTGTACCTTGAATTCCTGTAAAAATATCCACCTGATCCTTATCAAGAGAGATGGGATTATTGATAAATTCATTCACAATTTTTATATTTCTGATATTTTCACCTTGTAAAACCCGGGAAATATCACTATACGCGATTAATTTCCCCTGCCTGTCTACGACATAAGCTTCACCGGTTTTACCGATTGAAATGTTTTCCACCAAGTCCCAAATAAACTTCAGATTCACATCCGCTGCCAGTACCCCCTGGAAATCTCCGAAAGCATCTTCTATCGAAACACCAATGACAACCATGGGCTCACGTGTTCTCCTGTCTACAAATACATTACTTATGTATCTCATCCCCTGCTTCGCTCTTACAAACAACTCATCCAGGATCTGATCACTAAGAAATTCCGGAGATATTACCTGAGAAAGACGGGAAATTTCCGCTATCCTTTGTTTTTTTGAGTCGAATAAAACAAGCTGACGAAAGGCTTCATGGGGACTAAAAAGATAATTCAATATCCGTTCCCGTTCTTTTTGTGATGTCATGGCAGGGTTAACCAGCCTGGCGGTGGTTTCCATGGCAATAATTTTTCCATTAGTAAAACCCCTTACAACATCTACCGCGTCAAGAGCAACGCGTTGCTGCCGGGAATAAACAATGTGTTGCTGATTCCTGAAAGTTATTAAAACAATCAATACTCCCATTATAAGAAATAATATCATAAAAAAAGATAAAAAATAGATTACGAGAATACCCGAAAGACTGCGGCATTTTTTATTTTTTTTCATCCATAAAGACAAAGTTATTTTTACTCCCCGTGTGCTCCATATCAACGGATAACGTTATCTGCCTGGCTTAATAATCGTTCACTCACCGTAAGTCCGAGTTTTTCCGCCTGCATGTAATTAAGAGTGAAATGATATTCTGCTGTGATTACAGGTAATGTACCCGCGGGAGTCCCATTAAAAATTTTATCTGCAAGGTACGCCGCTTGCCTTCCTTGCGCTATGGGAGGAGGTATTATCCCGAAAATAGCTTGATACCCGCCCTCGAATATTGGAATGCCGCCGATGGGTATTTTATATCCGGCTGCAAATTTTACTAATGCCGCGAAACCTCCGGGAGTTATTGCAAGAGGTTCAGCCAGTGTGTGGATAACAACCGAATCAAAAGGTCCTTTTTGTTTCATTAACTCATTCTCAAGCTCTTCCGGGCTGCTTGCGGGAATTTCTACGAGAGTGATATTTGCAGACGCGGCAGCCGGACGGAGTGCGTCGAGCTGACACTTTACGCGAGAAATATAATTCCGCTGATATGGTACAAACATTCGTTTCGTGTGAGGTACCAGCTCCATGAGGATATCAAACCCCCTGGCGACGATTTCCGGACCGGGCCAGCGTACACCGGTAATATTTCCACCCGGTTCCTGAACACTATTCACCAATCCCGTATCTTCTGTAAAAGCATTGGCAAAAACAACAGGGATTCCCGTTCCCTCCGCAACGGTTTTCGCCACCTGGGATGCTTCCGTGGGAAACACCAAAATAAGATCGACCTTATTCTCTACTAATTTTTTAAGAATTCGGTCATAAACTTCCATATCAAAGTCCGTTCTCTGAACGTCATAGCTGATATTCCTGCCCTCAATATAACCAAGTTCGGTCATTCTGGCCTTAAAGCCATCCGTTATTTCCGCAACAAAATTAACGCCGGACAAAACACCCACCCGGTAGATTTTTGGCTTTGAACAGCACATCAAAAAAAACCAACTCATTATAAGGATTACGAAAATAATTATACGGACCTTCCCGTTTTTGTTATAGTACCTGTTTTTTTTAATCATACTCATTAACCTTCCTGTAGAAAATTTCTCAAGCCCTTATTGCTGTACAGGTCCCTTCATCTTTTTTAATAGCTCTATACCAATTCCTTCATCTCCCATTTCTTTCTCTAAAATACCGGGTATTTTTTCCTGAGGCAGGGGGGGACTTAAGAGATACCCCTGTATACTATTACAATTATTTTGATCCAGGAATTCAAATTGGGGTACGGTTTCAACTCCTTTGGCGATAATTTCCATGTTCAAGGCATGCCCTATTGAGATGATTGAATTGATAATAATGTTATCGGTCGGACTTTCATTAATGGATTTGATAAAAGATCTGTCGACTTTCAATATATTACAGGTGATATGTTTTAGACGGTTAAGAGAGGAAAAACTCATACCAAAATCATCCATTGAAATAAAAAATCCCATAGATTGTAATTTATTTAGATTTGAGATAATCAGATTCATATCCTCCATAAATATGGATTCGGTCACTTCCAATTCGAGTAATCCGGGGGAAATATGGTATGAGTCAATAATATTTTTCATATAATCAATAATATCATTATTTTTAAACTGGTTAACATGCATATTAATTGAAACAGGAAGGAGTTTTAATTTATCACGGTCCCATTTGAGTAATTGCTTCCCTATCTCATGTAATACCCAGTCCGTTATATACTCGATAAGATTATGCTCTTTTGCAAATGGAATAAAATCAATTGGCTGAATAGGGCCCTTGCCCTTATTGTTCCACCTGATGAGAGCTTCCAATCCGGTCAATTTCCCCGTTTTTATATTCATTTTAGGCTGGTAATAGAGTAAGAATTCATTTTGATCTTTCGCTTTTCTTATATTATTTATTATATCGATTTTATTCATGACATCATCATTCATTGATTTCTGATAGTATTGAAATCGGTTTTTTCCCTTGTTTTTAGCATAATACATGGCATTATCTGCGTATTTTAAAAGGGTATCCGTATCATCGGCATCTGCCGGATACAGTGAAATACCAATACTGACCCCGGTAAAAATTTCATGCCCTTCTATGTTAAAAGATTTATTCAGACTCCCTATAATTCTATCTGCGATCATAGAAGCATTTTCAAAAGCAGTGATTTCAGTCAAGGAAATGGTAAACTCATCCCCCCCCAGCCTGGCAACTGTATCAACACATGTTTTCAGGTTATTCTTTGCAGTACTATAATCTTTTCTTATTATTGCATGAAGACGTTGTGCCACTTCTTTAAGAAGCAAATCTCCCACATGATGTCCGAGGGAATCATTTATCAACTTAAAGTTATCAAGATCGAGAAACATAACAGCCAATATTCTTTTATACCTGATTGCATGTGCAAGGGCATATTTCAATTGTTCGTTAAAAAAAATCCGGTTGGGAAGATTGGTAAGGGGATCATAATAAGCGAGATAAAAGATCTGATTTTCCGCTTTCTTTTTCTCAATTGCATACCGGATAGAACGTTCCAATTGCTCCGCACTCAGCTTATCCTTTTGAAGAAAATCCGAAACCCCTCTTTTCATAGCTTGAATATCTATTTCATAATCATCCAGACCGGTAAGGATGATTATGGGAATATTTCGATTTACATCTCCCATTTCATCGATTAAATCCAGTCCTGTTTTTGCTCCCATATTATAATCAATCAGGAATACATCATACACATCTTTTTGCACTTCCCTTAAAGCTTTTTCATACGATGAGATCCAATTAATTTTGTATTTCCGGTATTTGATTTCAGAAATAATATCCCGTGTGATTAAATAATCCTCTTCATCATCATCGATTAAAAGAATATTAATTGTTGCATTCTTTTCCATACTCTTCACTCAAAATACTTATTACAGCGAGTTCCGTACTCGTACTGATATCCGGTTAAAAACAAGCCACAACTCATAAAAAAAACCATAGAATCTATCTACAATTATTATAGTATAATTCTCATTTAATACAAGATTTTATAATGCTATATCTGTAAATTTCCAATCAGCAGGAAAACATCAGCCTTAAAAATGTTCTTTTTTTCTCCTACAGGTTATATTTCGTTGAATTTCTATTGTAGTTTTATTGAGGTGTTTGTCATTTTGTTTTACCATCATTAATGAAGAGTCTTTACTTTATGAAAGGAAATGATAAACTCTCAACAGATGAATATATCGATTATCTTGCAATGATAATAAATTATTCGTATAATTTATATAATGATAAATTTATGAATAGTAAAATATGAGATGATACAGGACAATTACAATCACCTGTAACGTTTTAATAAAAGGAATAGGAAGGAGTAGATATATTAAAAAACGGAGAGGAGAATGGATTGAAACAGGATGTAAATAAAACAATTATTATAATGGCGGAAGATGATGAAGACGACAGAATAATGATGCAAGACGCGTGCCTGGAAGCAGGAATATCTATTCCCATACATTGTGTTGCAAATGGTGAAGAGCTGATGGATCTTCTCCAACATAATAAACTCAAAAACCTGGAAAATCTTCCTCTCCAAACCGCGTTTATACTCCTGGATTTAAATATGCCTAAACTCGACGGAAGGAAAACTCTTGAATTAATAAAAAAGGATGAAAACCTGAAGAAAATCCCGATAATTATTTTTACTACTTCCGACTCCGAGGAAGATATATCCTGGGCTTATACGTGTGGTGCCAGTTCCTTTATTACAAAACCTTCTTCCTTTGAGTCGATGGTTAATATAATGAAAACTGTTAAGAAATACTGGATAGAGATAGTCACTCTCCCTCAATAATTTTCAACCGTGTTGAATTCCAATTGTAATAGGCTAGGGTGATTTTCAACTCCGTTGAATTCCAATTGTAATAGACTAGGGTGATTTTCAACT
>JAFGRV010000440.1 GCA_016934975.1 Spirochaetales bacterium | reverse complement strand
ATCAGTCTGAATCTTCAACTTTTTTATATCCCGGCAGTGGCTTTATTATTATGTTTAGTATTTTTATAAGTTTATATGGTGAGCCACGAGCAAAAGTCCAATAGTAGTAGCTATTCTTTTACAAATGGCTTGGTGAAAGTACTTACTTTGAGTATTTTATTTCATTATATTAAAAGGTAATTAAAATACTCCACATTTGTGGAGATTGGTTCTTGCAGTAAATATGGTATTTTTACAGGAATTGTTTTATAACCCCATCCTGCTTATAAATCTTTCCCTTATCATGATAACCATTTGACAGCGAATAATGAAATACATATGATTATTAATGACGCCCTTGAATCATGTATATTTTGTGGTTTTGACTTTTTATCTAATTTTTCTTCGTTTTTATTAAGGAGGAACTCATGCCTTTCCCTATCTATGTAATCATTAGTGCAACGGTTTCTGTATTTATCTTATTAACTATTTTAAAATCAATGTATTCCATTGGTCCCACGGAAGTAGGATTGGTCATCAAACGATTGAGTTTTAAGAACTTAAAAGAAGATGATCCTATTGCTTTCAAGGGCGAGGCAGGGTACCAGGCAAAGCTGCTCATGCCCGGTTTGCAATTTAAACTCTGGCCTATAAATACAGTACAAAAATATCCCTGGGTTCAGGTACCTGCAGGAGAAATCGGTGTCGTGATTTCCCAGGTAGGAAAATCACTCCCTGTTGGTGCAAAATCAGCCACATATAATAAGGCCATGGGTACTTTTACCGATTTTGGTCTCTTTCTTAAAAATGGAGGTGAAAAAGGTGTACAGCGCCCCGTGCTTCTTCCGGGAACCCTTGCACCGATGCACCCGGTAGGTTTTCTTGTTATTACGAAAAGACGCATATTCGGGATCCCTGTTGATCCCAAATTACGCGCTATTCAGAATAAACAAACACTTACGTGCAATGATTTCGGTCTTAAGCCGGAACAGCTTGATATTGTGCGGATACAATCAGGAGCAGAAAACAAGGACATGATCGGCGTTGTTACCACCCATGACGGTAATCCCCTTGACGCAGGTGATATCGCGAACCGCCTGGGGGGTTTTGCAGATATCATGAAAATGGAAAACGATCCTAAAATTTTGGATGCAGACCTTGTTGAACTGATCCTCGGGAGTAAAAATCACCTCCATAACAACTTTCAGGATTTTCAGGCATTTATTGATAATGGGGGAAGAATCGGACTCCAGCATGATCCCCTGCTTTACGGATCATACGCCCTTAATCCTTTTTTAGTGGCGGTAGAAATAGTTCCCATGCTCGTGGTGGAACAGGGACAGGTTGCAGTAGTCAAGTCATATGTCGGATTAGTCACAAAAGATACATCCGGGGATGAATTTAAATTCGGTTCCCTGGTAAGACCGGGACACAGGGGCATATGGCAGGAACCCTTGCGTACCGGAAAATATCCGATCAATCCGCGATGCTATCAGCCGGTCGTAGTTCCTACCTCGATTCTCACCCTCAACTGGGCGGAAGCAACCTCCAAAGCCCATGATCTCGACAGCCAGCTCAGCCAGATTGATGCGAAAAGCAAAGAAGGTTTCGAGTTTGCCATCGACCTCCAGGTCCAGATTCATATTTCCGATACAAAAGCCCCCAAGGTTATTTCCATGGTCGGGACGATGCAGAATCTCATTAATGAAGTACTCCAGGCGGCGGTAGGCAACCATTTCCGGGATAAACTTCAGAGTATGAAGGCAATTGAGTTTATTGAACACCGGCAGCAGGTGCAGGAAGATGCTTTTAAACATATCTCGGGAAAACTCACAGATTACAAGGTGGAAACAAAAGGCGTTTATATCCAGGATGTGGTACTCCCGGGTGATCTTGTAAAAGTCCTCACACAACGGGAGATCGCTTCCCAGGAAGTGGAAACCTTTAAAATGCAGGAAAGAGCGCAACAACAACGGATCGAAATGGAACGGACAAAAGGCACCGCAGACATGCAGGCGACCCTCGCGGCATCGGAAGTTCAGATTAAAATAAATGAAAACAAAGCCGAGGCACGTATTTCCGAGGCACATGGAGAATCTACATATATCAGCAAACTGGGAGAAGCACGGGGAATTGAGGTAAAAGCAACGGGAATAGCAAAAGCAGAGTCTTACAAGCAGCAGGCGGCAGCCCTGGGGCCCGCATACACCGCTTTAGTAAATGCATTAACAGCATTTTCTACCGGGACGATTAAACTCCCCGAGATCATGACAATCGGCGGACTCGGGAATTCCCTGGAAGGACTCATTGGAATGCTTATGAAAAATATGAAGCAGCAGGGGATTTCTCCGGAGAGTAAAGAAATAGTAATACCGGAAGATAAAAGAAAAGAGAGTAAGAAAGATAAGCCTTCGGGGGAAAAACTAAAAATGGATGATGATAAAAAATAAATACAATCTTATACTCATTTAAATTTTTTAATAAAAGTAATATATTCTTAGTCTATATGTATATAATAGTAACGAAAAAGGGATGGTTTTATGGAAAATTCTACTAAAAAAATAAACATACCGGAACTTATTCCCAGGAAAGTTCTTTTTGGAAATCCTGATAAAATCCAGGCGACAATCTCTCCGGATGGAAAATATTTGGCATATATTGCTCCTTCCACAGAAGGTGTCAATAATGTGTGGGTAAAGACCTTTGGAAAAAATGATGAGGAGATGATAACACATGAAAAATACCGGGGTATCCAATCTTACTTCTGGTCATATAATAATGAGCAAATTCTCTTTGTGCAGGACAAAGATGGGGATGAAAACTTTCACATTTATAGTGTCACACTCAGTTCAAAAAAAATCAAAGATATAACTCCTTTTGAAGGTGTGAAAGTACACTCT
>JAFGRV010000439.1 GCA_016934975.1 Spirochaetales bacterium | reverse complement strand
TTTCTGAAATAAATAGTAATAATGATAAATAACGGTATGGTAATGAAGGCGATAATAGCTAATTGAAAATTTACCAGGACCATTGCGATAAGAATAAAAAATATTTTTAGCAGGTCCCCGAAAATGGTAACAATTCCCTCGGATATAAACTCACGGACAGCCTCCACATCATTTGTCAGACTTGTCAGGCTGTTGCCTACGGGAGTTTTATCAAAATAGCTGTTCGAGAGGGTTGTTATATGTTTAAATATATCCATCCGGATATTATAGATAAGATGCTGCCCCAGGAACTGTATTAAATAGGCAAAAAGGAATTGAAAGAGGAACTCCGAGAGGAGAACAATACCGATAAGAATGGAGGTGCGGATAAGACCATTCATATCGTTTTTTAGAATATTGTTATCAATACCGGATTTTATCAGGTATGGTTTCAATACACCGCTGACATCAACAATAATTAATAAAAGAAACGAGATAATAATCAGGGGAAAATATTTTTTTAAGTAGGGAAAGAGTCTGCGGATGAGTCCGGGATCAAAATTCTTTTTATCGCTCATAGGGAGTTTTCCGGTTTCAGTTTATTCTCGCCATTTTCCATCAATTGCTGGATAGCAGCTAAACGTGCATAAATTCCCGTGCCCTGGAGCAGGGAGGTGTGGGTGCCTTGTTCGGAAATACGGCCGTCATCCATCACATAAATCATATCCGCGTTTTGTAATGATGATAAGCGGTGAGATGAAATAATTAGGATTTTAATCCATGGGGCAGAGAGAAGATTTTTTACGATGATTTCTTCTATTCCCGAGTCTACACTGGAAAAGGAATCATCCAGAATAAGGACGGGAGATTGTTTGTATAACGCCCTTGCTATGGCAATCCGCTGCCGTTGTCCGCCGGATATATTGATGCCCCGTTCGCCGATAATCTGGTGGTATCCCTCGGGGAATCTCCTGATATCTCCGGATAATCCGGCCAGATCCG
The DNA here is from genome assembly GCA_016934975.1 of Spirochaetales bacterium. Lineage (GTDB taxonomy): Bacteria > Spirochaetota > Spirochaetia > SZUA-6 > JAFGRV01 > JAFGRV01. The sequence continues at coordinate 5,529 of JAFGRV010000439.1, read as the reverse complement.
CGGTATAGCGGACCCGTTCCATATCAATCGTACCTGTCTCACATAACCCGATATTCTCCGCGAGGGTTTTGGAAAAAAGAAATGTGTTCTGGGGAACAAAGGCGATGATGGAAAAAAGTAATCGCGGATTGCCGAGGGTCACATCATTCCCATTGATAAAAAACATCCCCGGTTCCGGTTTTAATAGTCCGCTTGCGATCTGTAATAATGTGGATTTACCTGAACCGATGGGTCCGGTCAATCCGACGATGTTCTTTGAATCGATACGCGCGTTAATGGCATGCAAAATACAATTGTCGTTCCCGGGATAGCAATAGGATAAATTGACAAATTCAAGTGATATATCATCGTTTTTATAATTATTTTCCCGGGTATGGGGAACAGATTCCCGGGTCAGTATATAATCGATACGTGTCATGGCGGAGATTCCCTGCTGAATCAATGACATGACCCATCCCAAAGAGAGGACCGGAAACATTAAATAAGTAATAAGGATAGAGAACTGGAGAAGTTCTCCTATGGTAAGGTCTTTGTTTATAACCGCCATCCCCCCGACGAGGAGGATACACAATTCGGCTATGGAAAAGATAAGGATTAAGAGTGGCCAGATAAATTCACGGTGTTTCACCAGTTTTAATTGCTTTTTGATATATTGTTTATTGATACCTGAAAACCGGTCATATTCGATTGCTTCCAGGGTATTCAATTTCACTGTTGTTATGCCCGAGACAATTTGCCAGGCACTGTTATTAATAATTCCGAGGGATTCCTGAATTGACTTAAAAAGCGGCCGAAGCCGGGGCATGAGAATCAGAATAAGGAGGATAATGATAAGGATTAATACCGATACGATGATCATTAATAAGGGATTAAGTCCTAATAATACGGGAAAGAATAAAATAAATCTGGTGAGGGAATTGGGGATATACATTATCCCCGGTCCCAGCAAGGTTCTCACATCATTTAAATCATTTGTACACCGGGAGGTAATATCTCCAGTCTCATTTTGCATAAAAAATAGATAATCCAAAGAGAGAATCTTTTTGTATATATCTTCTCTGAGCATGTATTCGATTTTCCGGGATACACCGATGATGATTTTTCTCATCAAAAAAAGGCTTATTGCCAGAATAACAGTATAGAGAGATGTCCATATGACATAATGTACAATGACATCGAATCTGTTTTGAGAGGCGATCTCATCGATTATTTTCCGGATATACAGGGGTATTTGCAAATAACCGATATTCTGGATAATTAAAAAGAAGAATCCCGGGAGGAGGAGGGGAATATGTTTTTTTATGTACGGAACAAGCCTTTTGAGTACGTTAATCAATCGCTCCTTTTTGTATGCATATCATCGATGAACCAAATATAACAAAATTGTTGTGGTTCAGCAATAAAAGATATGCTTATGAATAAATATTATTACCATCCCGGCCGGAAACTGGGGGTATTCCCGGTCCTGACTTGACTATTTTTATGTGGTCGTATAGAATTATTTTTATGGCACTCCCAAAACCGGAAGAAACCTTCACCTACTCGGATTATCTCACCTGGCCCCAGGAGGAACGGTGGGAACTTATTCATGGTATCCCGTATAATATGAGTCCTGCTCCCTCGCTGCATCATCAACAGATATCTTTTGAGCTTGCAGGGCAAATACATGCATATCTCCGGGGTAAATCATGTCAGGCCTTTACGGCACCTTTTGATGTCCGTTTCCCGGGGAAGGATGAGACCATAGACACGGTTGTGCAACCCGATATTTCGATTATTTGCGACAAAACAAAACTGGACGAGAGGGGCTGCCTTGGTCCGCCGGATATTATTATCGAGATTCTTTCGCCCCATACGGCATCAAAGGATTTAAAAGAGAAATTTGTTCTTTACGAATTACAGGGAGTCAAGGAATACTGGGTCGTGGAACCCCTCGATAAAGTTGTATTCGTTTTTACCAGGGGTGCGGATTCTCTCTACGGAAAACCCCGGATATTTTCTCCCCCGGACAAGATAGCCTCGGGAGTGGTTAAAAATCTGGTGATCGAGCTGGAATCCGTCTTTGCAGGAGAATAAAAATTCATTCATGAGAGAATATGATGTCTATGCCTTTGGGATGATCTCCTTTAGCACCCTCTATATTCTGGATCCACAATTTTCATTTCCTCAGGCTGATGGTTATGGAGAAATAAAGGAAACTCTTCGGATGACCGGGGGAGAAGCTGCGAATTCCTCGATCGTCCTGGGAAAGTTAGGCGTAAAGGTAAAGATTGACGGGAACTGGCTTGGGGCTGATGAAAAGGGAAGATATGTCAGGGACATTTTGGAAAAGTATGAGATCGATACGTCTGCTCTTACTATGAGAGATTCATACCGTGGGGTAGAAGAGATCGTTTTTTCCGATAAAAAAACGAGGACTGTCTTCGGGACCTACTGCAACCTGCTTTTTACGGAGAGACAATGGAATATTCCCCGGAGGGAGGATATCACGAATGCAAAAATCGTCTGTCTCGATCCATTCTTTAAAGAACAATCCCTTCTTGCATCAACCTATTGTACTGATTCCGGGACTCCTTATGTTACCATCGATCTGAAACCCCAAGATCCCCTGGCAAAAAACGCGGAAGTTCTCATCATATCCGGTGAATTCAGGGAGAGAGAATATAAAGATGCGGATAAAACAACATTACTTAAAGAGTATTCGGAACATGTAAAAGGTACGGTCATCTTTACCTCCGGGGAAACGGATATCCTCTATCGTGCGCCGGGACAAGGAGAAAAGCGAATGAAAGCTTTTACGATAACACCTGTCGATACTGCCGGTGCAGGGGATTCCTTCAGGGCGGGAATTATTTATGGAATGCTTTTAAAATGGGATATGGAAAAATCAATTCGTTTTGCCTCCGCCCTGGCAGCAAAGATTTGTACTTCTTTTCCCGGCGTTCTTCATTGTCCCGATTATAAAGCAGTCGTGGAATTTATAAAGAGTTCAGGATTACCGGGTGATTTTTGATCGAAGGTCTGCAAAAAGACTATCGTTATTATTGATTTTTGTACGTACCTGAATTGCAGGTATCTTTTAGCATACCCGGAATTCTATTAATCTTCGTCAAATACAGGCCAGGGAATTGTATCACCATAGCTTATCTGGTTTCCACCTTTTCTTTTTGCCTCATAAAGTTTTTTATCAGCCTCTTCTATGATGCGGTTCATCATTTTTGTAAAATATTCCTGCGTGATAGGTCTGGGTATTTTCAGTGAATTTGTCATTATTATACCTGTTTCAACAACCCCGAGACTTACCCGTATGGGAATTTCATCATTCGGACCCCGGATGGTTTTATCCGATAATAACTCGAGAATTCTTTCCGCAACAACTTTGCTTTGTGCAATTGTAGTCTGGGGAAGGGCGAGAACGAATTCATCCCCCCCGAATCGACCTATGAAGTCCGTATTTCGTATTGCTTTTCGTAATACCCTGCCGATGGTTCTTAATGCTTTATCACCGGCATTATGTCCTGCCGTATCATTGAGTTTTTTTAAACCATCCATATCCAGAAGGATTATTGTTAAAGGGGATTGTGTCCGGAAAAGAGTTCTTAATTCACGCATTAAACATTTATCAAAAAATCTGCGGACATACACTTTTGTGAGTACATCAATGGTGGCCATTTCATATAACCGGGCATTAAGTATCGCCACCGCCGCCTGATTGGCAAATATCTGGAGAAGTTCAATATCATCATTTATGAGAATTTCCTGTTCCAGGTAGATGATGCCCATGGATTGTTCGCCTATGACGAGAGGAATTATGGTTGATTGTTTAGAAATTTCTATCTGTCTGTTGTGGAGAACATCATGTATGGCATTCATTTCAACTTTGAAATCAGTTGAATGTGTCGAATTGATGATGGTCGCTTGTTCTACGAATTTTCCGGTTTTTGCCCGGATCACTAAATTTGTTTCTTCTTCAAGAATTGCAATAAAACCCTCGGATAACCTGGATTTTTTCTCGTCTTCAGAATTTACCGGGAGAATCGCCATAAAGGCATTTACTATTCCCAATAAACCTGAAATCTGGAGGAGAATTCCCTGTAATAAATCCTCCAATGGCTGGATCTTATGGAGTTCAGGAGTGATGTCTAAAATAAATTGTAATCCCTGCCTGCTTTTATTGAGCATGTTGACCATAAAGGCTGATTTTAGTCCTACATCAACCCACATCAATAATTTATCCGGGCCGTCTGCTTTATCGTGATACCCCTGGATTTCAAGGCGTTTCAGCATTTCCCGCGGCGGGTATTCTCCGGAATATCCTGTTTGAAGAATTACCTGGACATATGGATTAAAGGCACGTATTTTTTTTACTACATCTTCTCCGGTTATGCCCCCGGGCATGAAATAATCCAGGAGTAAAAGATCAAAATGTTCTTTGTGCAATATTTCCAGGGCTTCTTCCCCACTTAAGGCGATAACGACTGTATGGCCTTCCCGTTCTATTATCGCTGCTGTTGTGAGAGCATAATCTTTCTGATCGTCCACTAAGAGAATTTTCTTCCCGGTAGATGGTTTATTTTGTCGTAATCTGGCCATATTAGTAATTCTCCTTTGCTGCCGGAAAGGTCATTGTAACTATTGTTTCACCCGGATTGCTTTTTACGTTAATTGAACCCATTATTTTCTCCCGGAAGTCATGAATAATGCAGAAATCAAAGTCTTTTCCTTCTCAAAAAAGTTCTGCTGTTATTCGCAGATCAAATAAACTATCATCCGATTTACATGTTCCTATATAACCCGGATAATGACCTCCTTTTCACAATGAGTATAAATCTACCTCTTATTATTAATGATAGAGTAACTCCTGTTGATAATCAAGAATTTCATCAAAAAAAGATGAAGAAGAGAGAAGTAAATCGGTTTGTTTTCCATACCTCTCGTCGATTACGGACAATTATTTTATGAATTATGCTATTAACTCCCCTGTCCTTGTTTAAAGCAAAGATTTTGAATAATATAAATGCTTTATTTTCAGTGGCCTTTTCTTATTAACTTCCAGGGGGTGTTAATAGCGAAACGCAGGTTCTCTATAAAAATAAATTTTTGACATCAGTAATCGTTTTCTAAATAACATTATTTGGGTTGCGGTCGTAGCCTGCGTAATGTATAATAATAAGTTGCAGACAGATATTATAACGAATAAAGAGGGGTGGATATGATACCAATAATTATTATTTCAGTTCTTGTTGCCATAGCTTTTGTATTTTTTGTTTTTTATATAATCAACATCATCATGCGAAAATTGAAGAAAAAACAGATAGAGAAAGGGATTATTATAAAAACAGTTCTCTCCGGGGTATTGTGGGCAATATTGGGATGTATCAATATAGTCCTTATTTTTATAGTAATTGCAAATGGGGATCCTTTACTGGACAGCCTTATAAATAAAGGAGCTGATGTTGTCTCGAAGACATTGGTTTACACGTGGCAGGGTGTGGAACAAAATTGGAATAAGGAAACACTGAAAAAATT
>JAFGRV010000438.1 GCA_016934975.1 Spirochaetales bacterium | reverse complement strand
AGAGATAGAGCAGGATAAAGAGGAAGAGATAGAGCAGGATAAAGAGGAAGAGATAGAGCAGGATAAAGAGGAAGAGATAGAGCAGGACGAAGAGGATATATGGTGATTTTATATATTTTAAATCTTGTAGGTTCTTTATGACTACATATACTACCGGAGGAGAAATAATGGAATTTACAAACGAAGCACGATTAATAGAGTCAATTCTCTTTTTAGAAGGAGAACCTGTTGATATTAAAAGTCTGTCAAGGATAACCAAACTCTCAAATGATATCGTACTCAAAGCTATTATTACGTTGCAGGATGAATATAAACAGAATAAACATGGTATTGAACTTCTTGAAATTGGAGGAGGTTTTGCTTTCTCACCCAAAAAAGAACTCTGGCCATTATTACAGGATAGGTATGGGAAAAAAAGTGAATATAAACTATCCCGGGCAGCAATGGAAACCCTTTCAATTATTGCATATTCACAACCCATTACCAGGACCGAAGTCGAGAGTCTTCGTGGAGTTTCTGCAGATGGAATGATAAAGCTTCTTTTGAGTAAATCTCTTATAAAAGAAGTCGGGAGAAAAGATGTTCCCGGAAAGCCAACTCAATATGGGACAACGAGAGAATTCTTAAAACTCTTCAGGCTAAAAAGTATTGCGGATCTCCCGAAACTCGAAGAATTGGAAAGCGAGAGGTTCGAAGAACCGGGGGAAGCAAAACAAGATCCGGAAAATGAATAAAACAATGAGACTTCATGTTTATATGGCACACTGCGGAATCGGTTCCAGAAGGAAATGTGAAGATTATATAAAAGAAAAAAAAGTAAAAGTAAATGGGGAAATCGTCACCACATTAGGATTTATAATATCTCACAATGATATTATTGAATTTGAGAATAAACGGATAAAACCTAAAAATGAGAAAATTTATATCGCTCTCAATAAACCTGTTCATTATCTTTGTTCTTCTTCAGATAAAATGAATAGACCCCTCGCAGGAGATCTTTTTAAAGCTAAAATTACAACAAGACTTTTCCATGTAGGAAGACTCGATTATCTTTCCAGCGGTCTTATTTTCTATACAAATGACGGAGATTTTGCCTACAAGGTGACACATCCATCCTTTGAAATTGAAAAGGAATATCTTGTAAAAACCGGGAATAAAATATATGAATCACACTTAAAAAAATATGAGCAGGGAATTACAATCGATGAGGATGTTTATACCCTTAAAGCTTTTAATCTTCTTTCGCCTTACAAAGTGAACCTAATCATTGTTGAAGGAAAAAATAGAGAGATACGACGTGTTTTTAAACATCTGGATATGACTGTCACTAAAATTCATAGAATCAGAATTGGTATGGTTCAGCTTGGCTCTTTGAAACCGGGACAATACCGGCATCTTTCACAAAAAGAAGTGGATTCTTTTTTTTAGTGCTCGATTTGAGAAGTAACATCGTATAAAAAATAATACCTTTTTTAAAAATTTCAGCTATCACAGGCTTGACCAATACGCTCACATATGTCACATTATACATGTTATAATATAATTTTCATTAAAAAATCAGGAGTAAGTGATAGGTATGGATATTGAAAATAAGAATGAAACAGACAAAACAAATCAAATTGAACTTCAGGAGCAGTATTTAGAAACACTACAACCTATCAAAGAAGGACAGCTTGTCACAGGCACGATTGTCGAGATAAATTCAGAATACGTGTTCGTTGATGTCGGCTATAAGTCCGAAGGTAAAATCGATATAACTGAATTTCAGGATCCTCCGAAAATTGGGGATTCTGTTGATATAGTCATCGTCCGGACCGAGAATTCAGATGGATCTGTAGGTGTTTCAAAGAAACAAGCAGATGAGAAGGTATTTTGGAAAAATCTCCGGGCATCCTTCAATGAAAACCTCCCGGTTGAAGGTAAAATAGTTCGTAGTATCAAAGGTGGATATGAGGTACTTTTAAGTTATGATACACGCGCATTTATGCCTCTTTCCAAGGCTGATGTAAAACACGTTACCAACGTATCAGAACTCCTTAATAAAGAATCTCTTTTCAAAATAGAAAGATTATTTTCCGAAGGAAAAACTAATATCATCCTTTCGCGCCGGGCGTGGCTCGAAGAAGAAATACAAAAGAAACAAGATGAGTTTTTCGATAAAGTGAATGTCGGTGATATTGTTAAAGGAACGGTAAAAAGTTTCACGGCATTTGGAGCATTTATTGATATTGGCGGTTTTGACGGACTTCTTCACATTAATGATATGAGTTGGGGACATGTAAAAAAACCAAAGGATTTAATTAGCAAGGGAGAGGAACTTGAGTTAAAAGTTATAAAGTTGGATCAGGAAGAAAAACGGATTAATTTGAGTCTTAAACATCTTAAAAATGATCCATGGCTTTCATTCGAAGATAAATATTCAGAAGGTCAGATTATTAATGGTACGGTGACTAAATTAACAAATTTCGGTGCTTTTATTGAACTTGAAGAAGGGATTGAAGGACTTGCTCATATTTCTGAGCTTTCCTGGGTAAAAAAAGTCCGGAATCCTAAAGAAATATTAAGTGAAGGTGATAAAGTTGAGGTAAAAATTCTTAATTATGACCTGGAAAAAGGAAAAATATCCTTAGGACTAAAGCAAGTATTACCCAACCCATGGGATGAAATCGAGGAACGCTATCCGATTGGAAAACGAATTACTCTTACCGTGAAAAATTTATCTAGTTTCGGTGCTTTTTTTGAACTTGAAGAAGGGATAGACGGACTCCTCCACCTCGACGATTTTTCATGGACAACAAAATATAATCATCCTTCCGAACTCCTTAATCCCGGAGATGAAATAGAAGTTATGGTTATAGCAGTCGATAGAGAAAATAGAAAGATTAAACTCGGACTAAAACAACTCTCGGAAGATCCCTGGCAGTCACTCATGAAAGCATATCCAAAGGGAGCAGTTATTGAGGGTGTTATTTCAAGTATTACTGATTTTGGAATATTTGTAAAACTTCAGGGGGCGATCGAAGGGCTTATTCCATCAGCACATATTTTTGATCCGAAAATTGAAACACTTGAAAATGCACTTTCAAAATATTCAGAAGGTGATACAATAAAAGCGATGATTATCGAGATAAGACCTTCCAAACAGAAGCTTACATTGTCATTACGGGATTATTATAGAATACTTCAGAAAGAAGAAATAGCAAAATATATCCATGATGACTCAGATGAGGATACAGCCTCATTTGCTGATTTTATTAAAAATAAACCGTCGAAATAGGAAATTAGTAAACATTCGATGATAAAAGTAGAAATAGATCAACAAAAATTTCAGACTTTACTAGAAATAAACGCTGAGATAAATTCGAATTATGAAGATGGAACAGAACTACTTACTAAAATCATAGAATCAGCAACTCTTCTCACAGAGGGTGAAGCATCTTCCCTCATGCTCATTAATCTTGAAAATAACAGATTATACTTTGAGATCGCACTGGGAACAAAAGGCGAAGAGGTCAAGAAATATTCGCTGGAACTGGGAGAAGGGATCGCCGGATGGGTTGCAAGAAATAATATGCCTCTCCTTGTTAATGATGTCGAATCTGATTCGCGTTTTAATGCAGATATTAGCAGGCAAGTCGGATTTCCGACACATTCCATCCTTGCTGTCCCGATGCGAGTCAAAGATAAATGTATCGGGGTGCTGGAAATAATTAATAAAAAGGACGGAAAAATTTTCACTGATGAAGATTTACAGTGGCTTCAAATCTTCGTTACTCAAGCTGCAATTGCACTCCAAAATGCAAAAATTTATCAAAAAGTGAGAGATGAAGTATCATTATTAAAAGAGCAAATTCTTGAAAAAGACGGATATCATACATTTATAGGACAAAGTTCTACAATATTGGATAAACTTAAGATTGCATATAGAGCAGCAGAGTCCACTTCATCAATTCTACTTCTTGGAGAGAGTGGGGTCGGTAAAGAACTCTTTGCAGAACAGATACATTTAAAAAGTAAATGTTCAGGGGGTCCTTTTATCCGGGTAAATTGTGCAGCTCTCCCGGAACATCTTCTGGAAAGCGAATTATTCGGACATGTAAAAGGTGCTTTTACAGGGGCAGTAAATGAAAGACGGGGAAAATTTGAAATAGCCGATGGAGGTACAATTTTTCTTGATGAAATTGGGGATCTTCCGCTTAATCTTCAATCCAAATTGCTAAGAATTATCCAGCATAAATCTTTTGAAAAAGTCGGTAGTAACGAGACAATAACGATCAATGTAAGAATAATTGCTGCTACGAATAAAGATATTGAAAGAGAAGTGCAGGAAAAAAGATTTCGTGCAGATCTTTTTTACAGGCTTAATGTACTCCCTGTATATATCCCGCCATTAAGAGAGAGAAACGAGGATATTCCACTTCTTGCAGATTATTTCCTTTCGAAGTTTAAAAGTGAAACCAAAAAACAGATTAACGGATTTACCAAAGAAGCAATGAATCTGCTTCTTAATTATTCATGGCCGGGAAATGTCCGGGAACTTGAGAATGCAATAGAAAGGGCCGTGGTGATATCACAAACAGATTATTTGACACCGGATGCTTTTATCCTCAATTCTTTTTCTCAAACACATGAAGATGATTATATGGGTAAAACATTAAAAGACGCGATTACACTTTTTAAGAAAAAATTTATTACTAAAACATTAAAAGCACAAGGTTGGAAACAAACAAAAACAGCAAAGGCTTTAAATATACAACGGACTTATCTTTCCAGACTCATCAAGGAATTAAATATCATTAGGTAAAAAGGAGTTTCTAATTATGTCAAAAGAAAAATTGACTTTGAAAGAGAAAATTGTCGAAGGCATTGATAATTTTTTTAGAAGGCGTCTTATTTTTTTATGGATTTTTTTATGCGTTGTAATTCTTTGCATTATAGGTATTTTTATCTGGAATGAAATTGATAGAAATATTAAGCAAACCTCTGCTCAACTTTCAGAGGAAGCGCAAGATACATATACGGATTGGATTTCAGAATCGGATGAGAATAAAAAAACACGAATAGAGGAAGAATTGCTTGAAAATCTGGCTCAGATCATCAAACAATATCCGAATCAATATGCCACACAAAGAGCACTTTCCATCCGTGCCAGTCTTTATGCAGAAAAGAGTGAATGGGAAAATGCAGCAAGAGATTACCGTGATTTAGCAGAATCTTTCCCAAAAAGCTTTTATTCCCCTATTTCTTATATTAATGCTGCCGTATGTTATGAAGAATTGAATGATCTTGATTCAGCATTAGCAATGTTAAAAAAAGTAGTGGAATCATATAAAAATTCATACGATGTTCCATATGCACTCTATATGATGGGCCGATTATCTGAGAAAAGAGGTAAAAATTCAGAAGCCGAAGAATATTATACGCAGATTACTAAAGATGAATACTCGTATAGTAATTGGTCTAAACTTGCTCAAAACCGGATTATTTATTTAAAAATAGAAGGACAACAACAATAAGGATATATACCTGATTATTTTTCTTTTCGAGTATGTAGCCTTATGTAATACTCAACTATATTAAGGTTTGTATTTCCTTGTATTATAATGATTTATGAAATTTTTGAGAAAAAAAGGAAATGTGAATACACAACAAGGCAAGATACATGAGCAGGAAACCGGACGTTGAGTTAATTGCCGCTTATGATGTATTATTATTGAGCAGTTTGGAATACACGAGTGTTTTGAAAGTATTGTAGATTATTTTGATATAAAATAATGTCAAAACGCTCAGCTATGACTATAATATTTATTGATGCTGTTTACTATTTGAAAAAACATTGAATATGTAATAAATAAGCGGTCAAAGCAATAGGCTGGAGGGTAACTGAATATGGAAAAGAAAGACGATATCAAACGGAAATTATTTCAAACAAAATGGTTTGGACTTGTTATTGGATTTTCGATATTTCTTATCTTTATCTGGCTCAGTTACGGTATCGGACTCATAAATAATATAGAGCGCATGTTCCTTGATCTTAACTTTAATACAAGAATCGATATACTTTCGAATAGATATGGAGTCGTAAAGACAAATGAAGGTGTCAGCACGATACAATATAATCCAAAAGTTTCAAAAGATATTGAACTGATCGGAATTGATAATGGCACCTTAGATGAATATGGAAAATGGCCTTTTTCACGCTCAATACATGCAAACCTGGTAAATACATATACACGGATTAAAGATCAAACAGCAAGAGAACGTGCTTTATTTTTGGATATAAATTTTATCGAACGAGATATGAAGGCACCGGTTAATGATGTTTTACTGATTGAGAGTTTAAAAGAAAATAATAAAGTGTATTTAGAGGCATTTTTCAGTTCGAACGTCTTCACAAAAGAAATTTCACAACGGAATATAGAAAGACTCAAACTTTTTGTTGATAAATTTGGTGTAGTACTGCAAAACCAGATAACCGGAGATTGGAAAAAGCTGGTTAAATGGAAATCGGTGGAATGTCCTCTCGTACCATATATTAACACAGCTCATGGGTATGGCAACGTAGCGATTAAACCGGATCCAGATCAGGTATTCAGACGACAGCCGCTCATTTCGAGTTTCACGGAAGAAATAGCGCAAATTAAATTGGAAGACCTTACGGTGAATGAATATCTTGATGAGAAAAATTTTGAGTATCTTGCATGGGAAGACAAATCCGGAAAAAGATATGATATTCCATATCCTTTAACCCCTAAAATCCTTGAAAATCTTCGAACACAGATGGAAGCTAAAGCACCGCAAAAAATGGTAGATTTGGATGAAGATGGTAAACCGGAAACCGGATATTATATTGTAAGAAAATACAAAGACTATCTCATTCCTTCGATTACATTAAATCTGGCTTTAGACTATTTTAATAAACAACTCAAGGACATTCAGGTTGTTCTTGGTAAATATATCAGGATTCCCAATCCGATGCAGTACAACATAGAGACAAATACCTGGGAAAAAGTAGTTGTTAAATATGCTCAGTATAAATATCCGAAAATTTTTGAAATAGAAGACTTTAGGGATAATATTCTTAATAAAGTAGATAATAAAGCGAAGAGTATTTTAAATAAAGCATTTCAGATAAATCCTCTCTTTAACAAATATGTTTTAAATGAAGGTTTTAATGCAGAAGATCTCAGTATAATTGAAAAAATCCTTGCAACCACAGGATATAAAGGAATCAAATTATTAAAAAAAGAAAAATATAAAGAAGATATTTTTATCCCGATCGATGAAAAAGGAAGAATGGTTATTAATTTTATCGGAAAACCTTCTTCCACCACAGTGAACGGTCACCAAACATTTAAATTGACGTCATATTATAAAAAAATAGATGATCCGGGACCGGATCCGGAAAATTGGTCCAGAACAACAAGAAATGCAAATAAAATCGTGATTGTTGGTATGTTTGCAACAGGTCTTGGTGATGAAAAACCTACCCCTTATGGAATTATGTATGGACCCGAAGTCAACGCGAACGCAATTAACACAATTATTATGGACGATTTTATTATTAATGCCTCTGCGCTTGTAAACATTATAATTCTCTTTATTATTATTTTAATAATCAGCTTTCTTGCCTCAAGATTACCGACAATTATTTCTTTAGCGATTTCACTCGGTTTCCTTATTGTATATTTCTTTGCATGCCTTTATATATTTGATGCTGTTAATTATATAATTACGATTTCAGCACCTGTTCTTGCAGGAATGCTTACTTATATCGCAATAGTAACGTATCGTGTCATGACAGAGGAAAGAGATAAGAAAAGAATTACGAGTATGTTCGGGAAATATGTAAGTCCGACTGTTGTTGACAGCCTCCTTGAACATCCTCCGGAGCTTGGCGGTGTAGATAAGGAAATGACCGTTTTCTTCTCGGATATTAGGGGATTTACCACATTTTCGGAACGGATGTCACCACAAGCCCTTGTTAATCATCTGAACACATATCTGACAGCAATGACAGACATACTCCTGGAATACCGGGGAACCTTGGATAAATATGTAGGTGATGAAATAATGTGTTTCTGGGGCGCTCCGCTTCCTGAACCGGATCATTCACTTTTAGCTTGTATGTGTGCCTTAAAGCAAATGGAAGTACTCGGGAAATTAAACGAAACCCTGCCGATGGAAAAAAGGATCAATATAGGAATCGGGATAAATTCCGGTATCATGACTGTCGGAAATATGGGATCTCAAGGAAGAATGAATTATACACTCATGGGTGATAATGTAAACCTTGGAGCAAGGATCGAAGGACTTAATAAAGTATATACGACAAATATAATTATAAGTGAATATACATATGGATTGATAAAAGATAAGGTCATTGTGAGGGAGCTTGATAAAATAAGAGTGAAGGGCAAGAAAAAACCTGTTCTTATTTATGAACTTATTGATACTGTCGAGACATATGAACTCCCTCCTGATAAAAAGGGAGCTATAACGTGAAATTTTTTTTAAAAACTTTCCTCTGTCTATGTCTTTTCTGTTTATGTCTCACCTGCGGGATTGATGAGATTCCGGTTCTTTCCAAACCGCAAAAAGGAAATACATCTGATACTTTTAATACCTTTGAGTTCAGGATTACGGAAAATAATGGCTGCGTCGAGGGGTGTTATAAAACAGAACCGGACTTCTTGGGGTTTGAGATCTATTATAAATTCTTTTCAAGTGATTTAGATGGGCAAAATGCCGCAAATAGTCAATCAAATAAATTAACAGTAAACGAACTTGAATCCAATTCCTTTCGACGGATTTCTTTTTATATTAATGATAACAATTGTGATAAACCGACCCGGATTCAAAAACCCCTTATTCCCGTACCGAAAGATAACCGTGGGAAACAGTCATTAATAACCATTAGTTTTAATGCTATGGAGTCAACAGGGAATATATATATAAAGGCAGTGGCCGAAGAAACGGATGGTCTTTCCGAAATACGGGGTGTAGATGAATTGGAGATACGCCGTAATATTGAAGATCCGGAAAAATTGGAATTTTTTAAGTCCTTTGAAGATTTTACTACTTCGGATGCTGATGTAAACGGAGTAGGGAGTTTAGAACTGGAAGAGAGTCTCATTATTTTAGTATATGTATTGAGTTACGGTAAATATAATTTATCCGAAACCATATATAGTGAAGCTCTCTGCTTAAGTTGGATTAATGTAAGCAATTTAACTTTATTAAAATAAAGAGGTAATATGTGGTTTTTAATTAACATTGGTTTGACATATCTTGTAATCGGATTTGCAGCGGCACTTTTGATTTATTATCTTTTTAAAAAACAAGTCCCGGGAAATTTCGTCGGAGCCCTTATCGTTGGACTTATCGGATCATTTCTCGGGGGACTCTTATATAGTGCATTACCGGATATATTCAATTACTTATCGGATATAAATGATGTAAATGT
>JAFGRV010000437.1 GCA_016934975.1 Spirochaetales bacterium | reverse complement strand
TATTTTTTCATCTTGTATTGGTTATAATATGTATACCATTCTTGAATCCAAGTTTGCCATATTTTAGAATCAGTATTATAGAAACACTTTTTTTAGCGAACATTTTACATTTCATTAATAACATTATACCAAGAACTATTATGATCGGAACACAAAAATTAGATTCAGATGGTCGAAATATAATTAAATCTTTAAAGAATTATATTACAGATGAAGAAAGAAAAGCATATTTTATAATAGAATGTAACTATCTGTTAAAATGGAAATCCTATTCAGAATTGCTTAAAAAAAGCGAAGAAGCTCTCTCTCATTGGCACGATGATATTATTTTTGCGATTTTCAAGACTCTAGCACTGCCATATTTGGGAAAGCGTGATGAAACACTTAATATATTAAAAGATCATATTGAATTTATTAATAAGAGTCCGACAAAAGATACTAGAAATGATAAGTTAAATACCGAGATTACAAAATCAATTTTATATAACAACCTGGCTTATAATATACTTTGCTCATCTCATAATTCTCATCAAATTAAATAAGCACTTTAATATTCAAAATATGCATATATTAGAACACCCTGGTATTCTAATATAAAAGGAACAATGGGATTTGCTTTTCTAAGAAATGAGGAAATTTACAATTGTATACCCTTACTAAAAAAAGCAATTATACTCGATGAGAATAATTCGAACAAAGCGATAAGTCATGCATTATTAGCTTCTGCATATGCACATCTGGACAATCTTAAAAAATCCCGGCAACATATGAAAATTGCATTAAACCTCGACCCGGATGAATTCATGGTTAATAAAATTTATACAGAGATAAATATAAAATCTTTATAATAATTTAATAAAAGTCGTAGAATCGCAATTTTCATTAAGAACCATTGTTTCTGTAAATATTCTGTAACATCAACATAACAAGTTAAACATGATCATCAATTGACAATTTTTTCTCTACCCGAAAAAGTATACTTAATCAAAATATAATTCTTCCTATTGATATTCACGTTCCAATACATTAGACTACATTATATTATGAATATATTTAAAGGGAAGAAAATCATGGCATATAAAATTATGTATTGCTTGTTCTGTCTGTTATGTATTGCGGGGATATGCCCGCTTTATGCAGGGGACCCGGGGGCGCCGGATACGGATAATATATATATATCGGTATTTATCTCGCCGATATATCCGCTTTTGATCTCACAGAAGGACGGTTTAATGCCGATTTTCACCTCTGGTGCAAATGGTTCGGAGAAGATACAATTCCTCCTATTCTGTTTTCGAACGGCGAATTGGATACTATTGAAATCGTGAACCGGGAGGACGAAGGCAGCTGGCACAATGTCAGGTGGCATGTTCAGGGAACATTCCGGGGAACCTTCCCGCTTCAGAAATTTCCCTTTGACACCCAGAATCTGATAATAGACATCGGTCTTGAAACCGGCTGCGGGAACCTGCAGCCTGATCTGGCAGGAAGCGGAATGTCCGGGTCCTTTTCCCGCTAATTTTAATCATCCTTGTTTCAATGGCAATCTTTTTTATTTCCCCGGATCAGCTGGAAGTAAATATGGGAATCGGTGTGACAACCCTCCTCACCTGTGTGGCATTTCAATTTTCCCTCGCGGACAGTATTCCGGATGTTCCCTATCTTGTGACTGCGGATAAATTTTTTATTATCGCTTATTTTATCGTATTCATAAATATTATTGAAACAGTCATCACCTTTAATATTGATAAAAAAAATGCAGCCCTTTCGAAAAAAATAGATCGATATTCCTGGAAGATACTTGGGGGCGCACTCATATTCTGCATCAGTTTTATTTTTCTTTTCGACGTCCTTCTTCCCGGATTCTCGGAAAAAGAACCCCCGGCTGTTGCAGCGTATGAGGAGGAACACCAATCAAGCAAACCGGAACTTATTGTGAGTGTACCCTCTTTAAAAACCTTGAATACAAACAATATCAAACAGGGGCTTATCTACAGGGGTTTATTTCATGAAATAAAAGGATGGAAAAAAGAACCCCATCTTGTCGTGGAAGTACCGTCATTTACAAACGAATACATCCGTTTTCTCCAGGATGGCGGAATTATTGTCACATGGAAACTTAAATCCAATTTAAAATGGGGTGATGGAAAAAATATTACAGCAGATGATCTTCTTTTTAGCCTGGCAGTAACAGAAAATCACGATATAAAAGATATAAAAAAAATCGACCAGAGAACTATTGAGGTTGAATATGCAAAACGCGTGAGCAGTATTCTATCCGGTTTTATTGTATATCCGGAACATCAATATAAAAAAATATATGAAGAAAAGGGTATCGATGGTATCGATGAAAAAATAAAAACAGATCCGGTACCGATGGATGGACCGTATATTCCGGAATCTTTCACCCCCGGGGAGAGGGCATCTTTTATCATCAATCCCTACTTTGCCGGAAAAAAACCTTCTATAAATAAAATAACAATCCTTCAACTACAAAAACCACTCCCGGAAGTGATCCTTGCCGGAGATACCGATCTGTGCGGAAACCTGAGCGTTTCATCGTATGATCAGGTTGTGGGGAAAGAGGGTACAGCCACACGGGAAGATCCCCTTAATAATCTCTATCTGCTTCAACCGGATATCAATATATTTCCCTATAATCAGACTGATTTTAGAAAAGCACTTGTTCACGCAATTGACAGAGATAATGTGCGAAAATTACTTTTTGGTGATAAAGGACAGATCGCCCACAGCTACAGACCGGAGAATGCGGTCGATTATAATCCGGAAATTGAAAAATATGACTTTAATCCTGAAAAGGCGAAAAAATTGCTTGCTCCACTAAAAGTAAGGGAACCATTAAAAATTATTGTCTCCAAAGCATTGAGTAAATCACCGGAATTTGCAGTTGTTAAAGCGATAAAGGCTGATTTGGAATCTGTCGGTCTTAAGATATTAATCGAAATTTCGGAAAATGCCACATCCTACTTATTTTCCGGGGGAAATCATGGAGGGATGGTTTATATCAATCGTTCCGGTGATTTCTCACAACCCGAAAAATTCTGGAATGTTCCTTATCTCGAAGAGGAAATAAAGCCGACAAAAGTCTATACCCCTGAGATTATTGTTCTAAAGAATTATTTTACAACGACCATGTTTATAGAACGAAAGTATGCATTGTCCATGGAGCTTCAGTTGCTCTGGAGCAGGGAAATCCCCATTGTCCCCCTTTCATTCGGTGTTTACAGAAGTGTCTATAATGAAAAACTTCATGGCTGGGACCCGAAAGCGGTAGATGATAATATATGGTGGAATGTGGAATATTGGTATTTTGAGTAAACACCCATGTGTATAGTTCAACACTATATTGACCTTGTATCACATTCCCTATACTATTGATCTATGGATAGAATAGTTCTTATTACGGACGTGGATACTCCCCTCGGGTATTCATTGACAAAATTGTATAGTAACGATGGTGATAAAGTCATCGGAACCGTCTCCTCCGGTAATCCCGGAAGTTCGATAAAAGATGAGGATAAGGGTGTTATCGATATTGTCGACTGGCACCGGACATCCCCCATCGAGGCTAAGAATCTCGTACTCTCTATTATGAAAAAATATAAACGCCTGGATGAAACACTTATAATTCAGTCATCAGAAACAGTATCGACACCATTGCATGATACGGGAATCGCAGATATCGATAAGGATATAGATAACTCTTTAAAAAGTATTTTTTTTCTCACCCGTGAAATTATCAAGACATATATGTCCCGGAAAAACGGATTACTTTTTTTCATTTATAATATGACTATGAAGCAGGAAACAACGCCCATCCAGGAAGCGATAAAAAACGGGATCAGCGGATTTATCAATCAGGTTCTTATTTCCTATAAAGACGAACAATTTAAAGTAAACAGCATCGAATCCACCCTTACAAATATAGAGACACTTTCTTCCTCTATATATAAAAGTATTAATGAACGATTACGGCAATCCTCCGGGAAAAGAATTCGCTTTCAGCAAAAGGGTTCTCTCTTTTCCGGCTTTAAGAAATAATAACGGTATCCGGTTTATACTGTTCATAATATGATTTTATCTGATATATCCTGCATTTCGTACCTGTATAGGATTAACTATCCTTTATGAGTCCAGGCTTTTTC
>JAFGRV010000436.1 GCA_016934975.1 Spirochaetales bacterium | reverse complement strand
TAAAATAAGTGCAAAGAATTCTGGCAACTAAGTAAGACTGCATTTGCTTGTGAAGCAAATGCGATGAAAGTAGCTAAAAATTTCAGAAAAAAATGGGTACATATTCCATGATTAACAAAATATGCACCCAACAGTATAATAAGTAAAAAATATAAATTAAAATTCCCTCAATTAATAATTGGGAATTTGTGAGTTGAATCCAGTCCAGAAATCATTATAGTAATTAGAGCAATTATATGGAGTATCATAATATTGCTGACCTATTTTGAAAGTATTGATCCCATCATAGTATCCTGTATTATAACTATATTCACTCCTGTCACGAGGATTAGCGGATGGTGGAAGAGGAGTGTTAACAAAAACATTTGTATTGCATTGATATTTATATATACCAATCCAGTAAGGTGTCTACAACAGGGAGGATTCCATTGTCTTTAAATGAAAAAGTAGCGCTTTTAAAAGTGGCTTCAAGAATATTTATTTTGCTGTTTTTAAAATCATTGATATTATATTTAATTATGATTGATATAATTGTTTCCTCTAAATCTCTTTTAATTCTCTCAATGTCATCATGATAATAAATATATCTTTTTTCATTCACTCTGTCATATGCGATAGGTAAAATTTTTAAGTAAACACGTATTCTATGCGCCGTTGTTTGATTATTTGTATACTATATCCCTTCATCATTATCATTAATTTGAATTTCTTCCATAAAAAAGCAGAACGAGCGTAATTTATCAATTTTATTTACCTCTACAATAAAGATATCCCAAGGAATAATGTCAAGATTATACTGGTCTGTCCACCATTTTATTTTTTCTTCTTTTCCTAAATCATGTTTAAGCATTGTAAAGATTTCTTTTGCGATATTTGCTTTTAATATATATGCTTGTTTTTTAGCTGAATTCAAAGAATAATCTGATAATAATTCTAAAAAATTCGTATAAATAAAATACCGATTCAGCAACAATTTTTTTAATTCATTTTTATTTTCCTTTTGGTCCACTACACTACTCATCTGTTATTTCCTTAAAAAATGAAGACTAATGATTGATAATTTCAGCAATAATGCAATGCTAATGAAGAATACCATTAATTTCAAGCAGGAGTGGTATTTATAAAAAATTTTGATATTTTAATAAATCCATCATTGTGATCCGTAAATTCGGTAAAAACCGGGGACAATTTAATACGGTAAGAAATATTATAAAATTTAATTCCCTATCGTATAGTTTATATAACCCTGTGAAAAAGCAAAACCACCTCTACCAAAAAAAATAGTTGCAATGCTATACCTTATCAGCTATACTCCATTATTAGTATTGATAATAGATTAATTTAAGCTATTTAATCTAGATATATATAATTAATAAGTAAATACTAAGACATTACTACCTATTTTGGGTATATTATTGTTAATTCTTTTAATAAGGTTTAAATAATATCCGGTTAATGTATTAAAAAAGTCGGATAAATTTAGTATATTATAAGAGAATTATGACAAAAACACTTATTATTGGCGGCGGTATAAGCGGTTGTACTGCAGCTGTCGAGCTTGCCCAAAGTAACAATTCTGTTACCCTTGTTGAATCTAAAAACAGGATCGGCGGTAATGTTTTAGATTATTGCTGTAAGGCCACAAAGGATTGCAGTCAATGCAGCGTCTGTATTGCTTTTACACAGTTTAACGAATTTTACAGTAATAAAAATATCAACCTCATAACCGGTGCTTCGGTGACTTCTGTGACTCAAACCGGCGGCGTTCAAACTGCCAGGATTGTTCGTTCACATCCGGTAATTGATCATAAAAATTGCATTTCCTGTAATGCCTGTGTGTCGGCCTGCCCGGAAAAGTGCATTACCAGGGATCAAAAGGGAAATTTTACCCAGTATACTATCGATTTCTCACGCTGCCGTATCCACCAGGGAAAAGAATGTACTCTCTGTGCCGATGCGTGCCCTACAAAAGCCGTGGAGTGTGGACCGGAAAACAGCGAAATGGAGGTCCGGTATGACCAGGTGGTCATCGCCACGGGTCATGAACCCTTTGACCCGAAGAAAAAACCCCGGTACGGTTATGGTCAATTAAAGAATGTAATGACAGGTAAAGAGGCAGAGGAACTGCTGGCAAGCCGACGGAGTTTAGGTGACGGCGCCGAAGATGTGGCCTTTGTTCAATGTGTCGGGTCCAGGGATCCCCATATCGGAAGAAACTATTGCTCGAGTATCTGCTGTGCCTATGCTTTGCGTCTGGCACGGGTCCTGAAATATAATGAGCCTGAATCTAACATTACAATTTATTATATTGATATCCAGAATTTTGATAAAACCTTCACCCATTTACATAATGAATTAATAGCAAGTGGAATCCGATTTGTCAGGGGATTACCATTTACTATAGAAGAAACCAATAATGGGAAACTAAAACTTTTTATAGAGGACTGGAAGAACAATAAAACCGTTGCTTTCCATGACAGGGTCGTATTATCAGTGGGATTAGGACCTTCCTCATCAGCTTCCACTCTGACAGAAATGTTTCATCTGAAACAGGATGAGTTCGGTTTTTTAGAGAGTGATGACAAAGATGTGTATGTATGCGGCACATGCCATGAACCTATGAATATCTCCGATTCCATAGCCGGAGCCCGGGCAGTTGCATATGAAATCGGAAAGAGCGTTTTAGCCAAAGGGTCTGTATAATGAAGCAAAATGATAACCTGTCCATAATTATATGTCATTGTGAGGGCGCTTTATGCGATGACAACACTCTCTCGAATATAAAATCGGTTTATAAAGAGAGTGCAGACATTTTTGATTATCCGGCTTTATGTACGGAAACCGGCTTAAAAGATGTTCCCGGCTCCTTGAGCGAGGAAAAACCCCGGGGAGTTGTTGTGGCGGGATGTTCAAAGGTATACGATGATGCTTTTCTTACGTCCCTCGCAAATAAAATGGGTATTGCCCGGGACTCTCTGTTTCCCATCAATATCGGAACTGCTGATATTCAGTCTTTGAAAGATAAGTCCGATGCAATCGTAAAACAGATACAAAAGGGGTACAGAGCTGCTTCGTTTATACCCGGGTTTGATAAAAAAACTATTCCCATGAATCAAACTGTTTTGGTCCTGGGTGGTGGAATCGCCGGTATGTCTGCTGCCCGTGAACTGGATGAACGTGGATACCGGATTATCCTCCTGGAAAAAGAGAGTGAACCTGGAGGAATGCTCAACCTCGCTAAAACAAAGACAGATCATACCCCGTCTTATCACTATCCCCCGCTCCCCAAGGGGATAAAGGTTTATACCAATTCGTCTCTCACATCACTTGCAGGCTCTGTCGGTTCTTTCCGGGCAAAGGTGAAAAGCCCCGGTGGAGAAATAGAAATTACCTGTGGAGCTGTTGTTATAGCAACAGGACGATGGAAAGGGAGAAACTCCGGTTTTCCCGGGGATGTTTTCCAACAGGATCCCGGGATGTGCAAAGCCTCGGATCTGGTCGACCGGGTGGCAGCGTTACCCAGGAAAAAAGAAACCCGCAGGATAGCCATACTCCTGGATTATAAAGTGGAAGAGACCAAAGCCAGTGCGGAAATGGCCTTTCACATGGCCCTTGGATTGCAGAAAGACCCTAAAAATCAGGTATTTATCTTCAGTCGTGAAACCCGGGTCTCTGCAAAATCCCTGGAAATCCTTTTTGATGAAGTTCAGGATGCCGGGGTGGTGATTGTAAAATATGAAGATACACTCAATTTTAATAAGGATTCCTCTCATAATGAGCGTACGGAAATAATCTATACTGATACGCTCTTACAACAACCTATGAAATTGTTATGTGATCTCATCGGCATCAGCCTCTCCGGGATTTCCCCCGAGGCCGATCCCGGGATGGCAGACCTCACTGGTATCAATCTGGATACATTAGGGCAGTTCCAGGATAATAATGTTCATTTATTCCCGGGAAAGACCAATCGTCCGGGAATTTTCACTGCCGGTGCCTGCACGGGGAGGGATTATATTCCGGATATTATCACCGATGCCAAAGCAACGGCCCTGGCAGTGCATACCTTGCTCGCAGGTAAGACAATGGAAATTGAACTTTCCTCTGTGACAGTGGATGAAGATAAATGTATTTTATGTCTGACCTGCATCAGGAGTTGTCCCTTTCATGCCATGATTATTGATACGGAAAAGGATGTTGCGGCATGTCTCCCCGAAGTCTGTCAAAAGTGCGGTTCCTGTGCCGGAGAATGTCCGATAAAGGCGATAACCTTGCCTGCTTATTCGGACAATGTTATTTTGAGTCAGATTGATTAAAAACGATACCAGTATGTAAGGATTACGGGTAACCTATGGAAAGCGTTAAAAAAATTGTTGCTTTTTGCTGTGAGAACTCCGCTCTTCAGGCTCTGGATGGTGTGGAGGATCCTTCTCTCTTTGAACTGGTGGATATCATCCGTTTGCCCTGTTCCGGAAAAATAGAAAGTGCTTTGATCCTGAAAGCCCTGGAAGCAGAGAGGGAAGGTGTCCTGGTCCTTGGCTGCCCCCGTGACAACTGTAAATATATCAAGGGCAATGTAAGAGCCGAAAAACGTGTGGACCTGGTAAAAAAGGCTTTGAAAACTATCGGTTATGATCCGCAGATTGTGCAGATGGATTACCTGTCTGTTATGGATGCCCATAAATTTAAATATGTAGTTCACCGGATGGCAGATCGTCTTACCGGAAAGCTAAATACAGGAGAGAGCAGTTGATAACCGCAGAACAAAAACCCTTTGAAGAAATTTATCAGTCTATCAGGAAGTATAAAAAAATATTGCTTCTTGGTTGTGACTCATGTGTTGCCGTCTGTATGGCAGGCGGCGAAAAAGAGGTTGGAATACTGGCTTCCTTAATCCGCCTGGCAAACAAGAAAAACAACATAGATATGGAAGTGAAGGAAGCGAGTATTACCAGGCAATGTGACAGGGAATTTTTCGATACAGTAAAAGAGGAAATCCTGTGGGCCGATGGGATTCTTTCTTTGGCATGTGGTGTCGGCGTCCAGTTTGGGAGTGAAGTATTTGACGGAAAACGAATGATCCCGGCATTGAATACGAAGTTTTACGGAGCAACCACGGCACAGGGAGAATGGTCTGCCCGTTGTGTCGGCTGCGGTGAATGTGTTCTCGATAAATATGGCGCCATCTGCCCCATAGCCCGGTGCTCCAAAAGCATGTTGAACGGACCATGCGGCGGATCACAAAATGGAATGTGTGAAGTAGATCCCGAGAACATCGACTGCGGCTGGCAGTTGATTTACGACAGACTCAAAAAACTCGACCTCCTGGAAAATCTGGAAGAGGTAGAGTCAATAAAAGACTGGAGTACGGGCAAAGACGGTGGTCCGGGTAAAATAGAAAAGGAAGACATGAAACTATGAGTGAATTAAAAGCCGGTAGTAATTTGGAAAAGGTATTTTTAGCAGGCCATTTTGCCGTTACTGCGGAACTGGGCCCCCCGAAAAGTGCCGATGTAGAGGAAGTGAAAACCAACGCGGCACATTTAAAAGGATATGCCGATGCAGTCAACATAACCGATAATCAAACCGCCATCGCACGTATGTCTTCTATCGCGGCGGGTACCCTTGTTTTACGGGAGGGACTGGAGCCGGTGATACAAATAACCTGCCGTGACAGAAACCGCCTGGCTATACAGGCTGATATCCTTGGGGCTTATGCCCTAGGAATTAAAAATATACTCTGCCTCACCGGGGACCATCAGAAGTTTGGGAATCATCCCGGGTGCAAAAACGTATTCGACATGGATTCGGTTCAATTAATCGGGACCATTAAACAAATGAGAGATGAGAAGACCTTTATAAATGGTGAAGAAATTAAAAACAGCAAAACGGCACCGGTTGTGGAACCAAGAATATTTATCGGCGGTGCTGCAAATCCCTTTGGTGATCCTTTCGAGTTCAGGGTCATACGGTTATCGAAAAAGGTAAAGGCCGGTGTGGATTTTATCCAGACCCAATGCATTTATGATATGGATAGATTTAAAGAGTGGATGAAACAGGTCCGGGACAGGGGCCTCCATGAAAAAGTGAAAATTATGGCCGGTGTGACGCCGTTAAAATCCGCCCGCATGGCAGAGTATATGAGAGATAAGGTGGCCGGTTTAACAGTGCCCGATCAGATTATTGAGAGAATGGCTAAAGCGGAAAATGCGGGAGCCGAGGGCAGGAAAATCTGTATAGAACAGATAGAGGAGATACGTGACATCGAGGGCGTTGCCGGGGTGCATCTTATGGCGATTGCCTGGGAACGGTTTGTCCCGGAGATCATCGAAGGAGCCGGACTATACCCCAGGCCCGAAGTGTAGTGTTTTGAAAGCATTTAAGTTTTGACCATCGCACTCTAATGGTATTTTATAATAATTATGCGGTTAAAGCAGTAGAACAGGAGGACGATCAAGCATGAGCGACAAGGTAATGGATGTGAAGGAATTCGATCCTGATTTTAAATATTTGATTTCCGAGATGCCCGGGGGAGAACATATAAAAAAGTGTTTTGCCTGTGGCACCTGTACGGCGGGATGTCCGGTTTTCCAGGTTGAGACCGGATATAATCCACGAAAAATTATACGGATGATCCTTTTAGGTATGAAAGAAGAGCTTTTAAGTAGCAAAGTCATCTGGCTCTGTCTTCACTGTTATTGCTGCACTGCAAATTGTCCCCAGGATGTAGATTTTTCCAACATCATGCTCAGCGTCAGGAATCTGGCTATAAAGGAAGGGTATGCTCCCAAAGGTCTTCTTCATAAGGTTGATGAAATTTCCAAAGTCGCCCAGGAGTTCCGGAAGGATTGCATCAACCTCCTTATCGAAAAGGGTGATGTGGATAAGGCAACTGTTTTGAAAAAACTGGAAGAGAACATAGACCAGATGGATATGGATGGATAATTATGGATAAGAAGAAGAAAAAGGGATCGGTGGTCATTGTTGGTGCCGGTATTGCCGGGACCCAGGCCGCAATTACCCTGGGAGACGCCGGGTTCAAGGTATATCTGGTAGAGAAATCCCCTTCCATTGGCGGAGTTATGACCCAACTTGATAAGACATTTCCCACAAACGATTGTTCCATGTGTATTTTATCCCCGAAACTGGTGGAATGCAGCCGGCATGCCAATATTGAAGTCTACACCAATGCAGAAGTGGAAGAAGTTGCGGGTGAATTGGGAAATTTTGAAATAAAAATTAAAAAAAAGGCACGATATGTTGATGATGAAAAATGCACAGGCTGCGGTATTTGTACTGTCTCCTGTCCCGTGACTAATCATGTACAAGTTCCGGAAACTTTGACTGAAGTGGAAACAGAAGAAACAATCGCCGCCGATAAAATCATTGACAAATACGGAGCCGAACAGCGGTCTTTGATCATGATCCTCCAGGATGCCAATGAATATTTTAATTATCTGCCGGAAATGGTAATTAAGAGGATTAGCAAACGCCTTGGGTTGTCCTATGCCGAAGTATACGGTGTGGTAAGTTTTTATAAATCTTTTAGTCTGGAAGCCCGGGGCAAGCATACAATCCAGGTATGCATGGGAACCGCCTGTCATGTCCGGGGAGCACAACTTATCCTGGAGGAGCTCCAAAGAATCCTCGGTATCGAAGAGGGGCATACAACGGAAGATAAAATCTTTACTCTTGAGACGGTAAATTGCCTTGGGGCATGTGCCCTGGGACCGATTATTTCCATTGATGGTGAATTCCATGGAAATATGACCCTCTCCGGGGTTTCAAAGTTGATTGATAATTATGCAAAGAGGGAATAATGGTTAAGATAAAGCATGCGGAGGAGCTGTCGAATCTCCGGAATAGTTTAAGCATGGGTAAGGCAGACAAAAAAATTGAAGTGATTATTTCGACAGATTCTACGTGCTGTATCCTTAAAGGGAGTAAACCGGTAGCTGCTGCCTTTAAAGAGCAGATAGAGAAAGAGGGCCTTGGGTCCGGCGTAGATGTCCGGTTGTCCGGTTGTCTCGGCTTTTGTGAAATTGAACCGATGATTGTTATTCACCCAATGAACATATTGTATCAACGGGTGAAAGAATCGGATATAGAAGAGATTATCAACAAAACGATTAAAAATGGTGAAGTTATAGACCGGTTGCTTGTTGAAGATCATAAAACGAAAGAGAAGATTAAGGAAATCAACGAAATTCCATTTTATAAAAAACAGGTACGGACCCTGCTGTCACAGAATGAGAGAATCGAACCTACAAGTATAGATGATTATATCGCCATTGGCGGTTATGGTTCCCTGTCAAAAGTTCTCACTACCATGCAGCCCGAAGAGGTTATTGACCTCATCAAAGACTCGGGACTCCGGGGCAGGGGCGGCGGTGGTTTTCTTACCGGCCGGAAATGGGCTTCATGCCGGAAAGCCGAGTCCGAGGATGGTGTCCGTTATGTTATATGCAATGCCGATGAAGGCGATCCCGGTGCATATATGGACCGGGCAGTGCTTGAAGGGAATCCCCATTCGGTCCTCGAGGGTATGCTCATCGCTGCTTACGCAGTCGGCGCCTGCGAAGGCTATGTATATGTACGAGCAGAGTATCCCCTGGCAGTGGCGCACCTGAACCTCGCCATCGAAAAGGCGGCGGAATACGGCTTTCTCGGGGAAAATATCCTGGGAACCGGAATGAATTTTTTTATCCGGGTTGTGAAAGGGGCAGGGGCCTTTGTGTGCGGAGAATCAACAGCCTTAATGGCCTCCCTGGAAGGTAAGGTGGGACGACCCCGGGCCAAATATGTACATACGGTAGAACGTGGATTATGGAACAAACCAAGTTCCCTGAATAATGTTGAAACCCTGGCAAATGTCCCCCGGATCATTGAAAAGGGTGTTGATTGGTATAAAAGTATCGGCACCGAACGAAGTAAAGGAACCAAGATTTTCTCACTGGTGGGGAAAATTACCAATACAGGCCTGGTGGAAGTTCCCATGGGAATAACCATGAAAGAGATAATCTTTGACATCGGCGGTGGTATCCCCCGGGGGAAGAAGCTGAAAGCTGTTCAGACTGGAGGACCTTCAGGGGGGTGTTTACCGGAAAATCTCCTGGATTTACCTGTTGATTTTGATGAATTGACAAAAGTCGGTTCCATGATGGGATCCGGTGGTATGATTGTCATGGATGAAGACACCTGCATGGTGGATGTTGCGAGGTATTTTCTCCATTTTTTGAAGGGTGAGTCCTGCGGCAAATGCGTTGCCTGCCGTGAAGGAGTTCGCCGGATGTTGGAGGTTGTGGAAGGCATTTGTGCAGGGGAGGGCCGGATAGAGGATCTGGACACCCTTTATGATCTGGGTGAATATCTGAAAGACACTTCCCTCTGCGCCCTTGGTTCCTCGGCTGCCAATCCCGTATTAAGTACCTTAAAATATTTTAAACAGGAGTATGAAACTCATATAAACGATAAATATTGTCCTGCCGGTGTCTGTAAAAAGCTTTTTCAATTTCACATTATAAGTGATGCCTGCACCGGCTGCGGATTATGCCGGAAAAAATGTCCGGTGAGTGCCATATCGGGTGAGAAAAAGCTGGTTCATGTTATTGATATGGGGAAATGTATTAAATGTGGTTTGTGTTATGATGTCTGCCGCTTTAATGCCGTTGAAAAGGTTCCTGTGAATGAGGTTGCCCTATGAGTGAGAATAAAATTATCAATCTAACAATCAATGGAAAGAAGGTCATTGCAAAACCGGGCCAGACCATATTGGAAGTGGCGGGAATTTTAGGTATCGAAATTCCCACTCTTTGCTACTATCCCTTTCTGGAAGCCTATGGGGGCTGCCGTATATGTGTTGTGGAGGCAAAATCCGGCACGTGGTCAAAGGTGGTGACGGCCTGTAACTATGAAGTATGGGAAGGTCTTGAGGTTGAAACCGATTCCCAACGCGTTTTAAAAAGCCGGCGGATTAGTATCGAACTTCTTTTGGCCAGATGCCCTGATGTCCATATCCTGAAGGAGCTGGCGGTAAAGTACGGGGTGACGAGCCAGCGGTTTAAAAAAGAGAATGATGATTGTATCCTCTGCGGCCTGTGTGTCAGGATTTGTAAAGACAGGATGGGAGTCGGGGCTGCCGACATGATGGGACGGGGGGCGGATATAAAAATGTCTACTCCTTATGAACGAAAAAGTGAAGTTTGTATTGTCTGCGGTGCCTGTGAATCTGTTTGTCCCACCGGTTCAATCCGGCTGGATAAGGTCTATAGCGAACCAAAGATTGCTTTGAAATCGGAGTTTGAATTGGGGCTCAAAGGGCGCAGCACCATCCATATTCCCTTTCCCCAGGCCCTGCCGAATGTCCCTGTTCTTAAAAAAGACAATTGTATTCATTTTTTAAGCGGTAATTGTGAAACTTGCCGCGATGCCTGCCCTGCCGGGGCTATCGACTATGATCAGCAGGATGAGATCGTTAAAATAGATACCGGTGCAATAATCCTTGCCCCCGGATTCTGCCAGTATGACGCCAGTCATAAACCGGAGATGGGATTCACTCATTACCCGAATGTGGTGAGCAGTCTCCAGTTCGAACGTATATTATCCGCAAGCGGTCCCTTTACAGGCAAACTGCTTCGCCCTTCGGATATGAAAAAACCCGCTCGTATCGCCTTTATTCAATGCGTCGGCTCCAGGGATAAAGAACACGATTACTGTTCTTCGGTTTGTTGTATGTATGCCTTAAAAGAAGCGATCATCGCAAAAGAGCATGAGGCTGATGTGAGTTGCGAGATATTTTTTATTGATATACGGGCCCATGGAAAGGATTTTGATGCCTATTATGAACGGGCCAAAGAGCTTGGTATCGGTTTTACCCGGTGTAAACCCTGTTCCGTGGAAGAAGTTAAAAAAAACAATGACTTAATTATAGGATATGTGGATGAAACCGGGAATTATAAAGAAAAGGATTATAACCTGGTTATTCTTTCTGCCGGCCTGGAACCCCCTTTGGAAGCCATGAAGCTTGCGGAGAAGTTCGGCATAGAACTGAATCAGCATGGCTTCTCGAAAACCCGTGCCTTTGATTCTGTTTCATCCACCAGGGATGGTATCTATGTCTGCGGTCCATTTACCGAGCCCAAGGATATTCCCGAAACCGTGGTGGAAGCCTCCTGTGCTTCTTCCGCTGTTATGGTCGATCTGGCTGATTCAAGAGGAACGGAAATAACCCGTGTAGAATTACCACCGGAGCGGCAATTAGCCGGGGAACCCCCCCGGATCGGCGTTTTCGTCTGCCATTGCGGTAAAAATATAGGGGGTATTGTGAATGTCCCCTCTGTGGCAAAATTTGCCCGATCCCTGCCTTATGTGGCTTATTCCACTGATAATTTGTATACCTGTTCTTCCGATACTCAGGAAGCTATTAAAGAAAAGATAAAAGAGTATAATCTGAACCGGGTAGTTGTGGCCTCCTGTTCACCCAGAACCCATGAACCCCTCTTTCAGCAGACTATTCGGGAAGCGGGATTAAATCCTTACCTCTTTGAGATGGCCAATATCCGGGATCAATGTTCCTGGGTGCACATGCATGAGAAGGCTGCCGCCACGGAAAAATCCATGGATTTGATACGGCTGGCAGTGGCAAAATCTGCTCTTCTGGAACCTCTTACGAGCATATCGTTACCGGTTATCTCAAAGGCCCTCGTCGTAGGGGGCGGCATCGCCGGGTTATCCGCGGCTCTCACCATAGCCGATCAGGGGTATGAAGTGTTTCTCGTGGAAAAAAGCAGCCAATTGGGTGGTAATGCTCTTAAGCTGGATACAGACCACCAGGGCAACGATATAGCTGCGTACCTGAAAAACTTAATCCGCCGGGCGCAGGAGAATACATTAATCAACATTTATACAGATAGTACTCTTACAAAGGTAGAAGGATTTGTCGGTAACTTTAAAACGACTATACAGGGGAAGGACCAGGAAGTTATTGTTGAACATGCCGTCGCCATCCTGGCCACCGGAGGTTCGGAATTTAAATCGGAGGAATACTCCTATGGAAAGCACTCCTCTATAAAAACCCAGCTTGAATTGGATGAGTCCTTTCTGGATGGGAGCTTTAAAATTCCCGATACGGTTGTGATGATTCAGTGTGTCGGTTCCAGGGAAAAAGATCATCAATATTGCAGCCGGGTCTGTTGCGCCTCCGCTATTAAAAACAGCATTCATATTAAAACATTAAATCCCGCTGCCCAAATCTATGTTTTGTACAGGGATATCAGGAGTTACGGATTCAGGGAGCAGGAATACGGGAAAGCCCGGGAGATGGGGATAACCTTTATACGTTATGACCTTGATGAAAAACCACGTGTTGAACTTAATGGGAATCAGGTTGATGTAACTGTCACGGATCCTGTTTTACAGCAACGGTTAAGAATATCACCGGATTTGCTCGTCTTGAATAGCAGGATAGATTCTAATCCCGATAACGAAGACCTGGCAAAAATGTTCAAGGTTCCTTTGAATCAGAATAAATTTTTTCTGGAAGCTCATGTAAAACTCCGGCCTGTAGAATTTGCCACCGATGGTGTCTTTGTCTGCGGTCTTGCCCATTACCCCAAAGATGTGGAAGAGGCTGTTTCCCAGGCCAGGGCTGCTGCCGGGAGGGCCGCCACCATCCTTTCAAAGGATTCAATCCAGGCAGAGGGAAAAATCGCTTATGTCAATAACCGGCGGTGTGTCGGATGTGCCGCTTGTGTGACAGTCTGTGCGTATAACGCCATTACCCTTGATGAAGAAAAGGGTGTTGCAGTCATAAATGAAGCACTCTGTAAGGGCTGCGGTACCTGTGCGGCAACCTGCAGGGGATCTGCCATCAACCTCAAGGGATTCAAGGATGAGCAGATACTGGAAATGCTAAATACTTTATAGAGGAGGTTCTTGCAGTAAATTGGGGAGTACTCGCACCAATTTACTGCAAGAACCAACCATAACATATGTGGAGTTTTTTTATTTCCTTATATTATAAGTCGTTACTTTGTAACGCGATAAAAAAACTCCGAAGCCAATTGCAAAAAGTCCACAACCATTATTGGATTTTTGCAATTGGCTCAAGTTTCCCGGAAAACGGAAACTCGCGATTTGAATGTACACATTTAAAAAGGATAGAATGCTATGGAAAACATAGATGTAAACTGGGAGCCTAAAATTGTCGCCTTTCTCTGTAACTGGTGCTCTTATGCCGGCGCCGATCTGGCAGGTGTGAGCCGTATTCAGTACGGAACGAATATCAGGATTGTCAGGGTTCCCTGTTCCGGGCGGATAAATCCCCAGTATATTCTTAAGGCCCTTCAAAACGGCGCCGATGGCGTCCTTGTTTCGGGGTGTCATCCCGGGGACTGTCATTATATAAGCGGTAACCTGGTGGCCCGGAGGAAATTTGCTCTGGTGAAAAAACTCATTGAATATGTAGGGATAGAGCCGGAGCGTGTTCAATTTTCGTGGGTATCGGCCTCCGAGGGAGTTCGTTTTGCCAGCCTTATTAACAATGTTATTGCTGATGTGAAAAAAGTCGGGCCTATCATCAAACTAAAAAAGGAACTGTGTTAAAGGATATGGAAGAGAAAATCAGGAAAATTGTTAAACAGATTGTGAGTGAACAAAAGGCGGATGTCATCATCGGCTTTGAAAAGGGTTCTGTTCCTCTTGTCAGCCGCCCCTGTTTTATTAATGTAAAGGGGGAAAAAGAGACCCTTCAAAATACAGAGAAGTTGGTGTGGAACTCCTTTTGTTCCGCTAATCTTGCTGTTTATCTTCCTCCGTATTATGAACATATACAAACGCGCGGTAAAGAGCCTGTTAAAAAACCGGTTGTGGCTGTTATTGTCAAAGGCTGTGATATGCGTTCCGTTGTTGTCCTTCTTAAGGAAAAACAAGCCCCCCGGGATAAATTAGTATTGATAGGTGTACCCTGCAGCGGCATGGTGGACCGGAAAAAAGTCCTCGCAGCGTGCGGCGAAAAAGAGATTTCCCAATGTGAAGAAACTCCGGAAGGAAATTTGAATCTACTGATGGAAGACGGCAGCACCATTGTGCTTAAAAAGAGTGAATTCCTCCAGCAGGCCTGTATCGACTGCCGGTACCCTGAGCCGAAAGGTGTGGACTATATAGTGGAAAACAACGCGAAAGAGAAGGGCGAAGGCAGCGGTCAAACATATAATGATTTTAAGAATAAAAGCAGAGATGAAAGATGGCAATATTTTTTATCCGAGATGTCCAGGTGCATCAGATGTAATGCCTGTCGGCAGGCATGTCCCAACTGTTATTGCAAGGAGTGTTTTGCCGAGCAGACAGACCTGAAATGGATTGGTGTGAGCAACAATATATCGGATGTCATGATGTTTCATTTAATCAGGATATTTCATCAATCTGCCAGGTGTGTGGAATGTGATGCCTGTCACCGGGCATGCCCCATGGGTATCGATCTGAAGACTTTTACCAGTATGATAGTTCAGGATGTAGAAGAATTATTTGATTATTATCCCGATTTTGATATGTCACGGATATCGCCGATTTCAACGTTTAATCCTGATGATAAAGACGATTTTATCACTGAACCATAAGTGAAGCAGAGGAATATAGAATGGAATGTGGAATAATAGCCAAAGCGAACATAAGCAAACTCATTGACGCTGTAAAAAAGAAAGCCGTCTTCTACGCCCCTGTGAACGGAAAAACAGGGGTCGAATTTAAAGAAGTGGACGGGAAGCAGGAAATCGCTTTTGATTATAGTAATAGTAAAATTCCCCCTAAAAAATTTCTTTTCCCTCAATGTGAGCTTCTTCTCCGGTTTAAAGACAATAATCTGACTGATACACCCCTCAACACCGAAAAAGCAATCATTTTTGGTTTAAGACCCTGTGATACGAAATCTTTTTTATACCTGGATAAGGCGTTCGGTGATACATACGGTAAGTATGATGACCCCTATTACAGGGCACGCCGCGGCAATGTATTGTTTGTATCTATGGCATGCAATAATCCTTGTAAAACATGCTTTTGTACCACTGTCGGTTCACATCCCGCTGATACCGCAGGCTCGGATATTATTGCTTATGACCTGGGGAGTGAATTATTACTGGAGGCAACTACTCCGGGAGGAGATGAGTTTTTAAAAACCAATTCCGGACTCTTCGATAAAATAAAAGATTCCCATAGAAAAGAAAAAGACAAAAAGATAAACGCAGCTCTTGAAAAAATGAAGAAGTTTGATATTGATGGATTAAAGCAGAAAATTGATGCCGTTTTTCTTGATGAAGTATGGCAGGAAATAGTCGATGGATGCCTGGGGTGCGGAATTTGTACCTATCTCTGTCCCACCTGTTATTGTTTTGATGTGACTGATGAAAAAAAGAGTTCCGGTGAGGGAGTCCGGGTGAGAACCTGGGATTCCTGCCAGTATTCATTATTTACGTATCATACATCGGGGCATAATCCGCGTAATAATAAAACCAAACGGATGCGCCAGAGAATTATGCATAAATTTTCTTATACAGTGGATAATTTTGAAGATACCTATTGTGTGGGGTGCGGCCGTTGTATCCGGGGATGTCCTGTGAATCTGGATATCAGAGAAAAACTGCAAAAACTTAATAAAGTAAATGTCGAATAGGGAGAATAGAGAAATGCTGAATCCTTATGTACCATATCCTGTTACTATAGAAGATATCACCATCGAAAATGAATTAAAGGATTTAAAAACATTTAAACTGGTATTTGACCGGCCGGATGATTATAAGGCCTTCTCCTACATGCCCGGTCAATTCGCCGAACTCTCGTTATTCGGAATAGGCGAAGCGCCATTCGGGATAGCTTCATCTCCCTCGGAAGACGGATATGTGATGTTCACTATAAAAAAGGCGGGAAATGTCACCCGGGCACTTCATAATATGGAAAAAGGCGCGAAAATAGGCATCCGGGGCCCCCTTGGGAATTACTATCCCTGGGATAATCTGGAAGGAAAAGATATTCTGATCGTCGCCGGGGGTTTCGCCTTTACCACCATGCGGTCTTCTATCCTGTATATGTTAGCCAACAGAAAAAAATACGGGAAAATAACCATCGTCTATGGTGCAAGCAGACCCGGTGAATTACTTTACAAAGATCTTCTTGCATCCTGGAAAGAGGAAGAAAATGTAAATGTTGCCCTCACCGTGGACCGGACCACCGATGAAGATTCCTGGAACGAGCATGTGGGAGTCGTCCCGGCAATCGTGAAAAAGATTGAACCCTCCTCTGCAAATTGTGTAACCATCGTCTGCGGACCGCCGATTATGATAAAATATACCATTCCCGTCCTCTTTGAACTCGGTTTCCCCAAAGAAGATATCATCCTCTCCCTGGAAAACAGGATGAAATGCGGTATTGGAAAATGCGGCCGCTGCAATATCGGTCCGAAGTATGTCTGTGCCGACGGCCCTGTGTTCACTTTTGCGGAGATGGAGAAGCTGCCGCAGGAGTAGGATAGATTTTCTGCCGTAAATGGTAGTTTTATATCCTCTTCGATCCTTACTGATTTCCTGTTATAGATTCCTGTGGAATAAAGCCAATTTGGATTATCTTGAATAGAATACTTTAATCCGGAAATGTGGGAGAATAATCTTCGGATGTATCTCATAGTTTTATTTATTCGCTAATAATGAACCTATCACGCTCTTTGTAATTCCCGGTAATAATTCCATTTTCTGTTGAATAAATACCATGGTAATTAATTTCGCCAAGATTTTTATGTTTTTTTTCATCTTTTATATTCTTTTGAAAAAAAACATACCATACTAATATGTACTTACTTTTAGATAAATATTTTTCTAACTCTTTTTTATTTATTAAAGCAGCAGCAATACCTGGATCATAATATGATGGGTCATAAAAAAATAATTCATTCGTATCATCGAACCATAATGGTGAATACCCGTTTTTCATTTTTAATTTAAATTGATCAATCATCCAGACTGGTGGTACTAATAGTGATGATTTTAATGAATTCTCCGGATCGTAATAGCTGTAATTATATTCAGAATACTTAAATTGATAGTTATATGATGTCTCTTTACATAAAAATTTTGTTTCAAATCGGTTTGTATTTAAATCAATTTTTTGATCGGGATGCCAATAATATTCAGATAGAAAACGATTTTCTAATTTACGATCACCAGAAACCGTTAGTAACTCTACATATGCCCATTTTTTAAATTCTTCTAAATCTGCCTTATTAATAATAAAACTACTAAATGAGATAGAC
>JAFGRV010000053.1 GCA_016934975.1 Spirochaetales bacterium | reverse complement strand
GTTGAAACTATTTATGCTTATCCGGCATCATTTTTCATTGAACAAAAATTAAATGGAAGAATTAAAATACCTGATCGTTACCTGCAATATTCATAAATATCTTTCGAAGGATGGTTATCATAATCCGGGTATGTCTTTGTGGTTATCCGTGTTTAACGGTGATTGCCGGCATGCCCGGTCCGTAGTTCCCGGACTCAGGGACGGGGATTATGATATCATTCATATTGATGTTTCAGAAGATGATATCGAACTGATAAATATAGTAAGGGAAAAAATAGGCGCAAAAACAAAAATTATAGCGAGCTGCAATCTCTCTAAAGATAATTTAAATCATATTTTCCCGGATAAAACCAGGCTGTCGGAAAAATTAGTTGGGGCGGATATCATTACGGGAATAGATCCTGAGAGTATCAGGCTGTTGTTTCATGTGACACAAAGATATGTGGTCGAGCTCCCCCATCCGGTGAATGAAAGATTCCTTCACTCCTTAATAAAAAAAGAATCCCCACCGTATTTCGGAATAATTGTCAATAGTGATGAACTCAACAGGTACCGTTCATTAATGGATTCTCATCCTTCCGGATTGATACCCCGGTTTATTCTCTTTAATTCCACCGGCACCCGGATCGCTTCTCTATTACCGGATGATAAAAAAGAGATCTGGTATGATAATGATATCCTAAGGTTTTGCACGTTTTTGCTCGACTGCCGGGTAATTTACATGCCTTCTCTTTCTCACAGTTCTATGAATCCCGGTATTTTTGCGGCAGCCTTGGGGATTCCGCTCATGTGGAGTACTCCTTCTGCCGGTCTTTCGACATGTTTTCCCGACACATTTGTAAAACGGGAATCAATGAACGTTCTGCCAAAGCGTTTATATAAATTAACTCATGATCCCGGGTATTATAATGACATAGCAGAGAAAGCAAAAAAGAAGGCAGAACCTTATTTCATAAAAAATTCCAAATCCCGGTTTCTGGAATTTCTTTATTGGATGACCTGGGACTCTATCTATAGAGAGAAGAGTATATGGCGGGTGCATTCTCTTTGCAGGCACAATAATACCGGGCTTTTATCCCCGTCGGTTTTAAAGAAAAAAAAGATTGAATCCATTGTCGGGTGCAATACCCATCATGACGGCGGAACCGTATTCTTACGAAACAGTCATTTGGTCTCTTCCATCGAATCGGAAAAGGATTCTCATTTCCGATACAGAACACATTTTAATGAATTGGATGAATATATCCGCTCTTGTATAAATGATGGAAATAAACCGGATTGTATCACCATGATCGGTGAATATCTCCACAATCCCTATTTCGGAACCGATCCCGGGTTATTAAAGATCGTTGAACGGGAATTCTGCGGAATTAGGTTTCCGGTTTTTTTAACTACCCATGAACGCGCCCACATATTTTGTTCTTATGGTATGTCTCCTTTTCCCCAGGGAGAACCCTGTTATATGCTTACCTGGGAAGGCAGAATCGGAAAATTCTATAAAATCAACAAAGACCT
Source organism: Spirochaetales bacterium (assembly GCA_016934975.1). Taxonomy (GTDB): domain Bacteria; phylum Spirochaetota; class Spirochaetia; order SZUA-6; family JAFGRV01; genus JAFGRV01. Next base: position 9,600 of record JAFGRV010000053.1, on the reverse strand, counting down.
TTCTATTTCCGCATTTCAGACCGTTTTTGCGAACCTTGGCGATTCTTTTTCCTGTACCTACAGTATTGCCGGGAATAAACCCCTCTTTATTGATTTGACAAACGCCGGCAAAATAATGGCCCTCGCCGGTTTTGCTTCCGGACGGGCAAGAAGTGACAAGGAGTATCTTATGGAAGATGTAAACCTCATGGCTTCTCTCCCTGATATCTGGGATATGCGGAAATATGAGAACGGACATCATCCTGTATTTAAAAAACTTGAAATTTATCACAAAGGTGTAGAATCCCGGATTTTTAAAGATTTTGCCTGGAAGTATCAGGACATGTTTTTTAATCTTTTCTATGAATTCGCCCTGATGCATTGTACGGAAAACCTTCCCCTCCTTATCGGCGGAGGATGCGGGCTTAATTGTGAATGGAATACCCGATGGAGAGATTGCGGTCTTTTTCCTGAAGTTTTTGTTCCCCCGTGCACGAATGACAGTGGTATCGCTATTGGCGCGGCAATTGATGCTCAATATTATTTTACGAAAAACGCGAAGATTTCCTGGAGTGTTTTTTCCGGTGAAGAGTTCGTTATGGATCAGGCTGATGTAAGCAACTTTGCAATCCATGATTTAGACTATGAAGAGGTGGTCCATTTTCTTCATGATACATCCGGGGTTATTGCCTGGGTCCAGGGAAAGTATGAGATCGGACCCCGGGCTCTCTGTCACCGGTCGCTTCTTGCATCTCCCCTGAATAAGGAAATGCATACAACATTAAACAGGATCAAGGAGAGAGAGCAGTTCAGACCCATCGCCCCGGTGTGCCCGGAAGAAGATGTCGGGGAATTTTTTAGATGGCAGGGTTCAAGCCCGTACATGCTTTACTTTCAAAAGGTACTTTCTCCGGAATTGAAGGCAGTCACTCATGTGGATGGGACTGCACGGGTTCAGACAGTCACGGAACAGGAGAATAAAAGGATCTATGATCTTCTTCAATGGTGCAAAAAACGAACAGGCTGTCCCGTACTCTGCAATACATCACTTAATTTTAAAGGAAAAGGCTTTATTAACAGGTTAAGTGATCTGGTAAAATTTGTTTTAACTACGGAAGTCGGTGGTATGGTCATTGAAGACAAATTTTATATAAAAAAATAACTAACACTCTCTGCCGGTCTCTTTTTTTGATACTTTACATTTGAGTGGGTGTGTATCAGTATCGTCGAAGAAATCGATCTCCAAAGACGGACGGTTGATCATTAATGGTCAGGAGTTATTTTTAAGCGGAATGAATCCGGCCCGGATGCATTTCGGAAGAGATCTTGTGGATTTTAGGGATGATGATATTACAAAAGATCCTGTAGAAGCCCGGTATGTTAAAATGTTTGGAATGAAACGGGGAGCCCAGTGGGGATTTTCCTTGTGGCAATGTGAGGTCAATGCCGCCGAATAAATGAGAGACCATCTCTTTATATCGGAAGGAAATAACGGAAACTGACTGTTTGTCGGATTTAGAAAAACCAATTAATCGGGAGTATACATTGCGCAGGACAGGCCCGCAACCCAAATAATTAATTTATGATAGTGTCGCCGTTATGAAAAATTTTTGATTTCTTGTGAACCTGCGTACATCTGCCGGACAACCTTTTTCAGTATATGCGGTAGTAAAAAAATTGGTTGATTTTTTTTTCAGATAAGGTATAATAAGTAATACTATCTTAGGATATTTGGAGGTAATGATTAGTTGTTGAGCTTAAAGTGAAACAGGATTTTAGGTTTATCAATCCCTTTATCATCCTGTTTTGTTTTAAGTATTTCCATTTATGGAAGTTTTTCTGTTTTATGTCATTTACAAAAATAAATTATAATAAATAAGCAAGACGTTAGTCGGAAAAGCTGATTATATGGAAGTACAAAATCATACAAATTTTAAACGTTGGAGAAAAAAATGAAAAGAAAAAAAAGTGTTTTATTAGTCCTTCTCTTATTATTTTCCATGACTCAATTGTTTTGCGCTGAAATCGGTGATGTAAATAACAGCAACGCCGTTGACATCGTCGATGCGCTTCTTATTTCCCAGCATTATGTCGGACTTACTCCCCCGAATTTTGATCAAAGCGTAGCGGATTGTAATGGTGACGGGTCGATTGATATCGTCGATTCCCTTCTCATAGCCCGGTATTATGTGGGTCTTATTAATGTCTGGCCCCCTGCCGGAGCACCGACCCCCGTGCCCACAACGGCAGTTCAAACACCTGTTCCCACTGCTACTCCCGGAAACGCGGGAACACTGCCCGCACTTCACACCGAGGGGAATTGGATTAAAGATGCGAACAACAATAACGTAAGATTAAAAGGCGTTGCTTTTGCCGACATCGATGCCATTTATAAAGGTGACAGGAGTCAATCGGTTTATACGACAATTAATGATATCATCGATAGAGCCTGTTCCGGCGGATGGAATATTGATGTCTTCCGCCTTACTGTTCATCCCCGGGTGGATGATGAAACCGGAAATCATGGGTGGCTTAACTATACCCCTGATGATTTTTTTAACAATATTTTGGATCCTGCCGTACAATATTCCATTCAAAAAGGAAAATATGTTATTGTCGACTGGCATTATGTCGGTGTTTCCTGGAATGATGGAAATGTCGTATCAAATACCGAGAATTTCTGGAATTATATAGCACCCCGGTACGCGAATAATCCCAATATTATTTTTGAATTATTCAATGAACCCGGCCAGGGAACCTGGAGTGACTGGAAATCCAGGGCTCAGGGGTGGGTTAATATTATCAGAAATAACCACGGTGCCAATAATATCATAATTGTCGGCGGTCCCAACTGGTCACAAGTGACACCAAAAAGTTCAGGCGACTTGTTATCCGGTTCAAATCTTGTTTATTCATGTCATATTTATCCGCAGCACGGAATTCCGAACTGGATTGACTGGGTGGCAAATAATGCCCCGGTGATGATGACTGAATGGGGATTTGAGGCCGACGGACCACAGCCCGTAAATGGGACAACATCCTGGGGAAATCAGTATAAGAGTTTTATTAACTCAAAACCCAATGTCGGGTGGATCGCATGGTGCTTCGATTTTGTATATCGATCCGTGATGTTTGATAAGAATTGGGTTTTATTAGGAAACGGACAATCAACAAGTTCAAGCAGATTTCATGGCGGACCGGCAGATACCTATCAAAATTATATGGGACAGTTTGCTAAAGATTGGCTCGCTGAATAGAGTATAGTATTTAAAAATAAGTAAATAAAACGGAAAAACACGGATCGGATGCGGATGTTTCTTTTCGCATTCAATCCGTGTGAATCCGTGATATAATTATCATGAATCCGGCATATCCTGCCGGCAAACCCGATTACTGTAATAGACACTATTACGTATTAAAAAGCGTATAACGATTTCATAGCGAGGTCTCAATCAATTCTACACTCTTTTTATCTTCAATTGACAAAATGTGAAAGTTTCACTATCATCAATCACAGTGACAGTACCGGGCAGACACAGAGATAATGACGTGCCCAATTTCCCGGGGTGTCGGAGGAGGATAGTATGGCCAAAATCACCTTTATCGGTGCAGGAAGTTTACAATTTACACGAAGACTCGCCCGGGATATCTTTACTTTTCCGTTGCTAAAAGATGCGACAATTGTCCTCATGGATATCGATGCAGAGCGTCTCAAATTCGCTAAAGAGTCGGTGCAACGCGTAATTGATATTGGTAATTATCCCGCCAAAGTCGAGGCAACCATGGACAGGCGGGAGGCGCTTAACGATGCGGATGCAGTTGTCTGTACAATATTAGCCGGTGATACGAATGTATGGCGGTATGATATCGAGATTCCCATGAAGTATGGTGTTAATTTTAATGTCGGAGATACCCGGGATGTAGCCGGTATTTTCCGGGCTCTTCGTACAATTCCTGTTATGCTGGAAATTATCAAAGATGTCGAACAGTGTTGTCCGGATGCCATATTCTTAAATTATACCAATCCCATGGCAATGTTATGCAGGGCTATGCAGCGTATATCCTCTCACCCGGATCCCGGACGGATTACCGGATTATGTCATAGTGTTCAGGGGACTGCGCATATGCTGTCGCAATGGATTAATGCCCCGTCTCACGAGATTACGTATACCTGTGCAGGAATCAATCATCAGGCATGGTATCTGTCCTATGAATGGAAAGGGAAAGATGCCTACCCCTTAATCCGTAAAGCGGTAACAGAGCGGCCGGAGATCTATAACGAAGAGATCGTGCGAAATGAAATGTTTTTGGCCCTTGATTATTATGTGACTGAATCGAGCGGCCATAATTCGGAATATAATTGGTGGTTTCGTAAACGCCCGGATTTGATTGAAAAATACTGTACTCATGGGACCGGCTGGAATCCGGGTGAGTATGCCTATATTTTAAAAGAATACCAGGGAACGACGAATACCTGGAAAGATGAAGTGAAACAGTGGCTGCTTTCAGAAAATCCCATTACTCTGGAACGGGAACATGAGTATGCGGCATATATTATTAACGCCCGGATGGGAGGGGAACTATTTCAATTTAATGGTAATATGCCGAATACAGGACTCATCACCAATTTGCCGGAGAGAGCATGTGTCGAAGTACCTGTTTTTGTTGATAAAGCAGGGTTTCATCCGGTCCATGTCGGCGCACTTCCTCCTCAATTAGTCGCATTAAACCATATTAGTGTCATGACCGAAGAAATGGCTGTTGAAGCGGCTTTTACCGGTGATCCGAGACTTGTTTTTCAGGCCGTTGCATATTCTCCCCTCACTGCAGCTGTTCTTTCTTTGCCCGAGATAAAAAAAATGGTGAATGAAATGCTGAAGCAGAACAGTCCGTATTTACCTCAATTCAAGCATTATGAAGTATAATTATTGATAGTGAAACTAATAGTTTAAACCCGGGTTACCTTTATTTTTTTTCCTGTCCGTATGACAGAGGTGTTCTTGTCCCGTAGTTCCGTCGGAGTAATTCCTGCTATCTGCTTGAATATTTTATTAAAATAAGTACTATCATTAAATCCGATTTTATAGCTGATTTCAATTATCCTCAGATCGGAATCTTTAATCAGTGATTTTGCTTTTTGTACCCTGATGGTATTAATTAATTGTTTAAAAGAACATTTATATTCATCTTTTATGAGATTGAATATTTTTACCGACGGGATTCCCATTTTTCTTTGTAACTTCTTTGTAGATATGTCAGGATCATCAAAGTGTTTGTCGATATATTCTTTTATCCGGGATAATTCCTTGTCCCGGTAATTAATATAATCAAGATGTTTTACATAGGGCAGTAACATTTTTTTGTTTCTTTTCTTCCGATTTATTTTGAACCAAGGTATTCCCAGGCAATAGTATAAAATAAAAACTCCTGCTAAAATAAAACTGACAAGGCTTACCGGTTTATGGAAACTGATTTCTTCTATTGTTAATGTTTTAGATTCGTCTTTTACCGTATTTTCTTCGGGGTGTATAAAGTGCAGATCAAAGGAGACTGCTTTATTAAATAATTCTTGTCCGATTTGTTTTTCCGATGTATGAAAATTATTATACCACCATTGTGGTGTGACAAATTCCCTTAAGTTTATTTTATACTCATCTAAAGACGGGGAAAGGGAGAATACTTTTTCGTCGTGTCTGAGTGTGGCTGCACTTTGATGTGAAAATTTTGAAATGCCCTGTTCGAATGTCTTAATAAATAAAGTAATTTTTTGAGAATGAGCCTCTGCAATTCGTAACGTGATATATTTGTATTGTGATAAATCAAAAGAGGGTTTTTTATGATCAAACCTGATAATAATAAAAACATGAGGATACTTCCGGGAATGTGGTTTCAGGGTATAGTGAATATACATTTTTTCCGGATTATATACAAAATTCTTTAAAGTGGAGGTGCCATTCCACATTGAATCTGTTACCGGCTCAATTTTTTTTTTATCTGAAGTGGGAAATAATATTAATGTCTGATATACAATATCCATAAAGAGTGGAATTAAAAGGCACAATGGAAGTATTAATAGGCATAGCAAATGTATTCTATGTAAAAACTTACGTTTTTTCATAATGTATTACAACATTTCCTTTCCTATTAGTATATATAGTGATAATCAATACCGGTTATCCGTTGATCGGATAAAATTATATTACAACAATTCTCTTGTCGACACGTCATTCTCATAAACAACAAATAGAAAAGTGATATTGCCTGGTTTTTTTATTTATTCAGTGCCGTGATGTGCCTATTCTCCATAAAATATCATGCTGTATTATTTATCTTCTTTTCTACTTAGTGTAAACAGGGAAAAATACCCGGTTCCCGAACCGGAACTACATCCCCAATTACTTCACGGATGTATGATCCTTGAAAACTGACCGGGTATACACCCGTAAAGAAATATGTATGGCGAGTATATAAATCTGAAGAGTTATGTATAATCATTTGAATGCCTTATTTTGATATAAGCTCTTTCACCTAATGCTGGAAGGGGCCCGTTTCTAAAGAGAGTTACTTTTTTTTTCGCATAATACAGTCTTTTTGAGAACATATACCGCATCTATATTCTCTTTTTTTAATAAATTCACCAATTCCTATTATTCCGCTTATGGATTTGACAGGTAGCATGAGTGCAGAATCTGTCAGGGTTATTCCGCAGAAACCTTCGGGAAAAAAAGAAAAAAGATTATGTTGTTCTTCTACATTCCATCCACAATATCCCGGACTATAGCGGTTTGATAGTTTTTGTTTATTTTTTATATTTTTCTCTAAAATATTGCTGTGAAGTATATCAACAGCTGATTCCACGGCAATTGAACCGAGAATATCGATGATATAGGCAGCGAGAAGATCGTTTTGTTTCATCTTTTCATCGGACCATTCCTGAATTTTGCTCCCGATTGTCGCTAAAAATAAAATAAGCTCCTCTGATTCTTTGAGATCATGAACAATAATCTTTCCGCAATTGAATTGACGCTCTTCACATACAATTGATCCGGCTGATACATCAACGACCGGATGAGGGCACTTTATCCACCCTGCATGTATGTTAAGGTGAGAATGTAATTGCCCTGACAGTGCTGTAATTGATTCGAAAACAGGTTGAGGGTATGTTTTTTCTTTATAGCCCATGTAGGCGATAACATTCTCTTCATTAATATGAATTGAGCCGGGATCAATAGTCGCCGTATGAGTTTTATGTTTCATTTTCTTTTACTAATGTGTTAAGATATTCCAATGCACCTTGGGGGTCCGGTGCATAAAAATCCGCGCCGATTCTTACTGCAAAATCTGATGTGATCGGTGCTCCGCCAATAAGGATCTTCGTTTCCGGGTGTTTCTTTTTGCATTCTGCCACAGCCGTTTCCATATTCATCATCGTTGTCGTTAATAATGCGCTCATCCCGAGAACAGCATGGGGATATTTATCGATTGTTTGAATAAAGGTATCCGCGGAAACATTTATACCAAGATCAATGACTTCCCAACCTCCGCCTTCAATCATCATCGCGACGATATTTTTTCCTATATCATGTAAATCTCCCACAACCGTTCCTATTACAAACGTACCCTTTGTTTTAATATCCCCTGAATTGAAAAAGGGTTTGAGATGAAAGAGTGCCGCATGCATAGCTTTGGCAGCCATGAGAACTTCCGGAACAAATACTTTATTTGCTTTGAACTTAATACCAATATTATTCATACCATGAATTAAAGCCCGGGATAAGATATCTTTTGGATTAATGCCATTATCCAAAGCCAGTTTTGTTAATTCATCTGCTCCATTTTGTCCTTCAAGGTCTTTGGGAAAGGGTGATGATTTATTAATCTTTCCTCTTTCGATGCAGATTACGAGTTCGTCAAGTACAGTGTTCATTTTTTACTCCTATTGTTACGCGACTATAGTGTTAATATAAAAAGTATTTGAATCCTCGTAAAGGGTGAACCCGTCGATTTTTCTCCTTTTTTTAAAATTAGACTTGATTATAAGTAATAGATTATTTATCATTATATTAAATTAAGGGAATAAGTAGATAGAGAATGAGTAAAATTAATGTTGAGAATTTAGTATACGATGATATTACCTTGATTATAAGTGATATCACGGAAGGTATAAAATTATCTTTTCAAGGCTCAATTGATATGGAATATCCTCAACAAAAGCTTGATGGGTATTTCATGAAAATTCATGAAGAGCTCATCTCGAATAAAATCAAGAATATAAATTGCGATTTTAATCAACTGAGTTATATAAATTCAAGCGGTATCCGGTGTCTTGTAAAATGGATTGTAAATCTTATTAATATTAAAGATTCCGAACAAAAGTATATTATGGATTTTTATATCAATAAAGAGTATGAATGGCAAGTTGCAAGTCTGGGATTTCTCTCCGGGTTATGCCCGGAATTGATCCATATCAAGAAATAAATATTTCTTTCCTTCTTTTTAATCTTCCTTTACTTCATATTCTATGTGTGTTATAATTAGTTAAGAGTACGGGCAATTACATTTATTGTGACTATTTTCGGATTCCGGCAGCGTGTTATTTCCTGATGGTATAAGGAATTAAGAAAACTAAAGCATGGACTGGAAACAGCGGGCCCGGAAACAAGAGAGTAAATTAGTGATATAAGGACAAAGGTATGGGAACATTTTTTCAAAACGGACCAATCTACGGCATTGTCACCGACAATGCAGACCCGGACGGTTTGGGACGGGTAAAGGTAAAGCTTTCTGTTTTAGGAGAAGACATTGAGACGAACTGGATTCCTGTTATGACTCTTTACGCAAGTTCTGAATGCGGAGCTTTTTTTCTCCCTGAAATAGACGATCAGGTGGTTGTTGCTTTCTTAAATGATAACCCGGAACAGGGGGTTGTTCTTGGTTCAGTATGGAGCGAGAATGCTCTCCCCCCGGAAACAGGCGAAAATACCGGAAGCGATCTGAATCAGGATGATGAAAATAACCTCAAGTTTATTAAAAGCAGGAGCGGGCATCAGATTATTCTGGATGATAAGGATGGGGAAGAAAAGATCCAGATCCTTGCAGCCGATGGAGCGACGCGTTTTGAGTTTCTTGCCAAGGATGAGTTGATAAATATTGAAACCGATAAAGACCTGAGGATCAGTGCCGGCGGTAAGCTTTCGATAGAAGCGGAAGAGGGTGAATTTACCTTTGATAAAGGACTTAAAATAGAAGCGGATAAAATTGCAGAAGAATCAAAGAGCAAGAATATTGAATCAATCGCGAGTCAGTCCATGCAGGTAGAAGGTTCCAGCGTAAAGATTAATTAAGCAGATTTTACTGACAAAAAATACAAATCAATCGAAAACTCATGAAGAGGCATAAAAGTAGCATCTCCCGAAGGTTTTCAAAAGGCCCGGGAGAAAGCACTGATAATTGATTTTTTCGGTTATGTTAAGGATTACTATGCTATTATTCCGCATATTCTTGTTTTTTAACAAGAATATGCGGAATAATAGTGAAACGCAGGTTCACAAGAAATCAAGAATTTTCATAACGGCAACCTTGTCATAAATTAATTATTTGGGTTGCGGGCCTGTCCTGCGT
>JAFGRV010000435.1 GCA_016934975.1 Spirochaetales bacterium | reverse complement strand
GGTTCTTTGTATAGAGCCTTCGAATAAAACTCAAGTAAATTCGTCTATGGACAAATTTTAATATGATTCTTTCCTTTTTGTTTTTTTTATGGTAGTTTACATTATGAAGATTCTTATTCCCGGTTTATCAGGATTCTGTCCCGGAGTCAGGAAAGCAGAAGAGAAATTAATGACCCTGCGAAAGAGCAATTTTCAGAGGAAAATTTGTATACCCGGATATCTTATTAATAATAAAAAGTATATTGAGCATCTTTCTTCTCTGCGAATACAAACACTAAAGAAGGGGGAAGATATTCCAACAGGAGCACTCGTCGGAATACGGACCCACGGAATGAGCCGGTATGAAGAGGAAAAGATCAGAAAAAATCATGAAATAGTTGATTTGACCTGCAGGAATGTAAAAAAGGTACAAAATATCATTGAGCACTATTCACGCAATGATTATTGTATTCTCATTACCGGGAAAAAAAATCACCCGGAAGTGATTGGTCTGGAAAGTTATGCAAAGGTCTCCTATATAATCGAGAATACCGCCGATGCAGACTACTTTCTACAGAATGCCCGGGATATTTTCAATTTTCCCCAAAAGATAAATAAATTACTTCTCATATCCCAGACAACCGGATCCAGAGAGCTTTTCGTTGAAACTCAGGAAAAAGTGAAAGCAGAATGGCAGCAGGGTGTGACTATCCGGTGTATTGATTCCATCTGTCCTGTCACTGATAAAAAAGAGGAACAGGCCCTGGAATTACAACTCAGGTGTGACGTGAGTTTTGTCATCGGAGACCCCCTTTCATCAAATGCCCGCAAGTTGTATCAACGCCTTTTGGCTGCTTCAGAGAATGTTCACTTTATCGAGGATGCGGAGATGCTAAAAGCCCTTTCCCTTCCTTTATCACGCTATGCCTCTGCCCTGGTTGTCTCGTCTGCATCAACACCTGTTTTTATTGAAGATGAAGTGATCGCATTTCTTAAGTCAATCTGAGTACTTTTATATTTCCGGTTTTCCTTCGTTACCGTAAACCCCTGATGAAATCACCTACAGCACGTACTCCTTTGTCATTAACAATACGTATGGTCTGGGTCCCAATGACTGCGATATCTGCTTTACCTGTGAGATAGCTTACATCAGCCTTGTCTTTTACTCCAAACCCCAAAGCGATAGGGAGTTGTGCCGTGTTCCGGCATTTTGCGAGATATGTTTCAAGCTGATTGGAAAAGTTGGTATCCAGTCCGGTCACTCCTTTCCGGGCGACGCAATAGACAAATCCTTTTGCGTGTCGGGCAATTTGATTCATCCGTTCTTCCGGTGTCCGGGGAGTGTAAATAAAGATTGGTGCAAGATCATGGGCAGCCATCGCCTCAAGGTATTCTGCTCCTTCTTCGAAAGGCAGATCCGGGACGATGGCACCTCGAATATCTGACCGTTTCATTTCTTCTGTAAAGGCTTTGACCCCGTATTTATAAAGAATATTGTAGTAACTCATAAATAAAAAAGGTATGTCATACTGCCTGGTGACATTTCCGGCAAATTCAAGGCATTTCTTAACAGTGGCTCCCTTTTCCAGGGAGATCTGGTTTGCATGGAGGATCACCGGGCCGTCGGCGATGGGTTCGGAAAAGGGTATCTGGAGTTCCATGAGATCCACCCCGGCTTTTACCATTTCTTCTACAATCTTATACGATTCTTCAAAATTCGGGTAACCTATGACAATATGGGTCATAAGGAGGATTTTTTTCTCTTTGAGTTTGTCTTCTATATATTTTTTAAGCATTATATTCCTCCGCTTTTGTTTTTATGAATTCCTGCCACGCAGGGTCTTTGTATGCGTCGGCGATGGTGAAAATATCTTTATCTCCACGGCCGGATTGGTTTATAATAATGCTCTCGTCAGGTGAGAGTCCGGGTGCTTCTTTGAATGCCTGCACAAAGGCATGGGTGGATTCAAGCGCGGGGATGAGCCCTTCTTTTTTAACAGTAAGGCTGAGTGCATCCATGACCTCTTTATCTGTTGCCGCTTCGAACCTGACTCTCCCGGTTTCTTTGTAATGAGAGAGGATGGGGGAGACCCCGACATAGTCCAGACCTGCGGAGACACTGTGTGTTTCTTTCATTTGTCCATCACGATCCTGAAGAAAATAGGTTTTGTACCCTTGAGCAACCCCGATGCTTGCATCCCCGGATTTGAGGCGGGAAGCATGATGCCCCGAATCAAGACCAAGTCCCCCTGCTTCTACGCCCACAAGTTCGACAGGATCGGCAAAAAATCCGCTGAAAATGCCCATGGCATTGGATCCGCCTCCAACGCATGCATAGACTCTCGAAGGAAGTTTATTGGTTCTCTCAAGAATTTGTTGTCGTGCTTCCGTGCCGACTATCGATTGAAACCATGTGACCATTTCGGGAAAAGGGTGGGGACCGCAGGCAGTACCGAGGACATAATGGGTTGTATCCATATTGGACACCCAGTCTCTCATCGCCTCGTTTATTGCGTCTTTCAGAATTCTGGAGCCTTCGGTGACTGCTACGACCTTTGCACCGAGTCGTTCCATCCAGAATACATTCGGCCGCTGACGGTGTACATCAACCTCACCCATATATATTGTGCATTCAAATCCGAATTTGGCCGCCATGGTGGCGGTGGCAACCCCGTGCTGACCGGCACCGGTCTCTGCTATAACCCTGGTTTTTCCCATCCGCTTCACAAGGAGTCCCTGTCCCATGACATTATTCGCTTTGTGGGCTCCGGTATGGTTTAAATCTTCCCGCTTGATAAATATTTTTGCCCCCCCACAGTAATCCGTGAGATTTGCGGCAAAGGTGAGGGGTGTGGGTCTGCAGGAATAAGTGGACATGAGATCAACATACTCTTTAAAGAATGCCGGATCTGCCTTTGCTTTATTGAATTCTTCGATAAGTTCTCTGATTGTGGTCATGAGGATCTCCGGAATATACATCCCCCCGAAATTCCCGAAATAGCCTTCTTTATTCATATCGTAAACCTCCTATTTTTTGTGTAAATACAAATGTATCAGTCTTGCAAAAAAGCTCTGAATATATGGCATTCTCTATTTCCCGGAAATGCAAATACCTTCTGACGAAGAGAACCGGTTCATCTTCCGGAATATTCAATAAATGGGCCTTGGCCTTGCCCGGGCAGAGAACCGAGAAACTCTGCTTGCCGTGAGTTGGTATCATGTGGTAGCGGTCTTCTATTATTCCCGAGAGAGAGTGTGTGGAAAAATCATAATCCGATATGTTTGGGAAAAGAGCCGGATCAAGATAGATATCCTCGATCAAGAACGGGTCATTTTTTATGCTGCTCACCCGGGAAAAGAAAAATGCTTCTCTTCCCTTAAAGGGATTATCATTATCAGTATTTATTGTATTCAGACTGATTTTTTTAACAATTTTCCGGTCAAGATTAATTCCCTTTTTTTCAAATGCACTCATGGTTCCGGCGAGGGAAAAGAGATCGACTTCCTCTTCTTTATCACAAACAAAAGTCCCCGCCCCCCGTTTCCTCGTCAAAATTCTCCGGCGTACCAATATCTCCGTAGCTTGTCGTACTGTCGGGCGGCCTACCTCAAATGTTTTTGCCAGCTCAGGTTCCGAGGGGATCTGTGATCCCGGGGGATAATCGCCGCTTCTTATTTTTTTTAGAAGAATAGCGGCGAGTTGATGATATAATGGGACCGGTAAATTTACATTCAATATCATATAAAAGAGTATACAGCAAATTTGTAAAGTTGTCAAGACAACTTTACAAATTTGCTGTATATATTGATTTCTCATTAACCGACTGCTTTATTCTATGAGATAACGAAAAACCGGATGTTTTTTTATGGAGTGATTTTTTTATTGTGTTTTTAGATTCGAAATATCCAAAAAGGTGAGTAATTAATATTATAAACAGTAACAAGCCTGTTTTTCCCGGGTAAAAAGCGAATTATTTTCCACAATTGTCGAATAAACTTACGGGATGTTAGTTGGTTCCGATCATCCTCAGTTTTCCAGCGAGTAAAGATTTTCTCCAATTCCTTAAAAACATCATTTTTATACATATCCACTAACCCAAGAAAAAACCGAAGAAACTCACGAATCAGCTGGGCTATACTATAAAAATTTAGATCCTGATGCAATAGCTTAAGCTCCCGATAGAGTTCACCCGGCATGTACAAATGCGTGTGTTCCCGTATTTCTTCCGGATCATTACATACTGCCATATATTTGCTTAATCTCTGTTTTCCCCATTTTTGTTCCTTCCCTATCACAGGAATTAAAAATTGTAGTATTTTTACTATTTGGTGTGATACACTCCGGGATTTATGAGGTAAATTCAATTTTTTTAATTTTTCTTTCATTTTCCTGTTTATTACCATATGAAAATCATGAATATTAGTTTTTATCATCCTCTTCTCCTTAAATAATTTATTGAAGATCAAAATAAGAGTTACATTTTTAGGTATTGCATCTTCATTATTAATAACTGCAGAAAGTTCTCTGCTGCATTGTGTTTATTGATTTTTTTTTTGAAAAGTTTTCTATTCAATAGTGATTATAAATGATAAAAATAATATGAATTTTTTATTTGTTTCATTCTTTCAAAGAGTAAGAGTAACCAAGTTTTTTAAAAGGATTTTATGTCGATATTATTTATAGGTAATAAATAATTATTCAGTTTGAACTGCTTACATTGCAAGAATAAAAGGTGCATATATATGGATTACACAATAGAAGAGAATCTAAATCAAAAAAAAACAATTC
>JAFGRV010000434.1 GCA_016934975.1 Spirochaetales bacterium | reverse complement strand
TCACTGATCATGGTCAGATCTTCTTTCAGATTCCAGGTGAATTGATGTGAATGTATCCTTTCCATTTCCGGGGCATACATGAGTTCCTGAATAACCGATGTAAATATCGACCGCTTGGTATCAAAGTGCCTGAATACGGTCATTTCACTGATCCCGGCTTTCTTAGCGATTTCCTTTGTGGTGATACTGGAATATCCTTTGGTAGAAAAGAGTTGTAAAGCAGTTTCCAGAATATTCTGTCGTGTTGTCTCTTTACTCATAAAACCTTATCTGGTACTCCCACATGAAATATTTAGTGAGTACTCACTAACATAGTATAATAAAATAAAAAAGATGAGTAAAGAGTCACATGAAAAAATTTGTGTAAAGCAGTAATTTTTTATCTCCTCCCCCTCATCTGCTTATCCGTCAAACCTGACGATTTCATCTCGTCTTTGAGGGCATCGGTACATGTGATCTCTCAGACAGTCCCGTTATTTATTTGCCGATGACGAAGGCATCGATATTGCAATATCGATAGTAGCCGGTAGTTGTGGTATTGGACAAATGCCATTCACCCTGGAAAGTGAGTGTGCCCCCTGCCGTTGCCTTGTATAATGCAGTACTTGTAAATCCGCACCAGCCTCCTGATACAAAGCAGTAGTTCCCTGGCATCAGAGGTGAGGCCGAACCTGTTCTTAAATTCACCCGCATATAGATAGTCGCACCATCAACTCCAATATTTCCTGCCAGGGTTACTTTTACAACATCACCATTTTGTACTGTAATTGAGGTCGATAAATCGTTTCCGGTCCACACGTCAGTATCCGAAGTAGTAGTACCACCATCCCCACAGCTGCCATAACTGTAAACAGCATTTCCACGTATTTTCCCGTTCACATCGAGCTTTGCCGTGGGTTCTGCTACGCCAATCCCGACGCTTCCTGTGTAGGTGAGATTGCTGCTGTCTCCATCCCAGAATCCGTCGCCCGCTGCCTGGAGGCTTGAAATGGATGTATCATGTTCATTTATAAGTGTATAAAGGACATTAAAATTATCATTCACTTCAGCGGCGGAAACAGTGTCCCCCGGTTTGAAATGATAAGGCTTTGTAATTTGATCTGAAAATAAAAAAAGACTCGTGCAAAATAAAAGAGCTGCAATAAAAAAAACTCCTGTTTTTATTGTAAAGACTTTTTTCCACAACCTTGCAAGCCTATCATCAATCATTATCTCGAATTGTATTTTCATAATTTTTCCTTACATAATATATTTTTACTGATACGTTAAAGATTTCTCCACAGACTGTTCTTTGAACAGCAGTAACATTCTTCCGTGAGTACATCTCCGGGTGGAGCTACTCTCCCCATGCCGCATTATCCCACTTTACCTGATCCCACCTTCCGATCCGCAAGGGGTCATCTTCTATAACACATGCGGCAACGGCAAAAAGGATGGCCATTACAAAGAGGACAACAATTGTCTTAAGATTGATGTTTATTTTTATTTTCATGATTTCTCCCTTTGTTTTTAAAATTTGAATTTTTTATTACGTGTCAAGAGAGTTTCTTTCGACAGATGATACTATACCGGACTACATTGGATCTGTCAATGGAGAAAAAAGAGGGAATTGGGATAGGTTGATAAAATGTAATCTATCAGACCACTCCTTACCATGTCGTCTTTATCTCGGGATATTTCGGAATCGTCTGATCCTTTGTTAAAATAACCATATGATGTATCATCGCCGTGGCGATAATTACCCGGTCACAGGGATCATTATGAATTGCCGGTAATAATGCGGAGCGGATGGCGATACGGGAATCCATGGGAATTTCCTCGATATGATGCTGTTTCAGAGCCCCGGGAATCCACTTTTCAGGCGTAAGAGGTAATTTTAGCTTCTTTTTTATTGTTTTGATGGTAATCTCAAAGGCAGTTATTGATGAAATAAATAAATTATTCGGATTGGTTTTAATAATCTCTATCACTTCTTCCGGGAGATTTTCCTGGTTGGAAGCAAGCCACAGTAAAACATGTGTGTCCAGTAAATACATGTTAATGATCCATTAATGTACGATATTCTTCGGGCCACTCTTCATCGCTTAACGGTAATGTGGGGTCTTCATTATATATAATTCCCATTAACTCGGGATTTTGTTGTAAAGAATCCTGAGTTTGATCGATGGGAATAAGTTCTGCGATGGGTTTTCCGTTCCGGCATATTCTTACTTTTTCATGCTCGGTTTCTACTTTTGCTAATAGATATGACAGTTTCGATTTCGCTTCATGGGTATTCACCTGTATCATTATCCTCCTCCTTCTTATAGGTTAAACTAAGTTTAGTTTAATATGAATCGAAAATAAAGACAAGACTTTTCGATGAAAAGAAAGGAGTGTGTGGTCTTTTACTTATAAAAGCGGGGAATCAAAGCAGTGATGCGTGTGTTTGGCTAATTATTGCAGAATTACTTTGTCAAACTGATAAATTAATGTTATATATATAATAGAGAAAAAAATGAAATCAATTCACATAAGTATTATATTATCGGCTTTTATTCTCATGTCCGCTTTTTGCGAAGAGGAAATCGCTCTTCACGGGAGTATCCGGGGATGTCCCATTGTCTTTGATCCGGTCTATTCAATAATGGGTATTGATGTCGGAACCTCCTGGCGTCTTGGCTATTATAATAATTCCTTTTCCATCGGTCTTACCGGATCTTTTGATTACACCCTCATCGATAACATGAGGTCTGACAATCCTGTTTCGGGAAATCTGCTTCATACCCGGGTAATACTTGACCAGTCGTATTCAGTGGCTTCGTCCGCTGTCTTCAGCGGGGGCTTCGGAGGTATCTGGCTTAAGGATACCATTGCCATCGGCTCAACTGAAACGCAGGTCACCGATTATTACGGATTATCCTTTGATTTTAACATGAAGTTCACACTTCCCGGGAAGTTTTTGAGCCTTGAGCTCTTAAACAGGATAGATCTCCTCTATTCCCTGAGCCCTGAGTTTGTTCTCACCGCCATGGCTCCCCATTATTACGGGGCAGTCCGGTTTTATCTCGATTTCGGGATTGAGTGGTTTCAGATGTACCTGGAGGGAAAAGGTCAGTATTGGAATGACACCTATTCGGGAGATAATATCACCAGCGGATTTTTTAGTGCCGGAGTGGGTTTGGTCTTTAATGTACCGGCATTAAAAATCAATAAAAACGGGGATTCCGGGGTTGATGTCGTTGTCATTGAACAGGAACCACCGGAAGAAAAGGAGAAAATCGACCCGGAGGTGGAAAAATTAAAAACAATAGGAGATGGGGACAAAGTAAGTTTTCATAATATCCTTTTTGTAAAAAATTCCGACGAACTTATAGAGATTTCTTTTATTATTCTTGATCAGATCGCGGTAGTTCTTAAGGAATTAACAAATATGAATTTTATCATATCGGCATATGCGGAATACCAGGAAAATCCGGTGGAAGAATTTAAATTATATACCGACAGGGCAAAAAAGATAAAAACTTATCTTATTCAAAAGGGAATTGCCGAAGAGCGGTTAAAAGTGAGTTCCAGTGGTCAGATTGTAACGGAAAATAATCAGAAAAGAGGATCCACGGTGATTTTTAGAGCAGCCATCGGCGAAGAATTAGGGAAATAAATTTTTTGAGAGTATTTTACCATACAGATGAATATTGTTTGGGATAGAGTGTTTTGACCGTAATAGTAAAGATGTTTATGATTTAAAAAAACATTGAACAATTAAAATATAGGCAGTCAAGGCACTATACACTAGTTGCCGAAAGTGTAATTGAAGTGTATTTTATAAAGAGAGAGAGCCAATTGTAAAAATTTGTATTTGTTAAGGTTGTTGCTTTACAGGAACCTCTATAAACAAGAAAATTGATTGATAAGGAGTGTGTTTTTTAGATCTTTTCTATTCCAAATGAAGAGCATGAAAATCCGGATGGAATAATAAGGATTAAAAATTCACAAAAGAAGTGTGTAAATGAAAAGTTTAGGATTAAAATTAAGTGTATTATATATTTTTCTCGCAATTCTTAATATCTCGTTTTTTACTATTATTATATTTGAAAATCAGATTGATCTTATAACAGAGACCTCCAAATATCAGACAATTGACTTCGCCAATAAGATCTACTATCAATTCGAAGAATTAAAGCTGCAATTAACGGAAGATGAACAATTTCTTACGGAAGATAGACTCTACGAGGAAATCAGGAATATATTAAAGAATATACTTTTTGAATATATTATATTCAATCAATCCGGCTTCATTCTCCATCAATCAAGCCCTGATTTTCCACTTACAGATCAATATATTGCAGACGGCCAGAAAGCATTGACAAAAAGTGATTTTCTCGGTGAACCGTATACATTTACCGTGGATGACGAAAAGCGTGAAATACTTTTTTATATTCCCATTGATATACCCACTGAGAATTTTGAGCAGCTTCTTCTTCTGTTTAAATTGAAAATGAAAGATATTGATTCAAAACTTAATACTCTCTACATGCTGGTGATTCTCATTATTGTCATTATCGCACTATTTCATATTATCTTCGGATTTTTTCTCCATAAGATCGTCATTTCCCCGATTAAGTCACTTGCTTTTAAAAGCTCTGAGATTCAGAAGGGTGATCTCAGTGCCCGGGTTTCAATAAAAAAGAAAGATGAAATAGGCCAGCTCGGGAATGCGTTTAATGCAATGGCCGATTCCGTGCAATCGACAATTACAAAGCTGGATGATCAGAATAAAAAGATGCGCTTTGAGTTTCTCATGGCAAGTGCCGTTCAAAAATCAATATATCCCACTATGCGCAAAACGAAGTACTTTGATATTGCCGTATATCACAGGCCGTTTATGGAAGTAAGCGGAGATTATCATAATATCTTTCCTATTGGAAAAGATAAATACGGTATCCTCATCGCGGATGTCGCGGGACATGGTGTTGCTGCCGCCCTCATCACCATGCTTATAAAGGAAAGATTCGAAGAATTGGCGGCAAATTATGCCGATCCCAAGGAACTGCTCCACAGGATAAATATTATATTCAAGGATTTAATGCTCGATTATGAGAAATATTTTACAGCCTTTTATATTATTATACATAAAAATACACAGGCCCTCTTTTCCAATGCAGCCCATCCCAAAGCTATTCTTTTACGGGATGGAAATATCTATCCCCTCACGGTGAGAGGAGTATTAATCGGGGTTTCCCAAATTATCGAAGATGGTTTTAAGACAAAACGAATTGCCTTAAAACCCGGGGATAAGCTCATGTTCTATACCGATGGGATGACCGAAGCGTTGAATACCCATGGTGAACAATACGGACTCAAGCGGCTGGTTTCCACGGCACAGAAAAACTCCCGGAAACCATGCGAAGAAATGCTCAAAGCAGTTATCTCCAATTTTTCCGAATATACGGAGGGTGCGAAACAAGCAGATGATGAGACCCTTCTGACAATAGAAATAAGGTGAGTGAGTATGGCAGGAAAAATAGTAACCGGTATAAAAGATCAGAAATTTATTATTATTATCATTATATCCACGGTTTTAATCATTTGCGGGATGCTGTTTTTGAATGACGTGGTTGTATCAATCCGGTTATTGGAGCTTAAATCCTTTTTACGGGATATAGATAAAAAAGCTACGGACATGAGTACTGTGGGAATGGTAAGCAAGTTTAAACTCTACAAAAAGCTCTATGAAAATAAAATTAACGAGGATACATTAAATAAACAAGAATATATCGGCACCTATAATACATTAAATACGGAAGACCGCACAAATATAGTCGTTACAAAATATAAAGAAATTACCCCCCCGGTCCTCATGGTCATGAATCTTATTCGAATTTTCCTGCAAAAGCCCCCTGTTGAATATATTCTCACCAATAAGGAAAATTATAAGCTCACCCTGGCATACTATACGGAAAGACTAAAAAAATATGACGAGGCATTAGAGATCTATGATGATCTTCTCGACCGGAAGGAAGTTGATGAGAGTCAAATTCATATGATCCTCCTTCACCAGGGCTATTGTTTGTCAATAATCGGAGAATACGAAAAGGCAAAAGAGAAATATCTGGAAATTATTAAGAATTTTGAGAATGAAGAAGTGGCGATTACTGCCGCACGGTTACTTCGTTTTATTGAGGAATTGGAAGCAGAAGTCCGAAAGGTGAAAGAGTCTGATGACAGCCCTCTTTTAAAATCGGAAAAACTCTATAAACTCATCGCCTTTAAAGAAGCTCTTGAGATTCTAGATAAGGTAGTTGAGGAAGAAGATATGGAAAAAGTTCCGGATAAACTGCAATATCTCAGGGCCAGGTGCTATGAAGAGACCGGGGAAAAAGAAGTCTCCATCACCCTTTATCAGGATATTGTGGAAGATTCTATTGAACAAAAGAAGTATGATTCGGAGACGGCAAAACAAGCGAACCGGAGGATATTATTAATTTCCACAACAGAACCGGAAGGTGATAAGATTAAAGAACTCTCGGTAAAAAACAACACCCTTATCTCAGATCCTGATTTTTCCGGATTGCTCGATACTGCTTCAAAGCTGGAAACAGGTTTTAAACAGGAAGAAACGAAAATTGAGGAATTGAAAGAGGAAGAGGAGAGAGGCGGACCGACTCCTGCCGTGGTTTCCGGTTCAATTAAAACCTATCCCGAAGAGATCGATGAAAACATGAGCAAAGAAGAGAAAGCCGAAGCAGCGGCGGAGGAAGAACAATTCAAAGAGTTTTTAAATGATTCACTCAAAAATGTGAAAGATAAAATCGATAAATTAGTTGAAGAACAATCAATAACACCAGGTCCGACTCCTTCTCCCACACCGGTCCCTACCCCGACAAAAATGAGGAAAAAAAGTACGCCTGTACCTCAAAAAACACCGGTACCTCAAAAAACACCGGAATTAACACCTCAAACCGGCCCTTATAATGTCACCCATGTTGATGAAGAAGGCAACCTCGTCAAGGTTGAGCAGTTTGGGGAGACCGGAACTCTTATAAAAGTGAAAGAGTTTAACGACCAGGGAAAAATTACCAAAGTTGAACAATATGATGAAGTCACCGGGAAAATGATCGGCTATTTTATGTATGAATTTGATGAAGATGGAAATCCGGTCAGAATATATGCCTATGATCAGGACGGAAATATAATAAAAGGGGATTAATATCTTTTGGAATCAACACTATTCCGGTAACGAGTTATGAGATAGTTTTTGGGATCTAATCTATCACTTTAAAGAGCTTTTCAAAGAGGGTATCCTGAAATATTTTGCCGATGGTATCCCGGATTGCTTTAAGGGCAAAGGTTCTTCCGCTTTTTTTTAATTGATTTTTTAAAATAATCAGCATGCAGATCCCGGAAGAGTCAATTGTTTTTGCCTGGGACATGTCGAGGATGACGGATTTGATATTTTCGGCAAGGGAATCAAGAATTTGTGTTTTGATGCTTTTTTCATTATAGATATCTATAGCACCACTTATTGTGAACGTGATTTCATTTTCTTTTGTTTTGGATGTAATCGGCACTTCATTTGACATCTCACTCATTATGATATGACAATTTTTGTTAATCTTCAAGTACTCATGACAAAATATTTCCAGGAAAATTAAAATTTTATATTTTATTATGCTCATTTGCCATAAGGTATCGTTTAAAAACAATAATCTATGGAAAAATAGCCAAACCCAGGCTCCCTGAAGTACAAAGTAATATTCAGGCTGCGGAAGCAAGCCCGGGTCATGTTATCCGGCTGAAAATGGGTATTTTCCTCTCCGTTTCATACATATCACCCATT
>JAFGRV010000052.1 GCA_016934975.1 Spirochaetales bacterium | reverse complement strand
TTTAAAAAATTAAGAGGAAAATTTAAACGCATCAATCTTCATCTCATGGATATTCCGACCTATGAAGAAAAAGATATTGATCTGTATAAAGTTCAGGTAGAAAAAATCGCGGAAATACTCGTTTCCGAATACAAAAAAGGGAATGCGTATGAATGTAATTTCCTGTCCGATAGAATTCTTTTAAGCAGTATGAAAAATTGTAATGCCGGAATCGATCATATTACTGTGGGACCGAATGGAAAATACTATTTATGTCCGGGCTTTTATTCCGAAGACGAGAACAATACTATTGAATTTTCGGAGCATGACCGTATTGTCCATAACGTACCGATGCTCTCTCTCGAAGAAGCCCCGATCTGCTCCATCTGCGATTGCTACCAGTGCAAACGGTGTTATTACTTAAATAATAAGGTGACGATGCAGCTGAATACTCCTTCATATCAGCAATGCGTTCTTTCTCACCACGAACGAAACGCAAGCAGACAGATACTATCAACCTTGCATAAAATAAAGGAATTCAAAGACCTTAACCATATACCGCCGATTCCTGAAATAAACTACCTTGATCCATTTGAAGTTATTATCGGACAGCAGAAAAATACAAATTCCTCTCCCACGGTAAAAAATCCGGAAACAAACCTGCCGAAACTCAACACAAAATCCATCCCTGAAAAAACCGCCCCGGTAAAGACTATGAATGAAAATAAATCGCCCGGAATGAATCATTCACAACAAATCCCGGTCATACAATCGAAAAAAACCCTCTATCCTGCCCGGAAAATTATGTCTTTAAGCGAGTTTAAAAACCTCTCTGTAAAAGAAATGCTTATCGAACTTTTTAAAACCCAGCAGGAACTCATGAAAGAATTTACCATACGGGATGAAAAATAAAGACAGGGAAATAAAGGAATAAGCAGGGAATGACACCCCACATAACACTTTGTCCGATGCCATGGGTTAATCTCAGTATTTACGCGGACGGCTCTACACGGCTGTGCTGTTTTGAAGATTTTAAAGGACCGCTGAATCTTGCTTACAACATAAACTCCGGGACCAGGAATTATCTTACCCTTAAAGAAACATCTCTCCTCTCTCTCATTAATTCCGATTCTTATAACACTATACGAAACAATTTTCTTAATGGAACTATTCCTCCTTCATGCGCAGAGTGCATTAATGAAGAACACCAGGGGATTACAAGCAGACGCCTTACATCCTTACAATTCTATCCGCTAAAAGAAGAAAAATTACGGGAGATAACCGATAATAATGGAAGGGTAAAAACAACTCCTCTTGGTCTGGATATCAGGTTCAACACCCTCTGCAATCACACATGCAGAATGTGCGGCCCACACTACAGCAGCAAATGGGCTGATGAATATGCACAACTAAAATGCGCCCTTCCTTTTGTTCATGATTTCCCATCATTCACCTCATCCGTAGTAGAAAAACCTTCGTTCCGGAAACAGATTCTTCAGATCGCCAAAGAGTTGCGGAGTATCTATATCACCGGGGGGGAAGCGATGCTTAATCTTAAGCATTGGGAATTCCTGCAATTTTTAATAGACAACAATATTGCCTCACATATTTGTCTCGGTTATAACATTAATATGTCATACATCCCCGATAATGCTCCTGATTTCTGGTCACACTTTAAATATGTCAGTTTAGGTCTTTCCCTTGATGCAGTGGGAAAACGATGCGAGTACCTCAGGCATGGCCTCAAATGGGCTGATGTGATTAAAAATATGAAAACCTTACAAAACGCACATCTTAAAAACATGACTCTGGAGATTCAGCCTTCAATAACCTGGATGAATGTCTATTATATTGATGAACTCTATTCCTTTATGTCCGCATGGAATCTTAAAAAGATGTTTTTAAATTTTGTATATACACCCAGTTATTTAGCTCCATGGATCCTGCCGGAAACTACAAAAAAAAATATTCTACGCAAACTGCAAAACCATTTACCGGATAAAGATTTCCAACAGATTTCACGCCAACTTATGAAAATTGATTCGGATTACGATCAATTTAGAAAGGGAATACTGTTTAATAAATGGCTGGATAAAAACAGAAGTGAAGATTTTAGTAAAACCTTCCCCGAATTATTTAATCTGATACAAAAATACTGGAACAAAGCATAATACATTAATGCTATTTTTATTCATTTCAAAAGAAACGGATGGAAAGAAGGGTAAGAGAGAATGTCAGAGTCAATCGATGTATACATGATTAATCCGGAAAACTCCTTAGGCCCTCCCCGGATTCCCCGGAACAGACCGGGAGAAAAAAAACCGGATTATTTCTCAATTCACCCATGCCATATACGGTATATTCTGCCTCTTCTTCCCGGCAATCTCTGCGATATTTTGCATATCACCCTGACGGAGGAAACTCTTCACTATCCCGGGCTTTTTAGAAAAAAAATAGGTTGTTCTTCTCATATAAATGTTGTTGTCCATATCCCGGAGTTTCCCCGGATAAAAACCGATAATGATCTGTCACATACATTATTGGCGTCTTTACAATGTACTGATTTTATTTTTTGTGTAGATGAACAGATTGCCTCCAGGCTTCGTGAAAATAATTTCCCACATGTATATACCTTTCCGATACGCGACAGTACGGATATTTACTCAATCTATGGTTTCTTTCTCTTACAGCACATATCACACGGTAGTAAAAATGTAAAAGTAAACCGGATTTTAGAAAAAGTTCACTCCGAAAAGAGAGAAAGGGAAACATATGTAAAGAAACAGATCCGCCTTCATTCAAAGGGTCTTATCAATTCCCGGGAAAACAACGAGTGCACGGTGATATGCCTGGTTAAAAACGGAGAGACCTATATCCATCAGTTCGTACATTATTATACTCAACTCGGTGTAAAACAAATTATTTTTATTGATAACGGATCCACCGATAAAACCCTTGCTATGATAAAAGAATATCCGGATATCACTCTTTATACTACCCCCCTTTCGTTCAAGGAATATGAATGTGACATACGAAGAGAAATTATCAATCAAAATTGCAGGAATAAATGGTGTCTTTGTGTTGATATAGATGAGCTCTTTGATTATCCTTACTCCGAAATACTGGCATTATCTCATTTTTTAGACTACTTACATGTACATAACTATACCGCAGTCGTCGCCCATATGCTTGATATGTTTTCCGATCTATCGTTAGACTCGATAACAGGTGATAAGGAGAGTGATCTCCGGGAACTATATCCCTACTATGATTTATCCGAACTCGACAAGAGGGAATATCCCCTTCATTTTTCCGAGTGTGCTTTGAATATACTTCCTCATACGGATATCCCTTTTTTTTCCGGTGGAGTGAGAAAAAAAAATCTCAATACAAAAATGCCCTTTTTTCTCATTAAACATCCCCTCTTATTTATTGATGAAAAGATCGAACCTTTTACCCATCCTCACTTCTGCAACAATGCACTTCTTGCAGATGTTACCTGCCTCCTTAAGCATTATAAATTTATTCATTCCTTTCCTGATCTTGTACAGAAGGTTACAGAAGAAGAAAACTATCCATACTATTCAATGATCGAATATAACTTATACAAAGAATATCTGCAAAACAACAAAACTCCATGCTTCTACTCGTCTGACGCACAAAAATTCAATTCAACCACAGACCTTATCAGGGAAGGATTTATCGTGGTTTCAGAGGCCTATACCAGATTTATAGAAAAAAGAATTCAATAAAAATCACGTATTCACGTGATAATATGCTTTTAATTGTTCAAAAACACTGCACTCATCGTACGTACTGTTTTTACTCAATCCATCCTCTCCCCATCTGACATTAAAGCAATGAATTCCGTACATATTCCCGGTAATCTGAAAATCTTCATTCGGCAGCACAAGTTTATTTATCTCCCACCAATTTATCGGACAGAAGACTTCAGGTTCCCTGACAAAACGCTTCAAGTCATAAAGGTCGATGACTTTATTTACAAGCCTGGGTCCGATCGCGGAATAAACGATTGATGTTTTATCCCGGATCTCCCGGCAGGCGTCAATACAATATCCGGCTTCCTTTGATTGACACGGGAGTTTCATAATACACCCGGAAGGAACCACTTCAGAGTTCTTCTGTTGTTTTACATGAGACGCGAAAACATATTCCTCCTGAAAGTCAAAGGGCTTAAGACAGATGACATCCAGGTCCGACCACCATCCCCCATAGTTATAAAGAAGTATATAACGAAAGTAATCCGAAAAAGCCTCATAACCGATATAGTGACCAGGACGCCGCTGTCCCTGAAAAATTTCATCCTTTTTGACGACATCATGGGCATCCCAGACAATAACTCCGTCGGGAATGTTTTTAATATTATCATACACATACAGATGTACACTATGACCATTCGATAAAAACGATTTTATCGAGAGCTGTTCCAAAAGAGAGAGTGAGGAACCAATCCACAGGCTTTTTATAATCTTATTCTCTTTGTTCATAATGACATATATTGCATTGTATCAGAGTATTCCTGCTCATTCAATAGATTGTACAAGAACTCCATATGGTCTTCCATGGCTCGACAATTGGGGGATATTACAAAAGGGTAATACCGACAACTATGGGAGTATCGACATCGTCGACCCTTTAATCACCGCACAATATTATGTTGAACTCATAACGGAATTCACCTGTTAAGGTTAATTCTTTAATCTTGACAGATAACATGAAGCTGTCCTCTTCGGGGACAACTTTTTTGTATTATGAATAAGGTTCATGCACAAGAATAAAATAGCAATAGAATTAATGTAATGAACTTTTAAAAAAAAAGGGTACCCGGATCACGATAATCCGGATACCCTTCCAGGTACGGTTCCTCTCTTGCCATTGTTGAAGGTCCGGGAGTATGTATCCCTCTTCTTAAGAGAGTTATGTGGGTTACAGTCCTGAAATTATTTGAAGGTACCTCCGGAGATGACCAGTCTTTTAAAAAATAAAATCCTGTATCCTCCTTATCGGAGATATCCTATAATACTCTATTGGTGAGATTATTCAGCTTTACGGAAAAGATGGAATTTCCAAAATGTCATGTAAAAATACCTTTTTGTCATTTCCTTTTTTTCTCACACCAATTTATTATTTCAATTACTCTCCGTTTATCATCTTCTATTGATAGTGATAATTACAATCCTCTATACTTCCGCTGACAATGATAAACAAAGAAAAAATTCTTTTATCTATGTTCAATATAATATCTAAATAGACAAACGCACATAGGACAGTAGCCTGCTATTTTTATAGGATAAAAAACCGATATGAAACCCGGATCTATGCCAATTTAATTCCCATTACAAAAAAAATCGATGAGACGAACATAATATTGAGCGATAAGCAAAGCATCGACAACATCGACAACATTATTACAATTAACATCCGCTAACATAAAATTAAAATTTCCCGGATTCAACCCGACATAAAACTGGGTAATAATCAGAGAATCGAGAATATTAACACGCCCATCATTATTGGCATCTCCGATAAGATCGGGAGGCGGAGGATAGGATGTGGGAAAAAGAGATTCGTCTGTTATCCGCACATTATCAATAGTAAAGTTTATAAATTCATTCACATCCGTAGCCATATTATTATAAACACCGATGATAAGTGTATGATACCCCGGTACAAGATTTATTGAAAGTGATTCATGAACCCATCCGGTATCATAATTAGCACTCGTATCTCCAATCCCGGAAATACTTTTAAGTATGTGGAGATTTCCGTCCAACGAAACGATTACTTCTCCATACTCATTACTCTCATAACCCCGGCCAAAAATCATTTTGTAATCGAAATTAATAGTAAAATACCCCCCGGATGAATAAAAGGGAACCGACCATCCGGCAGATGTTGCGCCATGAGTATTAAGACCCGCAAGATAGACTCGTAAACCACCATCATCGATTCCTCCGAAAGCATCAAAAAATCCCGAGGCATATTGAGGATTAAAGGTATTCCGGAAAGGATCATCCATATAATTGAATCCATCTTCCGAAAAGACAAACTTGGCATCGATAATCACCCCTTCTTCCGGGGGATTTGTCGGATATGGGGTATTGATGTTTATTGTAGGAAATGGTGTGGGGAACAATGGAGGCTGTGTCGGATACGGGGTCGGTTCGAAATGGGGCGTTTGCGTCGGATACGGAGTTACTCCGTTTGGCGGTTCAAGATATGGCTTAATCAGATTGTATTTTATTGTGTTGATACTTACCCAGTCATCTTTGAGGATACCTCCCGTATCTCCTGAATTGGGATTCCAGCACCAATATGTCCAATGGACTTTATTCCCGGCGAACTGGAGCCATCGTGTAAACCACTTGTAAGCGATGCTTGACGGGTTTGATGCTTCTTCTTCCTTTAATCCCATTTCACCGATATACAATCCGGCTAAATTTTGTTCATAAATAAACCAGAACCGGTCTCGCCAGAGGTCTTCCAGGTTATTGGGAAATGTGGGGTCATCGAACCAGGTTTGTGAAGCAACGCTGGGGCCATATTCATGAACAGAATACATTAAGGATGACCCGGGTATACTCGTTACCGGGTACGCGGGTAAATCTTTATGGTTACTACCCCACCAATAATTGCTTCCGTCACTCGACTCCTGAACGCCCTGTATAATAATGATAATATCCGGATTGACCCGGAGAATAGCCTCTGCACACCGTTCTGCTGCTGCTTTCCAGTTAGTCACTCCATAACCAGGTACATCATACCCCCAACTCGCCGGGGGTTTCATTCCCGAACCAAAAAGACCCCCATGGGGTTCATTATTTAAATCAAAAGCAACCACGGCAGGTTTATACACATATCGCTCTGCGATAAATACCCAGTCGGATATCCATCGGGATTCAGGCCATTGGTTCGTATACCAGAGGGTTTCTTCCATATAATCCCCTGCACCGCGGGAATGACAATCAAGTATGATTCGTAAATTTAATCTCCCTGCTTCAGTAATAATAGCGTCTAATACTTCAAGCGAGGATTTTCCGGAAAGATCCGTATTAAGACCCCGGCGATTGGTATAAGGATCATTTATCCATTCACTAATCGTAATATTTTTAGGAAATTTATTGAGCATTTCATTTGACCAGGGAATTCGTACGCAATTAAATCCAAGGTCTTTTATCTGTAAAAGCATGGATTTATAATCCCGATCCCATAACCCATGCGGAACATAATCAGTGGTTTCAAAGCCGAACCAGTTTACCCCTGTAAGTCTTTTTATTATTGGTGATTCGGTATAAAGAATAGTTGAGGTTAAAATAAAAAAAATAATGAGTAATAGCAATTTTCGTACATTAATCGAGATAGGAGTCTTTTTTTTCATTTACTTTTGGCCTCTTCCCTCTTAAAGTTTACTTTTTGTTTTATTTTACCCTGAGTTAACAATACCAGGTAAAAAAACGATTTCAAATAAACTTTAAGGGTTAAAAATAACCCATTTTTTTAATACCGAAAGTTTATTTTTAAACTTTTAGCCTATATTTCATCCACATTGCTATCAACAACATGTATATTTTTTTAATACTTCAACTATAAGTATTAGCCTAAAACCCCTACCCATAAGTCAGGTTGAAGTCTTAAACCATATAGTTTAAAGATACTCTTAAATTTTATCAAAATCAATCTTCCGGGAGTGTTCTTTTTATGAATTTATCATAATTAAACTAAAAGAAGTAGCTAATTAAGAATACTATTCTGAAAAAAAGGAAATTCTTCATACAAATCATCGAATTGACTGAATATTAAACTCGATGTATTAGAAATGTTCTTATAAATTTAGATATATAGTTTGTTGGTTACCTGAAGAGGTTAAAGGTATAATAAACTGACAATTCCGTGAATTGTCAGTATTTCCTATTATGATGAATTTACC
The DNA here is from genome assembly GCA_016934975.1 of Spirochaetales bacterium. GTDB lineage: Bacteria > Spirochaetota > Spirochaetia > SZUA-6 > JAFGRV01 > JAFGRV01. The sequence continues at coordinate 32,991 of JAFGRV010000052.1, read as the reverse complement.
ATTTTCTTTTAACTTTCCTTTCAAAGAAAGGCAGTATTAGGGACACGTAATAAATGAAAGAAAATGACAAACTCTAAACAGTTGAGTATAACCACAAAAGGTAAAGGAGATATCATGGATTATTCTATTTATCACAAACCGACAACAATATTTTTGTATATGTTTATAGGTATTTTTCTTTCGATGCTCTTTTGCGTTTTACTCACGACACTTCAACCGAAAACCTATGCAACGGATTTTCACACATTCACACAACCCGACGGAACTCCTGTTGAACTAAAGATCTATGGAGACAATTTATGTATAAAAGCAGAGACTCCTGAAGGAATCCTGGTAGTCAGAGACACTTATACCGGCTGGATATGTTATGCAATTCCCAATAGTGCTATTAATTCCTATTCCTCCTCCGGCGTTCCTTATATTCCCGGAAATATGGCCAAACACAGGGACGGGAAACCCTTGAGTCTCCATAATGCAACAACCAGTATTACATTGCCTTCGGGAGAACCCGGGAATAGGGAAATAGATAAGAAAAATCAGGAAATATAATCAAAATAATTTAAAATATGATAAAACTAAGACCCTCATTTATGAAAAAAAAAATCGGGTGTTTGTGCAACAGAATAATAGAAACCATGTGAAATAATAAACACCCATAGCATCAAAATAAAAGAAAATCAGTTAAATTTCATAAAGAATATTGAATAAAAACGAAGTCCAATACATAATAGTCTGTGAAGCCATGTATATAAGTAAAAAAGTAAGAAACAAAAAAATTAAAACCATCGGAATTATCATTGACTGGATTGGAACACCCTATCATGTCAATATTTTCTCCGGCATTTATGATTATGCGAAAAATCTCGATGTCAATATCCTGAGCTTTGTAACAGGGAGATTAAATTCAACGGATGAATGGGAAAAATGCCGGAATATTTTTTTTGAATTTATTGATGATCATAATATCGATGGTCTTATTGTCTTTGCCTCTTCTATCGGAAATCTTACCGGACATGCTGCGGTAGGAGAACTCCTTGAGAATTCATTCCATATGCCGATGGTGACCCTGGGAGAAAAGTACCCGGGAATACCTTGTGTTACCATCGATAACAATACATCCTATAGAAAACTTCTGGAACACCTCTTAGTCGTTCATAAATATAAAAAAATCGGGTATATCGGGGGACCGCAAGGTAATTCCGATTCCGAGGAACGGTTTTCAATTTACAGAGAAATGCTCGGGAAATATAATATTCCCTATGATGACAAATATATTTTTCATGGTGATTTTAGAATTGAAACAGGCCAGGAAGCAGTGAGAGTTCTTATTGATGAACATAAAATAGCTCCGGAGGTTATTGTCTCTGCAAATGATACCATGGCACTCGGGGTATTCCAGGAACTCAGGAAACGAAGAATCATCATACCGGACAAAATTGCATTAGTCGGGTATGATGATGTCGAAATCAGCCAGTATATACAACTCACCACTGTCCATCAGCCCCTTTATGAAGAGGGTATGATAGCTGCCGAAATGCTCATGAAAATATTTAATGGTGAAGAACCAAAAGAGATTATCTCTCTTACCCCCAGATTGATTGTAAGAGAATCCTGCGGCTGCATTTTACCATATAATTTAATGCAGCCGGAGTTTAAGAACCAGAGGAGTTCAAAATCCTTTACCGAATTCCTGCAAAACCGGAATATCCTTATCAAACAATTGGAAAATGATATTATTACGGAAGAAAAAGACAGGGGTATACTCACCCAGTGGATTAAGGAATTACTCGATGTTATTGCAGAGGAGCATTATAGTAATAAAAAGAATTTATTTCTCATTCGTTTAAAAAAGATACTCTATTGGTCACTTTACGAACCGGATGCCATCGTTGTTTTAAAAGATATTATTTTAAAATTAAAGACAATTATCTGTTCGGAACTTCAAAACACCAATTTTCAGGGTCGATGGATCGAAAGATTCGAACAAGCAGAGGGCATGATAAAAGAAGCTACTCACAGGGCAGTCACTTTCACCAAAATCCTCTATGATTATAAACTTGAGTCTATAAATGATTTTGGTGAAACACTTTCCGGGTGCGTTGATCTTAAAAAATTGATGGACATTCTATACCAGGAATTGCCATCTCTCGGTATCAACCGTTGTTATATCTCCATCTATGAGGATCCCGATCAACCCCTGACCATATCAAAACTCCTTCTCGCGTTTGATGAAGAAAAACGGTTTCCCATCGATTTAAATGGCATCCAGTTCTCAACTTTAAGTTTATTACCCCCCGGGATTCTTCCCCGTTATACGAAATACCATCTTATCGTACAGTCATTATTTCTCGGATATGATCATATCGGTTTTGTCATATTCGAACTTGGAGCAGAAGACCTCCAGACCTATGAGATTTTACGCAGCAAACTCAGCATCGCGTTAAGACGGACATTGATGGTGAACAGGATACAAAATCAGGCGGACTATCTCGAAAAAGAAGTCATCGCCCGTACTAAAGAATTGACTTTTGCGAACGTAAAACTCAAACAGGAGATTGTGGAACGAAGAAGAATCGAGGAAGAATTAATAAAGAGCGAAGAACGTTTCCGTGAATTAGCCATATTACTTCCCACGATTCTTATAGAGCTTAATGAAACTCTTCTTATTATGTTCATTAATAATGAGGCATGTGAAGCTCTGGGAATTGGTGATGATGAAAGAAATAAAAAACTCCCTTTCACGCAATTTCTCCACGAAGAAGATAAAGAGAGATTCTCCAGGTATTGTATGGAAATAATTGAAAAAGAGGTCTCCCAGTTCGGAGAATTCCGTATTGTACAGGAATCCGGGGAGGTTATAAACCTCATCACCAAAGCAAATCCGATTCTCCGGGATGAAAAAGTAGAGGGTATCCGCTTAAGTGCAATAAATATCAAACCTCTTATGTCCAGTGTGATTATGCCTGAGGACGTATTTTTTAAACACTATCACTTTACACCACGGGTCAAAGAAGTGCTCGTCCTCATGCTTCAGGGGTATAAAACAAAAGATATTGCAAAGAAACTCTATATCGCCGAAAACACGGTAAAAGCACATATCAGCGCGATTTATTCGGAAGTGGGTGTCAATAACAGGGAAGACTTCTTCGAAATATTAAAGGAATACCAGATACACGATGTAGGCTACCATTCGTATGTCTATTCCGTTCTCACCAGGCTTTTTAAAAACTAAAAACATCGAGGTTCATGCAAAAAACACTCATTATCATTGGATTCCGGCAGGAGGCTCATCTACTTTATACTCATCAATTCTTTACAATCGGAAATACTGACAATTAAATTAATTGTCAGTATATTATACAATTCTTCTGGATTTCTTTCATTTTCATATCTTTTTCCACATAGAGATTCTCGTTTGTATTGGGATCAATCTCCGTGTAATACATGGCTGTAGACCAGGTTGATGGTACGGGAGTAAATATTTGCACTTGCTCCGGATGTATTTTCAGGTTCTTCTCTATAAATCTCCTGACATCCTTCATATCTTTGAGTCTGCATCCGGGATGGGCCGCGATAAAATAATACGTAAGATACTGTTTGCTCTTTAGCTTTGACTGCTCGGCATCAAACATTTTCACAAAAGTAACCAGAGGTTGTACTCCCGGCTTATTCATCAGGCCGCAGATATAATCACTCGTATGTTCCGGGGCAATTTTGAGTTGTCCCGAGGTATGGTGGGCGAGCAAGGCTTTTAAATAGAGTTTCCCGTATTCTTTATCTGCAACAATAAGATCATACCGGATACCTGAAGCGATAAATACCTTCTTTATACCGGGAATTGACTGCAATGTATTCAGAAGATCTATTTCCGATTTATGGGGAAATTTCAGATTCCTGCACGCCACGGGAGAAAGACAACTTTTTTCCGGACACATACCGGCATGTTCATGCACCGAACAACCGAGATGATACATATTCGCCGTTGCACCCCCGACATCGGTAATATATCCTTTAAATCCCTTTAACCTGGAAAGACGGCGCGCTTCCTTCACAATCGAGGCTTCGGAGCGTGAGGCGACTACTTTCCCCTGATGAACACTTATTGCACAAAAATGACAATCCCCGCAGCAGCCCCGGTGAGTTGTTATGGAAAACCGTATGGTGTCAAGGGCCCGGATAATTCCTTTGCTCTTATAAAAGGGATGTGCATCATACTCATAAGGAAGACTATAGAAATGATCGAGCTCAGCTGTTGTCGGGATATCTTGCAGAGGATTATGAACAAGGTACCTCTCACCATGCTGTTGAATCATCCCGGGCGAGCCGTGAGTTGTCGCATGCCTGTAAAAAAGTTTAAACATCTCTAGGAATTTTGCTTTATCCTGTTTTACCTCTTCTGCCCCGGGAAGCAGATCATATCCTTTTTCCAATTGATTCGAAATAAAACAGAGTCCCTTTATCTTCCTGAAATCTTTTTTATTTCTAAGACACACGGCTATTTCAAGGACTGTTTTTTCACCCATCCCATAAATAAGGAGATCCCCTTTTGCATCAAAAAGGATTGAGTTACGGACTTTATGAGACCAGTAGTCATAATGAGTAATCCGTCTTAAAGAAGCCTCGAGTCCGCCGAGGACAATGGGAACGGTATTTTTAAAAAAACGGCGCACCAAATTTGTATAGACGATAACCGCCCTGTCGGGTCTGCGGTTATTTACTCCCCCGGGAGTAAGATCGTCGGAGTTTCTGAACTTGCGGGTGGCAGTATAATTTGCCACAAGAGAATCCATGCACCCGCCGGTTATTCCCCAAAAAAGCAGGGGTTCCCCGAGGCGGGTCACATCGACAGGGCCATTTATATCCGGCTGTGCAATAATACCGGTTTTGTACCCTGCATCAACCAAAACCCGGCCTATCACTGCCACACCGGAAAAAGGAGTATCGATATAGGTATCCCCCGTGATTATAATAACATCAAGATTTTTCCAGCCGAGACGTTCACATTCTTCTTTTGTCGTGGGGAGAAACATAACCATAAGATAGCAAAAATTTTAAATTTAATGAAGCGGCAAATAATCCTTGACTCTTGGATTTGTTTGGCAATAATTAATAGTACTATAGGTGTGAAGACGAAAACTTCGGAAACACACCCCATCATCATTTATATGGAGGTAAAGGATGAATGTAAAACTCCTTAGTATATCCCTTTTTCAGATCATAGCCGGACTCATTCTCGGCACAACCCTTCTTTTTATCGCATTTAAACTCATGAGCAGCTGGTTAAAAAAATCTCATAAAATAAAGGAACATTCCGTATCAACAGGGATTCTCATCGGCTCTGTCCTTTTTTCCGTGGGATATTTTATTACTTCTATTGTAGAGCCCCTTATTACTACTTTTCGAATGCTGATAAAAAATTATTCGAATATTTTCATGGTTATCGGAATCGGCTGTCTTTATATGGTCGGATATTTTTTTCTTGCCTTTATTTTTTCTTTTATCGTGGTTGTTGTTTCTTTCTTTCTCTTCACCCTCTTCACCAGAGATATCGATGAAATAACGGAAATACGGAACAACAATATCGGTATTGCAATAATTATCGCCGTGGTTATCGTGGTGATGTCAATAATTGTCGGAAATGGATTTACTCTTCTTACCGAATCGATCATACCATTCCCCTCACTTCCGTCCAAAATCGGATAATGTCCCGATTCGGGATGAAACAATTATCAAGGAGGTATGAATGTTAAAAAGAATATTCATTCTTATCTGTTACCTGTCAATCTCCTCCCAATTGTCCTTTGCCGCGTCGGCACAAGTAGGGTATATCGAAATTGAACATAAAGAAAATAGAATCTATTTTCATATTTATGATATGGTGGTTTCGGGAATGAAAAACCGGAATATCCAGGTGGAATTCTGGTTATCCCAGGGTGAAAACTGGATCTCCACCTCTCAGATCGCTCTTGATCCTCAAAAGGTGATCTATGATCCGGCTTACTGGAATGATGAGGCCTACTGGTTTTATTACGAGTACAAGGAATTTGCCAATTATGGCGATCCTCAGAGCTCTTTCTGGGGATCATTTTTTGTTATGGATGATGCAAATAATACGGTCCTTGCGCGGAAAGATATTGAATTTAAACTTCCCGATTCCGTATTAGGCACATACGTTGCTCCGACAGAGAAAGATGATTCTTCTTATAATGCGAAAGATTATTATGTCGCGGACCATTCATGGTATTATGTGGGGAAATACTATAAATCCGATTTTATGATCGCTAAAAATGATTATTCCAATTCCGTAGCAGAAAGAGACAACTTCCAGCCGGAAAGGGGACACGCCGAGGATAATGGAGAATACATCACCCTCTGGGATATTGATTTTAATGAGTTTTACGCGGATCTCTATGGCTATCTGTATCAACAAAACTCAAGCAGGCTCAATAAAGTAAAAGAAGCCCTCCAGTTCTTTCGGGATTCCTACTCTCTGGGATACGCGGAATTCGCGGAGTTTGTCATCGCCTGTGTTCAGTATACCACGTACCTGCTTCCCGACAAGCTCTTTGGTATTTACACACCCCTTGAAGTTATTCAATCAAAAACCGGGGATTGTGATTCCCGGGCGGTTCTTCTCTATACAATTTTAAGAGATTTCGGGTATGAAGTTGTTGTCTTTTATAGCGACTATTATCAGCATGCGATGCTTGGTATCGCATACGTGGGGGCGGGAGATTATCTTAAATATGGCGGAGTGAAATATTTCTTTGTGGAAACCACGGCAACAGGCTGGGAAATCGGCGACTTACCCCCGGATTGGTCGGATACGAATAAGTGGGTAATTCTTTTTCCCCATACGAGATAAAAAACCTTAAGGGGACCTCTAAAAACTTCTGTATTTTAAAAAAGGAGTTTTTAGAGATACCCTTATTTACGTTCCGGCGAGTTCCTGTTTCTTTATTTCTTCCTGGACTCTTATATATTCATCAAGGGCTTCGTTATTTAAATAACCTAACTCAACGGCAAATTTACCGAAAAGTTTATGGGGTTCCAATTCTTTTTGCCGCCGAAGGATATCTTTCACTTGTTCCGGCGTAAGGGCTCCGATACGAATCATAAAATCACCGATCTTTTCTTTTCTTTTTATCATAGGAAGATATTATTGGATAATTACGTTCGTGTCAATGGACTATATTTGATTGTTATTGCACATAAAAAGTGCCAACCGCGGAAAAGGGACCCGGAATATCTCCATGTATGCCCCTGACTTTCCACCAAAATTGTCCGTGGGGCAGCGGCTCTTTGAGTGCAAAGGTACGGGCCGGAACAGGATGTTTAAAATATTCCCAGATAAACAACCCCTCGCCGTCATCCCTGTCATCATCCCAGTCCATAAGAATGACGATTTTATCGTCTGTTTCGACCACAGATTGATACCTGGCGGTGGTATCGTGTTTATACCACTTGTAGACTTTCGTCCTGCCCTCAAGTTCCCAGTCCACCAGATCGTATGACGATGTCCAGAACCAGAAAATATCCCCTCCATGGCGTTCGGTGCCCCAATAGATGTATTTCCCCGAATCTTTATCATAAAGAATTGTACCGGGACTCCGGGCATCATCCTTATATCGTGTTGTATAGGGTTTATGCATATCGATGACCATTTTTGTATATGATGCAAAATCAGGGGTTGGCGACCTGAATAGCGCATAATGGTCCCGGCTCGTATCTCCCTGAATCAGCATATAGTATTTATTATCATTCAACTTCATGACATGGGGATCTTTGGTGAGTCCCTTCATAACAGGGTTCCAGGTTGATGGGTGTGCAAGACGATCACCGATCTCTTCCACTGTTTCGGCGGTAATATAATGAATCGTCCATTCGTGGGTATTGCAGAAATAGTAATAAAAGAGATTATTATATTTCCGCAGACAGACTCCTTCAATAATAGAGTCTTCATTTATCAGGACTTCCCAGACTTTTGTCCAGGGAGTTCTCAAATAACCGTCGTCATGTTTCCACAATTCCCAGGAATATCCATTATTCGGCCGGGGGTCATCAGCGGGTGCCCGGTTACGGAAGGAAACATACCAGGTCATAGTATCATCATCGTAAAAAAGAGTGCCTGCTCCGGCGGAAGACCAATTTTCACCGGTCCCCCTGGTGGGGGAGTAGTATTCTTCACTCTCTATCTCGTAGTAATGATGAACATCCGTCAGCAAATCCTTTATCACAGATACACCTTTACGAGGTGTATAATCGAAGATATCTCCATTATATAATCCCGCCCTCACCCCGGATTCGAGACCCGAGTCCTGGGAAATAACAGGCGAGGAAAAATCTTCATTATCGTCTACAATAATTTCCCATTTATCGGGATTATAGTATCCGTCCCAGCTGAACTCAAAGACCGGATCGGAGGTGCTGTTCATACCGGGGAAAATAAGGAGCGGGGCCTTACTTACCGTAAACCTAAACACTTCCGCAGATTGTTGTTTACGGCCCCTGGCATCAACAGCGACAATATACCATTCATGAGATGTTTCCCATTCAAGACCCTGAATTTCCGTGTAATGATCGATTCCCTTATCGACTGTCGCGATATTTTCCCCATCCAGCCAGACTTCATAGCGTGATGCTTTACTTTGTGTGTCCGTTGCTTCTTCGGTTATTTTTTCCGCGTCATTAGACCAGACCAGATGGGGAGCGGAGTCCGGCAGAATGGCATTGTTCAGAGGGGAAAGAAGGTGAAATGGCGGCAGGGATGCATCTTCCGGGACCGATTTGCATCCCGTGGAAATCGGAAGAGTAAGGATGAATAGTGATAAACAGAAAAAGTAAAAAACCATCGATCCGGATTTTTTTCCCCGGGGAAAATAACAAGAATTGAAAATTATTTTTTTCATGCGAAAACTCCTTATCAGTTATTATACTCTATAATTTTTAATTTTTTAGTTTCCTTCACACCGTAATCTAAAATCTTAAGGATAATATATAATATTAACCCGTGAATGTATATACTCAAGTTTTATGGGGGGGGTGATATAATTCCCCCGGAAATAAAAATTGTTTGACAGGATAATCCTGTTAAACTAAACTGTTTTTATGGCTGATGTAGAATCGAATGTAACAGTTTTATTATCCATTCTGGACATAAGACAAATCCTGAAAAAAAATATAAAGGCTTCCTGGCTTTTGCTTATTCTTAAGTCTTTTATAACGGCAAATAATTTATTTAAAAAAAGTAAATGGGCGGATAAATCAAGTACAGGATCAAAATATGCCAAATCCATTTTCATTCTTGCAGGTATTTATATCACCCTAAAAAGAAAAGCGGATAACGAGAAGGCTTTTCGGATCATGAAAGAAATTGTCATGAAACTTTCCTATACTATGGATTATTCGATGGCAAAGAAGCATTTATTTTTCGAGATTTCCGATCCCTTCCAGCGGTGGATACGATACAGATCGGTACTCATTACCGAAGGTTTCGGTGTGTATAATGAAATAGAAGATGTTTACATCAGTAATGAACGGATACATTATACTGTAAAGAGGTGCATATTTCATGATGTTTTTACAGCGGCAAAAACCCCGGAATTAACGGCTTTAATCTGCGATTATGATCAGACATTCCACGGAACGGTCTTTAAAGAATATTATTTTGATAGAAACGGATCCTGGAACAATACAATCGGGCATGGCGCAGACATATGCCATTATGTATGGAAACACAGGGATATTCTTACAAAAGAATTTAAAGCATACCTTGAATCGGAAAAAAATAAATCAAAGGATGAAGAATCAGGAACAGAAAAAAGAAAACAGATACGACGTCAATTTGACCGCAGACAATCCGACAGGAGAAGATTCGACAGACGAAAAGGGAGCAGACGTGAGGGTGATCATAAACATCAGACGGAAACGGAGGGTACATGACAATCAAAAAAATCAGGCAATCGGAACCCATACGAAATATGTTCCGGAATTAAAAATATTTCAGCCGCTTTTTAATGTTTCTTTTATAGAAGTGTTCGGTGCCGGGTAATGATAGTTACCCCGGGAATTACATTCCAAATACATTTTTTTATCGGTAACTATAAAATAATGCGGGAAAAAACAAAACGAATCATTATAATCTAATCAAAGGTGAAAATGATAACGAAAAGAAATAATCGATGGACAATTGGATTTCTTATAGATTACTCGGACAGCCAATATCAATTCAATATTTTACAAGGCATAGCAGATTGCGCCCAAAGGCATGATGCAAACCTCCTCTGTTTTGAAGGAGGAATTGTAGAAAGTATGATTAATTTTGATCAGGAACGTAATATTATCTATGATTTGGTGACAGGCATACGAATCGATGGAGTGATTATTTTATCCGATTCAATCGCTCACCTTCTTGATCAGGAGATGCTGAACACCTTCGCCCGGAAATTTCATCCCCTTCCGATTGTCAGTGTCGGCCGTTCTCACAAAAATATTCATTCTCTTGTCATCGATTCATCATCCGGCATGAAAGAGATGATGTATCATCTCATCAAGGTCCATGATTATAAAAAATTCGCATTTATCAAGGGACTTCAAGGCTCAATCGAAGCAAGTATCCGGTACAAAAGCTTTTGTGATGTTTTGGAGGAATTTTCAATCCCGGTGAATCCCGATTTGATCTTTGAAGGTGATTATTTAGGAGACTCCGGGAAAAAAGCCGTCACCACTATTTTAGATGAATTAAACGAGAATGTTGATGTCATTGTCGCTTCTAATGATGAAATGGCCATCGGCGCTCTGAATGAATTGAGTATCCGGGGCATTGATGTTCCCGGGCAAATAGCTGTTATTGGCTTTGATGATGTGACAAAAAGCACGACCGTATCACCTCCCCTCTCAACTGTCCGGCAACCGCTCCATAGAGAAGGGTGGACAGCGGTGGAAATGCTTTTAAGTCTTCTTGATAATAAAGAAACCCCGCTTTACAGAGAACTTTCATCCGTAATAATAATACGGGAATCCTGCGGCTGTAATCGGTCTGAAAATTCTACATCCCCGGATTTTTATCTCAAATCAATCCGGGATGAGATTGATAATAATCACCTTCTTCCAGTAAAGTCGGTAGAAATTACCAATAGAATCGCTCTTATTGTGTCGAATATCTATTACAATACCGAGTGGATGAATGAAACCGATCTGACAGAAGCACTTGTGAAGAACTACATAGATTCCGGGAGCAAACATCAACTTAATCTTTTTCTGAATATATGGAAATCTTTTTTAGACGAGATATTTCATATAGAAAAAGATGCGATGTTATTACGGGATATCGTCGAATCTCTCTTCTCCATGCATACTGCTTCCAATAAAATCTTCCCTTTTTACAGAGAATTACATTACCGGGCGGAAGATATTCTTAAAGATAAAATTATTCACACAATACAAATCCAGAATTATCAATCTCAAAAGGAAACCTGGATGATGAATGTGTTCCGGGATGAACTTCATATAAATTTATCAATGCCGGAAATATTGGATATTCTTTATGATAAATTGGTAATCCTTGGGATCAGGACAGCTTATATGGCCTTTTATGAAACGACTGCAGAAAAGAAAAAAAACAAATCCCGTCTTGTCCTGGCATTTCACAATAATGCCCGTTACTCTCTGCCGGAAGACGGATTGATTTTCAATTCAACCCAGATACTTCCAAATGATTTTTATCCGAATGAGGAAAGATTCTCGTGGATAGTAGAATCTCTTAACTACGCGGCACATCATGTGGGTTACGTCCTTTTTGATATGACAGGTAATTTAAATAGTATTTACGGAAGTTTACGGAGAATTATCAGTAATGTCATTCATGGGTCATATCTCATTTCTCATATAGAGGAACAACGTAATGAGCTTATTGCAATGATCTCAAAACTGCGCGCAACCATGAGCGGTGTCATCAGGACACTCGCCATAGCCGTAGAGATCAGGGACCCGTATACCGCCGGACATCAGCGCCGGGTCGCGGATCTTTCCAGGAGAATTGCCGAGAAATTAAAGCTTTCACCGGATACGGTAGAAGGTGTCACGATGGGAGGGATTGTTCATGATATCGGCAAAATATTTATTCCCGCGGAAATCCTGAATAAACCGGGTAAACTCCTTGATATAGAATTTAATCTCATTAAACATCATCCCGAGGCAGGATATAATATTTTAAAGAAAATTGATTTTCCCTGGCCTATCGCGAATATTGTGCTTCAGCATCACGAACGGTGCGACGGAACCGGGTATCCTCATAATCTTAAGCAAGACCAGATTCTCGTTGAAGCACGGATATTAATTGTCGCCGATGTCGTCGAAGCGATCACATCAATGAGACCATATCGAGCGGCTCTCGGACTTGATGTTGCCATCAATGAAATATCACACTATAGAGGGACCCGGTATGATCCGGATGTTGTGGATGCGTGTCTTTCAATTTTCAGGGAAGATAACTATCAGTTTAAAACCGGACCTCAGGAATATCCTTAAAGACTAAGGCTTTGTCACTCTGTTTCCACCGACCATTTTACTGCATTAACAATCATTTTTACAAAAGACTCATTCCGGACTTGTTCCTGACCATGACCCAGACTCGTATAAAAAACACGCCCCAGGCCATAGGGTTTTACCCAGGCTATTGGCCGCTCAAAGCCGCGGTAATGGCACGAGAGAAGAACATGAAAAGGAGGATATACTTCCATAAGGTAGAGTTCATCCACAATGGTGAAAGAGGAAATACCCTTCATAACAGGATGATCAGGATCCGTTACCTTAATAAGTAATTCTTCTCCCATTTCCGGATGAGCAAGAAAACGGGCACCGACCATGTTATGGTATGCCGCAGATCCCGGGAAAGAATAACCCCCGGTATGAATCCCGATAAAACCTTTCGGCTTTCCGGTGGCTCCCCAGGGGGATCCGATAATACTTCCCAGTAATCCCTTCTCAAGGTGTTCAGGCACCTCTTTTCGACTCATATAACAAACAACAACATCATATTCCTTTAAACGCTCCGGATGAAAACAGGAACAATCCCCGGTGAGATCGACGTGAAAACCGGCCCCGGTTAAAAAAGAATAAAAAACTTTCCCGATGACCGTAAAGTCATGATATCCTTCATCATCACCGCCGACAACAAGTATTTTTAATCCTACCATGCTATTTTCCTTCCATCCGCATCAATATAGACCGGATCTTTTAAAGACCATTTTTTTAAAATAATGCTTCCCACATTACCTGCCGCTGCCCGCGGAGATATCGGGGCGAGGGGTCCCCCCATATCGGAAGAAAACCATCCCGGATGGATTGCCAGGACCTTTATTCCTTCTTTTGCCACTCTGTTCTGTAGTATTTTCGATGCCATGTTTAATGCCGCTTTGGACATACAATATGAAAACTCCGATTTTCTGGTTGAATTACCGATTGATCCTGCTTCGGAGGATATATTTACAATTAATTTCCCCGTACCGGCGCGTACCAGCGGTAAAAATGAGGTTACGACCATTAATGGACCAAGCGCATTCACGGTAAAAGTCGGAATATACACGGAAAAATCGATTTCAGGAAGATCAGGTCTATGGCTTTCAAGATGAACAGCCGCATTATTGATGAGAATATCTATTGATGTTATTTTTTCCCGTATTATTTCATATGCATCAATTATAGTTTGTTCATTTCCCACATCACAGATAAAGATAAAATGCTGATTCTTATATTTTTGTTGTAAATCCGAAAGATTCTTATTCCCGGATTTTATAAGGGAGAGAACAGTATGACCTTTTTCCAAAAAGAATTTCGTCAGGTTAAATCCCAAACCCTTCGCCGAACCTGTTATGAGTATTGTCATTGAATTAGAATTCATAAATTCCCCGATCAAACATTCCGCTCCGCCTTCAATAATAAATATTATGGAAAGGATACTATCCCGGATCATAAAAATCAACACGATAGAGACGTAAAAACAGTATAAAAAAATGAATCTCGGCTAAAGAGCTGTAATTTTTCTATAATGTGCGCTATATTATAAATAATATGTTTAAAAAAGTACTCTTCATTAATTCATTAATTTTATGTATATGCAGCAGCTATATTTTCCCCCAAAGTGAAATTCCCAGTGGTGTTGACAATTATTTTCAGGTAATTTCACGGGTGAATTTAGGGGGACGGGACCTTACGAATGTCGTTTTTTATGAAGTGCCGGATACAATAACGGTTCCCCTTTATTTTGCCATAAAAGATCCTGAAGGAAACAACAGCGCACCGGATCAAGGCAACTTTAATATAAATACGACATATACCCTCGTCGGAGGCCCCGGAACCTTGAGTGATGCCGCCTCAAAACAGGATGTCTATGCCGTCCCTGCCGTTAACCACCTGAAAGGAACAATTCTTGCCGAATATATTTATAATAATACCTTCGTCGCTGTTCAGGGAGAGAATCCGGAAAATAATGATGATTGGGTTTATTTTCCCGGTGTTTTGCCTCAACAGGGAGAACACATCGGGAATAAATATTATTTTAAGATAGCAGCAGAATGTGCATTGGACGCGGGTAACATTTTTATAAATGGGTATAAGCTTAATGTTTCCCTGGACAATGGGTTGGGAAAGAATCCCACAGGAGTTTCCGGAGTACGGGCGTTTTCATACAGCTGGATGATCTGTTTAAACAATAATCCCCCTGTTACTCTCTGGAATATGTATCCTTTTGTTCCGGATAATGCAACAGATGATATTGAATTTAATAGTTTTGATATGGATGGTCAGGAAAGTTCTGTTGCATACGCGGTAAACCGGACTATTTTTGAAGCGGTCCCTTCCTCCGGGGATAATGTAACGGCAACACGACCGATCACAATAAATCCCACCACCGATTACCGTAACGGGACCTGGAGACTCACAATAACCGAAGGAAACGCAGGTCCGATCATGCTCAATACCGCGGAGTTCTGGTTTACGAATTCGGTTTCAAACGAAATTTACAGAGCTTACGCAGATGAATTTACCCTCGCTACTGCAGACCATATAGCGGTAAATGCTGCCGATAGAACAGCTATTACAGGGGGAACAGACTCGGAAACCATCACACTCCAGGTAGTTGATTCAAGCGGGAATCCCCTCCCCTATTCAAGAATGATATACGTGGAAATCCTCGGAACAGCAGTTATTAATAATCGAAACGGAACACCAATCCCGGAAACAGGAGCGACATATGTAACGACGGACAGCACCGGACTTGGGACAGTGAGGGTAATAAAAAACAACCCGGGCACCGAATTAGTCACGATACGGGTCTGGACAAATGGAGATGTAGACGAAGGAAATGATGGAAACGAAGCAATTCTCCCCGAACTATCGGCGAATGAATCAGTTGATATTCTTTTTGTAGACAATCTCCTCCCGGTAATTTCATCTGCTTTTAATCTCACCTTTACCGAAGGAAATCCCTCGGCCCTCCAGGATATTACCATTACCGATTCAGGTACTGTTGACATCACGAGTGCCGGAGATATAAGAATTAAAATCCCGGAGAGCATAAACGCGGTTTTTAATCCCATTGCAGTGATACCGACAGTCTCCGGCGCGGGAGCTGTGGATCCGGTTCAATATGAAGCAGGGAATACAATCGCTTTTTTCCAGGTCACAGGTGCTTTTAACATTACCGATACCATCGAAATTTCCGGACTTGCCTTAACAGGGGTAAACTCGGTCTCATCCGGTTATCTGGAAGCATCTTTTGATAATGGTGCCACCTATAATGTGACAGATAATAAATTTATCAGGATTCTTTCATCTACCCCGACATATGTATGGGATGGTTCTACAAGTACTGTCTGGAATGAAATTACAAACTGGGTAAATGATGAAATGCCCAATGTAGATACGGATAATGTCATTATACCAGATGTGACGCCAAACTTTATGCCAACAATAACGAACGCTCATGAAACAATAAACAATCTTACTATAGATACCGGAGCCACATTAACCTTGGGAAGCGATAACTTTACGATATCCGGGAGTGTAAGCAATAACGGAAATCTCATAACCAACGGCTATAATGTGACGATCGGCGGCGATGTAGTCGGAACAGGAGCAATAGACAGCACCGGGGGCGGCACTATAACCATCGGAGGAGACTGGGATATCCGGACCTTTTCACCGGGCAGCGGTACTGTTGTATTCAATGGTACTTCCGATAGTTATATTACTTCCCATGGGCAAAGCTTTAATAATATAACTATAAATAAAACAGGGGCAACAGCAACTCTGGGAGACGCGATTAATATCAATGGGAACATCGTCATTACCGCGGGCACCTTCGACGTATCACCGGATAATTATCCGGTCACCATTGCCGGAGATTGGAATAGTACCGGAACATTTGAACCGCGAAACGGCACAATCTATTTTAACGGAACAAGTACCCTTCAAAGCGCCGAAACATTTTATAATTGTACTATTAATGATACGGGATCTTTACGTCTGAACGGAAACGATCTTACGGTTTCCAATCTATTTGATATTATTGGTTCCGGGATTCTTTACAGGACCGGCAATGAAACCGCACCCACAGATATAAATTCAGGAACTGTTATTTATCAGGGTGCTGCAGGTGGACAAATCCAGGATTATGCCGGTAGTCCCGGAAATGATTATAATAACCTTGAAATAGGGGGTCCGGGAATATTTACCATTGTACCCGGATCGGAACTCACCATCGCACATATACTTTCAGTCTCCGCGGGGACCCTTAGTGCAACGGGAGCTGCAAATATCAGGGCACAAGGAGATGTCACGTTTAGCGGAACCGGCTCATTTACAAAAGGAACCGGAATATTTTATTTTGACGGGGGAAGCGGGAAAATTCTTCTTGCGAATAATCAGGATCTGGGTAATGTGACCATTGCAAATACACCCGGGAATGGAGTCACCTTACAGGATAACGCCGGAACGGACCTGTTTACCCTTGCAGGAGCAAACGCGGCATGTACCATAGATACCAACTGTTCCATCACCACATCGAATGACACAGTAACGGTGACAGGGGGTACATTATCCCTCAATGATAATGCAACGATAACAACCGGCACCGGGAATATATCGAGTACCGGGACAATCAATAATAACGGTGCCTTTTCCTGTAACGGATTTTCCTCTACCGGAATTTTTAATAATACGGGAGATAACACGATTACCGCAGGCGGGAACGTGATTCTGTCCGGTTCATTCACCGGAATACCTGCACATAACAACGTTATAACTATGACGGGGAATGGAACGGCAATAAATGCCGGATATACAATAGATAACCTCATCGCCGATGTTTCAGGAGCCGGAGGTACTATCAGCATAACTGCGAACGATCTGACCCTTGCAGGATACCTGACAATCGCGGCAGACACGAGTTTCAATATCGACTCACAAATTCTATCCCTGGCAGGAAACCTTACCTGCGCCGGAGACTTGAATGCAACCCTGGATGGCAGTATCAATGCAGGTGCAAATGTGAATTTTAACGGGGGCAGCTATCAAAACGGGGCCGGAATCTTTCACTTGATGGGAGGCACCGGACAAACCATTTTCCCCCCGGCAGATAACCTCGGAGCCGTGGAAATTAACACGGATAATACGGTGGTCACACTATCAGCCGGTCTCATCTGCACGACCTTAACTCTCTCCCTTAATACGGAACTCATAACCGGGAACAATAATCTGGTTGTAAACGGTAATCTCACCTGTGAGGGAACAATTACCCCGGCTGCCGGAACTATTACGGCACGGGGAAATGTTGATTTTACAAATGGAAGTTTTCAAAAAGGAAGCGGAATCTTCACCTTTGAAGGCGGGACAACGAAAAACTTTTACGGAAACGGACAGGATTTCGGAAGGGTAACTATAGCAAACACCCTTAACAATGTGACAATAATTCAAACAGATACCACCATGGATACACTTGCAATCCAAGGTGGTAACGCCCGGGTGGAAATAAACAGGGCGATTCAGTCAGTAGGACTTACGATAAATGATGGAGGAAACATCAATAATTCCGGCACTCTTGGAATTACAGGAGGAGGTATGAATAACGCCACCATCAGATCCTCCGGACCCGGCACCTTTTCTTACACAGGAAACGGGATCGATTTTAACGGGAACGATCTCCATCTCGGGGGTCTGAACACATACGATCCCGGTGTCATCCTCGGAGCTCAGGAAGGCATTATTATTGATGCATCGAGCACCTTTAACAACCAGATCACCCTGAACGATCCTACCGCGGAATTTACCGTGAGTGCGGGACAGATCGCCGCCACCACCGACGATGATATAACAGTTATAAACGGGACAGTAACTCTTCAGGCAGGTTCAACTTTAAATATCGGAACCGGGGATCTTTCCTGTGCCGGGACAATCTCCAGCCAGGGAAATATAGTGTGTTATGATGTAACTTTCACCGGAACCTTCGATAATCCCGGGATCAATACAATAGAAGCAAACGGAAACGTTTCTCTCTCGGGGACTTTCCAGGGTACACCGGCAAATAATACCCTTACTATGCTCAGGAGCGGGACAACCCTTGATGCAGCATATCAAATCGGTAATCTTCGCCTTCCCACCTCAGTTGCAGGAACAATCACTATTGCAAATAACGACCTTGATTGCGCGGGGACAGTTACGATCGAGGCGAATGCAACTTTAGATCTCGATGCACATGATCTCACCACACGAGGCACTCTTATTTGCCAGGGAACCCTTGATGCAGATCAGGACGAAACCCTTAATGCCCGGGGGAACGTCTCTTTCGTAAATGGGAATTTCATGAGGGGAATACCGACAACAGGGATCTTTTTATTTCAAGGTGCTAACACAAAAAACTTATATCCTTTTAACCAATATTTGGGACCGGTGACACTCGAACCAACAGTAAACAATAACGTCACTATGTATCAAGACGCCACAATGGATACACTCACCATTGGGACGAATGCAATTTTTTCTTTGAGTGGCTCATCGGAAAGCGTTACTCTCACAATCAATGATGGCTGCATGGTAAATAATTCCGGAAGTTTCCGGATTCTTAATGATATCAATATGTTGTATCTCTATTCAACCCCCGGAGGTACCTTCGATTTTACAGGAAATGATATTAATTATAATGGGAATAGAATAAATCTCGGGATGCTCGCTTCATATGAACCGGAAATAAATCTCGGGGCTGATGAAGAAATTTTTATAGATGCACCATGTCACTTTGACAATAATATCTTTATAAATGGAAATAATGCATTATTTACGATCAATGCAGCTCAAGTACTTACAACAGCCGATAATACTATCACGATAACAAACGGGAGCCTCACTCTTCATGATAATGCGATACTTGATACCGGAACAGGTGCTTTATCGAATGGAGACACTATAAATAATAATGGTTCGATCATCTGCGGTAATTTCTCTTCTACGGCGACGTATACTAATTCAGGAGACAATTCTATTCAGGCACATGGCGATGTTATTATCGACGGTCTGTTTTCCGCCCCATTAACCGACAACACCCTCATCCTATCGGGAAATCCGGGGACAATAGACGCGGTTCCACAGATCGGTCATCTTGAGGTGAATGCTCCCGGAGGAACAGTCGGCATCATCAATCATGATCTCTCTCTTGCCGGTTCCTTGCTGGTAACTGATACAACACTATTCGATATGACAAATCAGGACCTCCTGGTCACCGGGACTGCCACAATACACGGAACTCTCGATTTTTCAAATAACGGGATCCAGCTGAATCTGATGAATCAGCTTCTGTGCGACGGAATCATCAACGCCACCGGCAGTGGGAATATAAATGCATATGGAAACATTAATCTCACGGGGGGTACATTTAATGCCGGGAGCGGGACTTTATTTCTTACCGGCGGGGGTCTTCAGGAGATTACCTCGGATACTCAGAATCCCGGTTCAATTCACATAACCACTGACAACACGGAAATAAGACTCCTGGATAATCTGACCTGTGATTCCCTCACTATTGATCTTAACACCTTCCTTGATATCAATGGAAATTCTCTGAATCTTTCTGCTGCAAACTTCGCAAATAACGGGATCCTGTACAGAACCGGAGCCGGGGGTGAAAGCGCGCCGCCGGATAACGACTCCGGAGTAGTCGCCTACCGTGGTGCAGCCGGGGGTACTATCCAGCAGTACGGAGGGGTTGATGATTACTATATCCTTAACATCCTGGGTAGCGGGACTTTTTCACTTACCGGGACGACTCAGGTAACCCTGGATCTGGAGATTACCGGGGGAACCTTCAGCCTTGGGGGACATACACTTTCGATTGAACGAAATTTTTCTCATGACAGTATGACGAGTACATTTTCTCATTCAAACGGAGAGGTACTCTTCATTAATAATACAATTGAATCCGCAGTAACAGGAGATAATGAATTCTTTAATTTTACCTGTAACACTCCCGGCAAGATTATCAGGTTTGTAACCAACCAGAGACAAACAATTGTGCCCGGGGGAACATTCTTTATTCATGGTACGGAAGGTAATGAAATCAGGCTCCTGGAAACAATAGATATCGAAGATAATAATCGCTGGATTATGGACGCCAGAGTAGGATGTACGATTAATATTCAGCATGTCATCGTGGAAGACAGCTTTGCAAATCCCGAACCGATTATCGTTCCCGACTTTGTATTGATCCTGAATTGTGTCAACTGGGTGCGGTATGCTTTTGTAGAAGAGAGCTGGACCGAAGATACGGATAGTAACGGGAAAATAGACAGGATCGGGGTGGAGGTGATGAATAATCTGAGCCTGAATGATAATTTCACCAACCTCATAATAAGAATTCCGGGATATGAACTCACTGATAATCCGTTTACAACCGGTGATAATCCGGTCGACGAATATGATGATATATTCTATATTCGAATCGTTGAAAAATCAGAACTTGATACCGGCGCAACCCCGGTGTGGTGGATAGAGAGTACGAATCACAGTTTGATGGATAACCTGACGGAAACCCGGATTGTGTCTTCCATACCGGAAGCAGACGGTGGAGAAATCGCGGATGACCGCGCGATTCCCCTTATCGGATATACCCTCTCCATAGCAGATAAAGATGAAATTTTTGTTTGTTTCTCCGAACCGATACATTCCCCGGGAGGCGGTGAGATAACGGTTCTCGACTTTCCCGGATACTCGGGCAGTGCATCAATCTCAGAAATAAACAGAATTACGACACAAGGTTCCGGTACGAAGGAAGTGCTTCTTCTGCTTTCTGCCAATGTAACGGCGGATGAGATAGTTAATGAGGCGTTTATAACGACAACAGTCCTGGAAGATAAAGCAGGCCTTGCTCTCGTCTCCCAGAGCCATCGTGTTACTGATATAGGCCTCGGACTCACACACTACGGAATTATTGAACCAATCTGGGCACAGGATGAAACAGTCAGTGTTCCGGACAATGACGGGATCGGATATATCAGCCTCTTTGATGATACCGAGTGGCTCCAGGATCAGAATATCACTCTTCAAACGCGAATCCATGATGACCTCCCGGGAGCGGGAATAGATATCAGTCTTTATTTTGATATAAATGTGCCGGAGAATTCCCTTAACAACAATCTATGGCTCCCTCCCTTTGACACCTCGGAATATAATGGCATCGTTCCCATTGGGAATGAATCAGCGAGAGAGCTGAGTGTACTTCCTGAGAATATAGTCAGTGACCAATTGCGAAACTTTATTATTCCTCATGATGATAGTGAAATAAAAAATGATGCCCGTGTCGAGTTTCTTTTAGAGATTCCTTTAATTCAGCTTTACTGTGCCCGGGTGAGCAATCCTGATTCCGCTCAATGGTACCGCACCATCTGCCCCTGGGCTTTCCGTATTCACGATATTATCAGTCAGAAATCAAATGTGACTATTCTGAATAATGTCATAAATCCTACAAGAGGCGAGAGAACACATCTTCATTACATTCTTCCTAAAGCCGGCAAGGTGACTATTACTGTTTTTGATTTAGCCGGCGATATTATCGATATTCTCTATAAAGGAAGACAAAGCAAAGGAGAATATTCAATAGACTGGAATGGAAGAAACAGGGGAGCCCGGATAGTCGCACGGGGGATCTACTTTATTAAAATTGTTGCCCCGGGAATTGAAGAAATACGGAAAGTGCTGATAGTAAAGTAAAAGACTCCCGTTAGAAAATAAAAAAGCGGGAAAACCAGGGGCTCTCCCGCTTATATATTTTAAATACTATAGGAAATTTTATAATCCTTCGGAATCTTCATCTTCTTCGATTTCAGATTCCATATCTTCCGGTTCATCCTCCTGTTGATCATCGACTTTAACGGGAGAAATTGTACGGCCGATATCCTCTTTTGCTATTAATAGATTCTGAAGAAATTCACGTAAAGAATAAGGGCCGATTCCTGAGAAAACCGAATCAGGATAATCGTTTTTCTTCTCCTCTATATACAAATAAATTTCCTCTAATCTTTTCATTTTGGCATTTTTGTCCGGCAATCCGGCCACACCCTGAATGGGATCATCATTTTTCGCTTTAAAAATTGATTCAATAATATCCATACCTTCGAAGTAATCTTCTCTTACCCAACTTGCAAAGGTTATATCATCCTTCTTGGAGGATATTTTTTCATTCCCATCTTTTATATAATATGCCTTATTTTTTTCTTCATAAATGACTTTATACCAATCATTATCCAAAAGATCCAGAATGGGTACAATTTCCATTTTCATATACATAAGATTATTCACGGCATTTGCCTTAATATCCTCGGGCGCATTATATAATGTTACTTCATTCGGTAAAATTACACCGATATGTGCATCTGCAAGTATATTATCAAGAACTCCCCATCCGTAATTATCATATAATTTCATATGAACCAGGGTAGTGCCATACAACCGTTCATCATATTCGTATCCGGTAAGGGTAACATTAAATCCCCGGTTGCATGTCCGTACTATATTTCTGTTGGAAATAATCGGAACCGAGAGAAATCTGAATTCTTTAATCACCACTGCTTCTGTTTCTTTAAAACTCTTAAATAAGAGGTAATCGGATAACATCCATCCTATGTCTCCGCCGGCTTCGACTTTATACCACTCCTCGATTTTCTCTTTTCCTTCCCCGTCCCGTACCTTTACATTCTTTGGTTTTTCTTGCGGTATAATACAGGTAATCTCCGTCCATTCGGGGATCAGGCTGATAAGATTTTCCGCTTTCGTATCGGAAAAAAGCGGAGCATAGTCAATTGATCTGAATATCTCGAGAAGTTTCTTTTCATTGGTCGTCTTCTGCTCCGGGAGAATGACATATTCACCATCCTCACGATTCAATATGTAAAGTTTTTCCAGTGTATCGAGTTCTTTCTTACTATTTCTCACTATTGTTTTATGTTTTAAGATATCTTTTTCAAAGATATCTTTCTTTATCCTGTCAGGAATAAAATCAACAACAACAAAAGCAGGAATTTCCGCTTTCTTTTCCTCGGAACATCCGAATATGCCATATAAAACTACAAGAATAACGAAATATAAAATAATTTTTTTTATTTGCATAATTCCCTTTGATCCTCCTTCCTCGCTTGTAACTTCAAAAATTATTTCATTTTATACCGAGATTTGGAGAATAATCAAGCAATTTTTAGTTCTACTTTTTAAGCTTTTTCCCTCTTTCCATAGAAACTATACCGCTTCTCGCAATTTCAATGATTGAATATGGTGAAAGAAGAGCGACAAAATCATCTATTTTATCACTGGTCCCTGTAATCTCCAGGATAATCGAGGTTTGTCCTACATCCATCACCTTTGCACGAAATACATCTGCAATTTGGAAAATTTCTCCCCTCTGATTCGGTTTTACATTGATTTTGATAAGGGCCAGCTCACGATCTACAGAAGAACAAAAAGTCATATCAACGACCTTAATAATATCGATTATCCTGTTCAATTGCTTCTTTATCTGTTCCATCGTCGCATCATCACCGGCACAAACCAGGGTTATCCTGGAAATTGACGGATCTGTCGTCACTCCGACAGTAAGGCTCTCCAGATTATAACCTCTCCCTGAAAACAAGCCGGCTATCCGGGCAAGCACCCCTTGATGATTCTCAACAAGTAATGAAATCGTATGTACCATTTTACCACTCTCCTTCCTTTAATATCATTTTATTTATTCCTACCCCCGGCGGAACCATCGGAAAAACATTCGATTCCCTCTGAATAATAAAATCAATAAAGACAGGAACATTCTTAGATTTCCCGGCTTCCTTGAGTGCGGGTTCTACATCCTTCAGTTTTTCTATCCTCATTCCGATCGCACCATAGGCTTCCGCCAATTTTACAAAATCAACTGTATACAGGTGACACCATTCCCCGGATTTTCCTTTACATTGAAGAGGGCAGCTTGGTTTGCGCATCAGACAGGTTGCGGCATATCTGGAGTCTTTAAAAATCTGCTGCCATTGCCTCACCATCCCGAGATACCCATTGTTCAAAATGGCAACAATAACAGGGAGACCCTCCTGTACGGCAGTTGCAAGTTCCTGAATATTCATCTGTATCGAACCATCCCCTGCAATATCAATAACCTTTTTATCCGGGTTGCCTAGCTGGGCACCGATTGCCGCGGGAAAACCATATCCCATCGTCCCGAGTCCCCCCGAAGTGATGAAGCTTCTGGGTTTTGTATAATTATAATAAAGAGCACCGAACATTTGATTCTGTCCGACTTCCGTGGTAATAATCGCATCCGGAAAAACGTCACTAATTACTTTTACAATCTGCTGCGGAGCGGGATTTTCCGTTTCCTCACCCGGAGGAAGGGGATACTCTTTTTTCATTTTAACAATTTTAGTTCTCCATTCATTTATTTCAGGAGCTTCAACTAACGGGTATAATTCCTCAAGGATCTGTTTCACATCTCCCACGATTGGAATTTTAACCGGTACATTTCGTGCTATAGCCCCGGGATCAATATCAATATGAATAATTTCAGCGTGGGGCGCAAATTCTGATAATTTACCGGTAACCCTGTCGTCAAAACGTGTACCCAATCCGACAATAAGATCGCACTCTGTTACAGCCATATTTGATACATATGTTCCATGCATCCCGACCATTCCAAGATAAAGCGGATGATCCGAAGGGATTGTGCCGATACCCATGAGAGAAGAAATAGTTGGTATCTTTGTTTTTTCAAGGATACTTCTGAATATATCCGATGCCCCGGCAATAATCATACCCCCGCCGATATAAAAAATCGGTTTTTTAGACTTTTTTATCGCGGACGCGACCCTTTTAATCTGTCCCGAATGTCCGACAGTCACGGGATTATATCCTCTGATTGATACTGTTTCAGGGTATTCATCATCAAGACTTTCCTGAACCACATCTTTCGGAAGATCAATCACAACAGGCCCGGGTCTTCCGGTACTCGCGATATAAAATGCCTCTTTAATTATCTTGCCTAAATGCGCCCTGTCATTGACGAGGTAATTATGTTTTGTGACAGGTCTGGAAATCCCTACCATATCAGCTTCCTGAAAAGCATCATTCCCGATCATTGGGCGTGTTACCTGTCCTGTAAAAAGAACAATAGGGACTGAATCAAAATTCGCCGTTGCCAGGCCTGTTATCGTGTTCGTTGCCCCGGGCCCGCTGGTAACAATACAAACACCTGTTTTTCCTGTTGACCGTGCATATCCATCCGCAGCATGTACAGCAGCCTGTTCATGCCGGGTCAACACCAAATGGATGGAAGGCTCTAAATAAAGCTCATCAAAAATCGGAATCACTGAACCTCCTGGATACCCAAAAAGAACCTCAACTCCTTCTTTTTTTAGTGCTTCTACAAATAACTTTGATCCGGATTTTTTCATTAAATCCTCCTTTCTAATATACTCCCAATTTTGTGCCAGACAGTTTCTCATATTTTTTTCATATGCAAAACCGATTTACCTTACTCAATACTCACCCTGCAATCTCATGATTGACAGTAAAAACCCCTGTATAAAAAACAAGCCGTTCCCCGGAAGGAGAACGGCTTTAAAACCAATCAGGTTGCTGTTTTCTACCTCCAGGGTATCATTGATACTCTCCAACGACGACGACTACGAGGACAACAACTTTCAATAAAAAACAGTAACGTGACATATAATGTAATATAGCCGGATTTTATTTTTGTGTCAAGAATTTTTTAAAAAAGAATACATAAAAAATAAGAATTAAGATACTTTTCCCCGGGGGAAAACTTGCTTGCCATAATTATCCAAAAAAGATACTATCTATTCTTATGATGAAGAAGAGGAGCATATGAATTAATGATTAAAAAAATCAATTTAGGTATATTATTCGGCGGGAAATCCGCAGAGCATGAAATCTCGTTACGATCTGCAAAAAACATTGTGGAAGCCGTTGACACATCACGTCACACTATTACCTTAATCGGGATTGATAAAACGGGAATATGGCATCTGTGTCCTCCCGACCTCTTCGAAACGCATACCGGGGAGCCGGATTCCATTGATATCAAAAATCTTGGTAACATTCTCTTCTTGCGCCCCGGGGGAGATGATGGGATGAATATCCGTCTGGAAGATAATCCGGCTGAAACAATACCCCTGGATGTGGTATTTCCGATTCTTCATGGAACATTTGGAGAGGATGGTACGATACAAGGCCTGCTTAAATTGATGAATCTGCCATTTGTCGGGGCCGGGGTGACAGGATCGGCGATCGGTATGGATAAAGATGTGATGAAACGCCTTTTAAAAGAGAGTAATATCCCTATCGCACGATTTCTTTGCCTTCATAAATCGGAAATAGATTCCCTTACGTATGAAAAAGCCGCGGGAATTCTCGGGTCTGTTTTTTTTATAAAACCGGTAAATTGCGGTTCATCTGTGGGTGTAAATAAAGTCACAAATGCCCAAGAATTTAAAGAGGCGGTGAGAGAAGCTTTTACGTATGATACGAAAATTATTATCGAAGAAATGATTTTCGGCCGCGAGATTGAATGCTCGGTGTTAGGAAACAATGACCCCATCGCCTCTGTCCCGGGAGAAATAATTCTTAATGATATGTTTTACACATATAAAGCAAAATATATTGATTCGGATGGAGTTACCCTGGAGCTCCCGGCAAAACTTTCTCCGGGGTTAATAGAAAAAATTAAGGAATATGCTATCCGTACTTTCAAGGTGCTGTGCTGCGAAGGAATGGCCCGTGTTGATTTTTTTCTTAAAGAAAACAATGAAATAATTATAAATGAGATAAATACTATTCCGGGATTCACACCAATAAGTATGTATCCTCAATTATGGGAATTAACCGACATATCCTATACTCAACTTATTTCCGAGCTTGTCCGGCTTGCATTACTTCGATACGAAGAAGAAAGAAAAATTGAAACCTCCTTTGACAGAAAGGAACAGCCATAATATAAAGAATTTACTTTTAAATTATCAATGCTAACAGGGGGCAAAACATAAATCCGGTGAAAAACATCATTGACCACATCGGATTAAAAATTTAAACTACAAAGAGAAATGGACACACAATCAGTATTTGATAAATTAGTACTCGATTTAAGTTCGAAGGAAAGACATGATCTGCTTCATAAAATTCGCGGGCAAAAAGGTGTTTCCGAAGAACCACTTCATGAAGAGAGGGAAGAACCCGGTGAAGAAATTAATTTTGAAAAGCAGTATCAAAATCTCAATTTACTGCGAAGAATCATCATTTTCATTATCGCACTCTTTACCGGCAAGGGAAAGGGCGTCCTTGTCGAACAACACCTCCTTAATAAATTAGCATCGAAAATAAGATCGAAATATCCGGGACTCATAAATTTTTCAAGAAAACAAATTCTGAGAGGATTGTTAGCGGAACTTGAAAATCTTAACCTGCAACTCTCACCGTTAAAGGAATCTCTTAAAATAGCCCTTGGTACGGATAGAAGCAATTTTTTGGCATTTTTAATCAGCCTGGAACTGGAGATTATACAACAACGAATAATTGATGAGACCGAGCCATATTCACTCTATGATTCCGGCAATTTTGCGGAAGTTGCGGACATTCGTAATGAAATGGAGAAGCGGTTCAATAAAATAATCGAAGATATTACCAGGGAAGACCGGAGAAAAATATCTCAATATGTATTTGCACTCACACGGTTTTATCAGTTGAGCAGTTTCGATTTTGATGAATTAACTTCACTTTACCGGAAGAATCAATTCGGCGGCAAGGGATCATTAAGCTTCAGTATCGCAAAAAATAAATTGATGCGTTTATGCGATCTTATTCAGAGTGCTCATTTTCCCCCGCCTTTACACGCCCTGAAAGCAGTTTTTCTTTTTTCCAATTACGACAAAATCGGTGATCCCCATTTCAATTTGACATCAAAACTGGACCAGTACCTGGGAGAAGCGGATGAGGCTTTTTCTGCCATGAGAAGGTTCAATAAAAAAGTCCCATTACCGGATATTCTCAAGTGTATTTTACAAAATTATAATTATGAGCCGGAATTATTAAAGGGCGGAGAAGACTGGTTTGTTCTCTTTAAAACATTCTGGGAAAAACAATTTGATAAAATTTTCAAATCCTTCTATAAAGAAAAGAAAATAAAGGTATTTATCAGCCAGACCCTCTCTTTTCTCGGAATGGAGGATTTTAGAAAACTTGAATATTATAAACCGGAGATTGCATATAGTCCTTACACCTTGAAATATTACCTGAGCCTTCTTTTTATAAAAAATTTCTATGAAATGATTTTTATGCCCAGAATGAATAAGGCATTAAAAACTCTTTTTATTAACGGAAATTTCTATAAAAAAGAAAATAGAACCAGTTTTACCGACACATACAATGGAATGACAACTTCGTATAACAAAATCCACTCCCTGGATAAATCTGTTTCTCCGGAAGGTGATCTCGGTATTGAAATTGAAGCGGCAAAAAATGAAATGATAAAAACTCAGCCGATAAAACGGAAAGC
Source organism: Spirochaetales bacterium (assembly GCA_016934975.1). Lineage (GTDB taxonomy): Bacteria > Spirochaetota > Spirochaetia > SZUA-6 > JAFGRV01 > JAFGRV01. Next base: position 3,905 of record JAFGRV010000052.1, on the reverse strand, counting down.
CTCTTTAATTTTTAAGGAAATAAACGGAAAAGCGAAAAACATCATAGAGGAAACGATCGCCAATTATACAATGATGATAAATATCCTTGACGGAGTACTTTACGGACAAGTGGGGGGTAAGTTTGATACGATTTCAAATATGAAGAGTGTCGGCGGCAGAGAAAATCATGAAGTGATAACATCCTGGAGGACCTCTTTGAACAAGCTTAATAAAGCTGTGGAATTTTTAAAGGAAGTCTATCAATTGGAGGAAAAAGCCTGATCCATTGAAGGAAAGAAAGATGAATAAACAAATAATCACCTTTGGTCTATTGATGTTACTTCCCCTTCTCTTTGTTTCCGGTTGTTTTAGTAATAAAAAGCCGTCAATTTATGTGGACGGAGAAAAATATAAATTCGGCAGGATACGAGAGGGGAAAGAGGTTGTATTTACCTTTTTTTTTAGCAATACGGGAACAGCACCCCTTCGTATTACCGAACTGAATGTTTCCTGTTCATGCGTCGTGGTAAAATACTACGATAAAATTGTGAAACCCGGAAAACGTGGGAAAATTTACGGAAAGATTGAAACAGAAGGCTTCCGGGGAGCTGTAACGAAAGCAATTAAGATGAAAACGAATATTCCGGATAAACCCGAGGTGATTCTGACTTTGGAGGGAACAATTCTTCCACGGACTCAATAATTTCCTCACCTTTCTATTATTTAAACTCTCCCGTGCCTGCTTACAACATACTCGTGCTTTGACCGGTTCATTTTCAATATATTGTTGGTTTGTAAAATTCCCATATTCATCAGAAAAATGGTCAAAGCTTGAGTGTTTTGACCATTTTATATATTTTAGATAATCCATACTATATAAGGATTAATGTAATACATACCGGTCAAAACACTATAGAAGCGGTTTTTTATAATAGAAAAATTTCAGCGACAGAGACTCGTTCCCCTTTATATTTGTTTTTACCGTAAACAGATTACCCACGGTTCCCTCACCATTAAACGGGGGAAATATGATATAATCCAGGGAGTATCTTGCATTCTCTTCTATGGTTGTAAGGATAAATGTTATATCAATATCCGGGGGTATAACTTCCGTTATTTTTAATGGCTTATCCGTATTATTTATGATTTTAAAACTCCCGCTTAATTGCTTTGTATGATTATCAACATCTCCCAACCATGTATTCCGGGGTACGATTTCTACAGGTATAAGAACATTCCCTTTTAATGTAAGCTGTATTGAGTTCTGTTCCGGAATATCGGTAGTAACAAAAATTACTTTTGTCACCTCACCGTTTATACTGGGGGTTTTAAAAACAACAAGAATCTTCCCTTTTTTCCCCGGTGCGACTGTTTTATCCCAATCCGTAACGAGAGTACACACACACGCCGGTTGAACACGGGTGAGTGTGACATCGTGGGTCCCCGTATTCGTAAATACAAAGGCATAGCTTACATCTTCTCCCTCAATCACCGTACCAAAATCATATATTTCCCTATCAAATCTTATGCCGTACGGTTTCCTACAGCATAAACAGATTATTGAAAGTAAGGGCAGAGAAAAGATTATTAAAAAATATTGTACACACTTTTTCTTCACAACAACATTCCGTTCAAGATCATTGACAGTTTGTCTGTTCATTACATTTTTATATTATAGAGTATCCTGTAAGTTCTCTCTTGTCAATTAAATAGTGCAAGAACCCCATCCGCTTCATTTTGAACAAAAAAAAAAACCGCAAACTCCCTTAAAAGGGGTTCGCGGTTTTTTTTAACTCCATCGCGTTATCCAAATAATGAATAACACCCATTAACTGTTATGGTAAAAATCCAGCCAAAGCATAAATAAAAGCACCATTCCAGTTAATAGCGATTTCATTTGTTTCATAATTATCCTGGTTGTCTACCCACCCTGTTTCCGAGTGGCCGCCGCCCACAAGATAGCCCGGCCAGGGATCAGCTATTCCGTCGGACCCACTCCGTCTGTCATGGGGATACATCGGCGGATCAAATCCCAGGCCTGTCACATAAGAGCGGCAGTAGGTATTCCGTCCGAAAAGATGACTTACCGCATTCATCGCGGTATCGAGATAATCAGAATTGGAAGTAAGAGTATAAGCGGTCTGGAGAATCAAGGTCTGCCGTGCAACCCCGCCATTACAACCCCAGTAATAGGAATCCCCCAGGGGCCTTCCGTATGCGTCGGAATTACTTGTGGAGACCATTCCATCTGCCTCGGAAATAACAGCGTTTTGTATCTGATTCACCAGGGATGAATTTCTGCCTGAACGGTGTGACATAAGATAGGTAATCATCCCCAGATTTTTTGTGTTATCCCAATCAAAATCAGTATCGATTTTCGGATTAAAACTGTTTGCCCGGTTCTCAAAATCGGTAAGATATCGCGATTCACCGGTGGTTTCCCACATTTCAGCCGCCGCCCAAAGCCGGTCATCTCTATCCTGAAATTTGGTGCTCTCATATCCTCCCGTGGAAAAACCGCTTTGATCTGCGGCATGATATGATGTATTGGCGGCTAAAAAATCATAGCTTTTAACCGCGGCATTCAGACAGACTTGAGCATATGAGGGGTTATATGGTTGGAAAATTCTCGCGGCCATGGCGCACATGGCAACGAAATCCGCGGTGGCGGCGCTTCCCCAGGGTACGAAAAATCGGTTGTCCGTATCATTTTCAGGTTTTACAAAACCGGAAAAATTAGTACGTGTGAGTTTATGGGAAACTCTGCCCGTACCATCGGCATACTGCATCTTCAGAACCCAATCCATTTCAAATTTGATTTCATCAAGATAATCGGGAAGAGACCCCCCGCTTTCGGGTATATTGAGATTCACATTTTCCAATTTCGATTGAAAGTTTTCCCAGGCTTTAAACATCAATCCGAGTGTCACACCGGTATTCACGATATATTTTCCGTAATCCCCGGCATCATGCCAGCCACCCGTACCGTCTCTCCTGGAATGGCTGCCGGTGATATAATCATCGTACCCGTCATTTGTATGACAGGCCGCGTGAGAAAACGTAACACCGTAATGTGTGCCCGAGACTGATGTTCCGCAGCGCCAGAGATACATACCCCGGACTACAGTATAAAAGGGAAAATCAAAAACATTATTGCCGATCTCGAAGGGGGCTGATTTTCCCACACCCGCCACATCAAGGTAAAAAATACCTTCTTCCGTTAATGAAGAAAAATCCGCCTGATACACACCGCCGATCTGTCTTGAAGCAGAACCTGTAAAAACGACGGAATCATCGGAATACCGTTTAACAGAGAAACTGCCCGAACCGGCGGAAATTGATGCGACTTTCTCCCTGTCAGGTGGAAAGCCGATGGAATTGATTTTGATATTCTTATTTACGGAATAAGAAAGATTCGGGGGGGTCGGGACATTTGTTGTCCCGGAAAAGGGAGTTGGTGTGGGCGCCGTTGTAGTAGTCTGACATGGGAATTGCGAAATTAAAGAAACATAATACTGTGCAATCAGAAGAGCATCAACAATATCAATCCGGGAATCACAATTGACATCTGCCTGGCCCGGATTGAACTGTGCGGGGTTAAGATCCACATAATATTGCGCGATTAAAAGAGCATCGACGATATCGACCGATTGATCGCTATTTACATCTCCCAAAGTACTCTGAGAAAATCCATTTATACTAGTTAAGAACATGAGCATAGAAAAGACAAAAAGTGTGATAAAGAGTTTTGCTCTTTTATATTTTTTGACTTTCATTATTATACCTCCATGATTTTTTTTCATGGGAAGTATATCAAAATTTTACCTATATTTAAAATAGACTGTATGACTAAATTTTACCTAAGGGTTTTGATTGTAACACCTATAAGGCATCTATCTTATAGAGAAGAAAAAGTTATCTATCG
>JAFGRV010000433.1 GCA_016934975.1 Spirochaetales bacterium | reverse complement strand
GAAATCTATGAGTATATTAAAAGTAACTGGTTAAGGGATGAATCAGTTATTTAGAATCTTTTAAAAAAAATAATAAAAAACAAATAGGATCTAAAAATACCGTATTAAAATCAGTAAAATGTAGAAAAAGGGCATGTTTCCGGGAGGTGGTTGTGTGAAGAGAACTATGTTGATGATCATGTGCCTTGTCCTTTTTGTTGTCATTCTAACCCCGGGAGTGAAGGCGGATGAAAGGGATAAAATAAAATTCATCCATATCGATAAAAAACAGGGGCTTACATCCCCTTATATCAGTAGTTTATACCAGGATAAAGAGGGATTTATCTGGATCGGATCCTATCATTCCGCTGTGTACAGGTATGACGGGAAAAACGTTAAGGCCTACCGCAATGACCCGTCTGATCCTTCCAGTATGCCGGCTACCAAGTATGGACAGATGCATCTGGATGACTCGGGTGTATTATGGATTGCCACCCTCAATGGCCTTGTTGCCCTTGATCTCAATACCGATAAAGTCACCCATTATACCCATGATCCCGGAAATCCCCATACTATTCCACCGGGAGAAATTACCGCCATATACGAAGATTCTATCGGTCAACTCTGGCTGGGAACCAGTGAAAAGGGTTTGGCACTATTCAATAAACAGACCGGGAAGGTTCAACGTTACAGCCATGATGAAGAAAATTCAAATAGCCTCTCCAGTGATAAAATTTTTTCCCTGGCCAAAGACAGTTCCGGTACCCTCTGGATCGGGACAGCCGCCGGGGCCAATACATTCAACAAGGCAACAGGGATCTTTACCCGGTATCAGCATGATCCTGATGATTCCGGCACCTTGAGTCATAATGAGGTTCTTTCCATAACCCTGGACTGTGAGGGAATCCTCTGGCTTGCAACTTCCAACGGACTTAACGCCTTTGAACCGGGACAGGATGACTTCCGGCATTATTTTTTTGATAATCATGCGAAAGAAACGATAATGAGTCCGACTCTGGTGTATGCAGGACCTGTGTCCGGGAGGCTCTGGACTCCCGTTTACGGGGCCGGATTATATGAATTTGACCGGGAAACCGAAGAGTTTATCTTAATCGCCAGGTCTGATTCCGATGATCCCGATAGCCTTGAGACAGATTCTATTACGACAATTCTGGAAGATAGATCAGGCATGCTCTGGATTGGCGGCGCCGGGGGATTTTTAAACGGGGCGAAACTGAATAGGGAGGGATTTTATTATCTCAAGAATGATCCCGGGAACCCCTGGGGATTTCACGGCATGCTGGTCAAGGCTTTTGCAGAAGATGAATCGGGATTGATATGGGTCGCCAGCCTGGAAGGCGGGCTCCAGGTATTTGACAGAGAATCAGGGAAAATCATCAAACGGTACATCCATGATGATAATGATCCGGAGAGCATTCTTTCAAACAACGCCTTTACCGTACTCCTGGATAATACAGGGGTGATCTGGGCAGGACTCCGGGAAGGTATGAGCCGCCTGGACAGAAAATCCGGAAAATTTGTTCATTATCCTGCCCCGGGAATCGGGACAACCGCTCTCTTACAGGACAGCAGGGGAGATATCTGGACAGCGGGCTGGACAGGACTTGGCCGCTACAACAAAAAAGAGGACCGGTTTGTGCCTTTTATCCACGATCCGGATGATCCTGAGAGTATAAAACCGGCATCCCTCTTTGATCTGTATGAAGACAGGGATGGAAATATTATCGCGGGAACATATGGAGCCGGTATTATTCACTATAACCTGGAAACGGGTAAATTTACCTATACAGTTCACGATCCCAGGGACCCCGGCAGCCTCTGTTCGAACGAGGTGTTTGCACTGCTTATTGACAGCAGGGGAGAATTCTGGGCAGCCACAAGTGATGGTCTTGACAGGTATGACAAAGAAAACCGGAAGTTTATCCATTATACACATCATGATGGATTGAACAGCAATACAATCTATGAATTAGAGGAAGATAATCATGGAAACATCTGGATTATCACAACCGCGGGATTAACAAAATACGATCCGGTGACAGATACCTTCCACTGTTATGACTCATCGGATGGAATCCTCGGCGGCGATCTCTATGGGAAACCCTTTAAAAGCAGTGACGGATTCATTTATTTCAGCGGTGAGGGGATTAATTATTTTAATCCTGATACAATCACGGACAATCTCTATATTCCTCCGGTAGTGATTACCAGGATGAAAATACTCAACAAGGACGTCCCCATTGGCGAGTTTGAAAAGGGACGCACTATTTTGACAAAACCCTTAAGTCAAACCAGGGAACTTGAACTTCTTTATAGTGACCATATTGTCTTTTTTGAGTTTTCTGCTTTAAGTTTTGTCGATTCCCATAAAAATCAATTTGCCTACATCATGGAAGGCCTGGAGGAAGAATGGAATTATTCCGGAACCAGGAATTTCGTCACCTATACCAATCTGAAACCGGGGAAGTACACCTTCAGGGTCAAAGCCTCCAACAATGACGACACGTGGAATGAAGCAGGAGTCAGCCTGAACATAAATGTTCTGTCTCCCTCCTGGCAAACCTGGTGGTTTAAAACGGGGATAAGTATCCTGTTTGTATTCCTGCTGGCAGCCATATTTAAATATGCATTTATCAAGATAAAAACAAAACAGAAAGCACAGATGATTCAACGCGAAGTGGACATTGCCCGTAATATTCAGACATCCCTGCTGCCGAACCTGAATCAGTTTACCGATACCGGATATGATTTTGAAGCTACTATCAACGTAGAAGCATCTGTGGGAGGGGACTATTATGATGTAATCCGGGGTAAGGACGGGAGACTCTGGATGGGTATCGGGGATGTCACCGGCCATGGTATTTCCGCAGGGCTGATTATGGTCATGGCCCAGGTAGGGATTCACAATTTACTGGAAACGATTCCCGGAATTACCCCGGAAGAATTATTGACCAAGGTCAATAAAATCATGACATATAATATTCGCCGGAAAATGAAATCCGACCAGCATATGACCATCAATTTTCTTGTTGAAACCTCCCCCGGACATTTTCGCTATGCAGGAGCCCATGAGGTTATCCTGATTCACAGGGCGAAAACCGGGGAAATTATCCAGTTGGAGACGAATGGATTCTGGCTGGGGATAATCGATGACTGTAAAAAACAGATGAGTAGTGGCAGCGGTGAGTTTTATCTGGAGAAAAATGATACCCTGATGTTATACACCGACGGGCTTATCCAGATAATGAATAAAGACCACGAACAATTTGATATTACCAGACTCATCAACATTATGCATGATAATTGTGATAATCCCGGGGCATTGAAAATGGCCATCGATAAAGCCATCCGGGAGTTCGGGGGGATACAGAAAGATGATATAGCCTATCTCATTTGCCGGCGAAAATAATCAGGAGAGAAGAACAGAAATGAAGAAAGGGAGAGAGCGATGAGGACAAAAGAACGATCTATCAGCTTTATAAAAGTAAATTTCGGTCCTTACTGGGATAATATCGCAGTGACCAGGCGTTATATTGATAACGTTGTACATAACGAGACCGGGGCTGTAAATACAAAACTTTTATCTGCCGGTGCATCGGAGTTGATGGAAAATGCATGTAAATATTCATGTTACGGAAGCGGTTATATCAGTGTCTCAATCGATCAAAATCAAAAAAAACTTAAAATCCAGGTTCAGAATATCGCTACCAGTGAGGCCATCAAATTATTAAAAAAAAGGATCGATACGGTTTCACAGGGAGATGCGGAAGAAACATACATGGAGATGTTGCTTGAAGCGTATACAAAAGAATTTAAGCAAAGTCAGCTGGGTCTTGCAAAGATTCGATACGAATGTAAAGCGGATATACAATTGGAAATTCTGGATGAAATTCCTGCTTACCTGGTTAATCCGGAGAAAAAGGATACTCAATCGAAGGAAGTGAGTACTGCCAGGGCAATAAGCGTTTCAATTGAATCTGCTTTGATGTAATTGATGCATACACAATCGGATTGATACTTACAGAGAATGAGGAGTGTTTAATGAAGGTGATGAAAATAAAACAGAAAGACATAGAAGTATCTGCAGATGATCATATTATTGTTATGAAAGGAGAGGTAAATCAGGAGAAACCGGAGCTTTTTTTAACACCCTTTTTTAAAAAGGTAATTGCGGAGATGGATAGAGATATCATTCTCGATCTGACACAGCTTGAATTCCTTAATTCCTCGGGTATAAAACCGATTATCGGATTTTTAATAATGCGTGATCCGGGATATCGTGTCAAAATAAAAACATCACCCACTACAACATGGCAGAGAACTTCTTTGAAAGTTTTGGCGGAGCTGGATGATAACATTGTTTTAGAATAACCGGGAGGTGAGGTGAATTTTCTCATTTCATCCCCGAAGGGATCTTAAGGAGGTTGAATTTTGAAGCGAAAGGGGTTTTTGAAACTATGCATTGCGGCGCTTTTCATATCGATTCTCCCGGGATTATATGGAGCCGAAAAAAGCAGACTTCGATTTACCCACATTACCGAAGCCCGGGGACTTACCTCGGCATATATATCGAGTATATACCAGGATAAACATGGTTTTATCTGGATTGGATCCTATCATTCCACTCTCTGCAGGTATGACGGGATACAAATGAAAGTCTACCGTCATGATCCGACAGATCCCTCCAGTCTGCCGGCAGCTCAATACAGACAGATACTCATGGATGATGAGAATATCTTATGGATTGGCACCACCAACGGCCTTGTCGCCCTGGATCTGAATACAGAAAAAGTCACCCATTATACCCATGATCCCGAAGATCCTTCGGGTATCCCCTTTGGATATATTACTCACATATATGAGGATTCCGGAGATCACCTCTGGATGACAACCTTTATGGACGGTTTGGTAGTCTTTGATAAGAAGACCGGAAAGTTCAGACATTACCGGCATGATGAAGAAGACCCTCACTCCTTATGCAATAATAGTGTTTTTGCCCTGGCAGCATCGAGTAACGGAGATCTCTGGGTTGGGACATACGCGGGACTTGATAAATTTGATCCGGAAACAGGACAGTTTTTCCACTACAGAAATGATCCTGATAATCCCCGCAGCCTGAGTAATAATGTTGTTCTTTCATTAGTAGAAGACAGAGAAGGAACACTCTGGGTTGCCACTGCCGAAGGACTGAATGCCTTGGATCCCGGGGGGAATCATTTCAGGCGCTACTCCTGTCAGTTTTCCGATGCGGAATATCAGTTTTCACTCAATCTGATTTATGAGGGACCTGTTTCGGGGAAACTCTGGGCCTCGATAGCCGGTATAGGATTATTTGAATTTGACAGAGAAAAGGAAGAATTTATCTTTGTCTCCTCACCTGATCCCATGGACCCCTATAGCATAGGAACAACAGATATAAATGCGATTCTGGAAGATAAATCAGGTATGCTCTGGATCGGAGGATCAGGAGGATATCTGAATGTAACAGGGCTGAAAGAAAAGGGATTCCATTACCTCAAGAATGATCCCCAGGATCCCGAAGGTTTTCATGGGAAAATGGCCAGGGCTTTTGCCCAGGATGAGACTGGTCTTATCTGGGTGGCCACCGTCGGGGGAGGGCTCCAGGTTTTTGACAGAGAGAAAGGAAAAATCATCAAACGGTATACCCATGATAAAGAGGATCCCGGCAGTATTCTCTCGAATGACGCCCGTTCCGTGCTTCTGGATAATACAGGAGTGATCTGGGTGGGCACCTATGATGGTATCAGCCGTCTGGACAGGACGACAGGAAGATTTACCAATTATCCCGGACAGGCAGTAGGAATAACAGAGATGTTACAGGACCGCCGGGGAACTATCTGGGCTGCGGGATGGAACGGACTTTACTCCTATAACCGGGAGCCGGATCGTTTCGAGCCTCTTTCTTATAATCCCATACAACCGGAAAGTATGAAAGCTGTTCCCCTGTTTGATGTGTATGAAGATAATTCCGGAAATATCTTTGCCGGAACACAAGGATCAGGCGTTTTTAAATTTAATCCGGAGACTGATGATTATTCATTCATTACCCATGATCCCGCAGACCCGGGCAGTTTGAGTCATAATGGAGTTTTTGCCGTTTTTGAAGACAGCAGAAAAGATCTATGGGTAGCCACAATTATGGGATTGAACCGGTATGACAAGGAAAAAGGAGAATTTATCCATTATTCCAAGAGCGACGGATTGGGCAGTGATACGGTCTATGAATTACTGGAAGATGATTACGGAAACCTCTGGATTATCACCAATGTCGGATTAACCCGGTATGATCCGGTAAAGAATACTTTTCACAATTACGATACTTCCGATGGAATACTTGGTAAAGATCATTTTGGAAAACCCTTTAGAAGTAAAGACGGATTTATCTATTTCAGCGGTAATGGGATAAATTACTTTGATCCTGCAAAAATAACGGAGAATCACTATATTCCCCCGGTGGTGATCACCGGGATGCAGCTGTTTAATCAAGAAGTCCCTCTCGGTGGATTTGAAAATGGACGCAGTATCCTGACAAAATCAATGTGTGAGACCTCGGAAATCGAGCTTCTTTACCGGGATTATATTATTTCTTTCGAATTTTCCGCATTAAACTTTGTGAATTCACATAAAAATCAATATGCTTATATTATGGAAGGATTTGAGGAGGAATGGAATTATTCCGGGACCAGAAATTTCGTTACCTATACTAATCTGGGTGCGGGAAATTATACTTTCCGGGTAAAAGCAGCCAACAATGACGGGAAGTGGAATGAAGAAGGGGTGAGTCTGTTAATAAAGGTCCTCCCCCCCTACTGGCAAACGTGGTGGTTTAAAACAGCCATAAGTGTCATAGTTATTATCATTCTTGGTGTCATATTTATGTATTTCCTCATGAGAATGAAGACCAAACATAAAGCACTCCTGATCAAACAGGAAGTGGATATTGCCCGAAAAATTCAGACTTCCCTGCTTCCCGACCTGGATGAGTTTACCGATACCGGGTATGATTTTGAAGCCTCTATGAATGTGGCGGCATCGGTGGGAGGCGATTATTATGATATTCTCCGGGATAAAAATGACAGACTCTGGCTGGGAATCGGAGATGTGACCGGTCATGGTATTCCCGCGGGATTGATCATGGTGATGGCCCAGGTGGGAATTCATAATTTACTTGAAACGATTCCCGGGATTACTCCGGAAGAGTTATTGACCAGGATTAATAAAATTATGACAAATAATATTCGATGCAAAATGAAATCCGACCAGCACATGACTATAAATTTTCTGGTGGAAAATAAACCCGGCCATTTTCACTATGCAGGAGCTCATGAGATAATTCTGATTCACAGGGCAAGAACCGGGGAAGTAGTTCAAGTGGAAACGAATGGATTCTGGCTGGGAATAATCGATGATTGCGAAGAACAGATGAACCGGGGCAAAGGCAGCTTTCAACTTGAAAAAAAAGATACCCTGTTGTTATACACCGATGGGCTTATCCAGATAATGAATAAAGATCATGAACAGTTCGATTTACAAAGGCTTATCAAGATTATGCGTCATAATAGCGAAAATCCGCAGACTCTGAAAAAAGCGATTGATAACGCTATCAAAGAATTCGGAGGAATACAGAAAGATGATATTACATATCTGATTTGCCGGCGGAATTAATTATTTGGGGATAGAACTCTTTAAAAACAGTCGTTTTTAGAGATACCCTTATAGCAACTATCAGGCAAATCAGAGATGGTGAGAGGAAAAATCAGATGAGTGGGGAAGAAGAATTGAGAAGTTTTATTAATGTTAATTTGAGTACTCTATGGGATAATATCCCCGTAACCAGACGATATATAGAGAAGATGATACATAATGAAACCGGGGCAATGAATGCAAAAATTCTTTCGGCAGGTGTATCGGAACTAATGGAAAATGCCTGTAAATATTCCTGTTATAAAGACAGTTATATAAATGTAAATATCAGCCGCAGTCAAAACCATATTAAAATCCAGGTTCAGAATATTGCCGCTGCAGAAGAGATCGAATTACTGAAAAAAGGGCTTTATGAGGTATCACAGGGAGATCCGGCCGAGACATACAAGCAGATGATGCTCAAAGATTTTACAAAAGAAACAAAAAGAGGTAAGCTGGGTCTCGCCAGGATTCGCTATGAATGTGATGGGGATATACATCTTGGAATCCTGGATACTATTCCGGAGTATCTCGTAAGCCCGGATAAGGTTGATGACTTACATACGGGATGTAATACAGCCAGGGCTATAAATGTTTCTATTGTAGCCGCTTTGAATTATGCGAACTAACCTGAGGAGGAGAGAGTTATGGAAATAGCAGAATTAAAACAAAAAGATTTAGAAATATATGTAACAGGTGATACGATTATAATAAAAGGAGAAATCAATCAGGAAAATCCCGAACATTTTCTGACTCCCTTCTTTACAAAAGTAATCGGGCAGATGGCAGGAGACATTATTCTCGATCTAAAAGAATTGGAGTTCCTCAATTCTTCAGGCATAAAACCCCTCATTCAATTCCTCATGAAGCGTAATAAACAATGGCGTGTCAAAATTAAAACAAATCCCTTTAGTTCCTGGCAGAGGACCTCGCTGAAAATATTAACAGGACTTGATGATAACATTGTCCTGGAATAAAAAAAAAGCATGCTCCCGCAACCCAAATAATTAATTTATGACAAGGTTGTCGTTATGAAAATTCTTGATTTCTTGTGAACCTGCGTTTCGCTAGTATTCCACATTTTTTGTTCAAAAAATGTGGAATACTAGCATAACAGTCCGGATATCTTCATAGAAGTAAAAATACAACATTTTATTAAAAACCCAATTACATGAGCGACGACCGGTATATCGGGCATCAGGTCGCCTGCTTAACCGCATATAGTGTTGATACCGGCGCCATGCTGCGGCGGCAGGAAACCGGGTATCTTCTTTAAGCAGCGTATCGGATATTCCCGGCAAATATACGATATTGACCGGGATGGGTACAAGAGAATAGTAAAGATCAGGAGAATAGTACAAAATTTTATGATCATTGGTGCCGAATTTATGAATGTTATCATGAAAGTATATTGTAAAGATTGTAAATACAAGGGATTTAGTGGTTCACAGCTGTGCAGGTATGAAGACCGTTTTCTGAACACAGGAGAGGTATTTATCAAAAAAAGAACAAAAAACCTTAATGGTAATTGCAAACATTATGTACCGTTGTGGTGGAAGTTCTGGCTCCATGATAACATGGTGGACAGGGAGTGCCCTTGATGTATCTCACGCCAGTTGGCCCGTGCTCCTGCCATATTTCCCGGAAGGAGTAAAATGAGCATGTATGACGACTATGAGTGTGGTTTCCAGATTTCATGCTTCATCGTGAATCCCGATGCCGGTTCTTCCGCGAGAATTGAGTATAACTACATAAAAACTTGCTCTCCACTCATTCTTCTGTTATACTTTTTTCATGAAATTCAATTATGACAAAGCAAAAGGCGCCTTCTGGGGTGTTGTTTGCGGGGACATGCTGGGTGTGCCCCTGGAATTCCTCCATCCACTGGAACGGGAGCCGGTGACCACTCCCCGAGGGGGCGGTCCGCACAATCAACCTTTGGGTACCTGGTCGGATGACTCCTCTCTTACCCTCTGCCTGGCCGACAGTTTATGCAATGGGTATGACCCGGTGGATATCGGTCATAAATTTCTGCAGTGGAAAGAACACGCCCTGTGGACCTCTCATGACTTTGTATTTGATATTGGAATGACTACCCGCAGAGCCCTGGAAAAAATAAAAGCCGGTTATCCTCCTCATCTATCCGGATCGGCAGATGAGGACAGTAATGGCAATGGCTCGTTAATGCGAATCATTCCAGCGGCCCTTTATTTTCATGGGGAGAGTATAAAAGATTTTCTGGAAAAAATACATACCATCTCCGCTCTTACTCATGGCCATCCCCGTTCCCTGGTTGCCTGTGGAATCTATTGCCTGCTGGTCAGGGAATTAATCCATGATCAGGATATTGACACAGCCTGGAGTAATACAGTCATGACAGTGCAATCGTACTATGACCATGCTCCTTTTAAAAAAGAGATTGATGCAACCTTTGCCCCGCTGCTTTCCGGGAACCTTTTTACACAGAACCACGCGACTCTCCGTGCAACGGGTTATGTGGTGGATACCCTGAATACGGCTGTTTTCCGGCTTCTCATGCATTCACACGCAGCCACACCATGGCAAGATGCCAGGGGTATTACAGTTGAACCAAATCTGGCCAGCACGATCCTCGGGTGTGTCAACCATGGTGGTGACCCTGATACCGTCGGTGCCGTGGGCGGGGGTTTGGCCGGTGCAGCCTATGGTTATGATCACATCCCGGACTCATGGCTCCAGGTTATTGTTCGCAGGGCAGACATCGCCTCACTGGTAGATGTATTCCTGGAAAAAATTTAAATCCGTGGTTCGGTGAGAATTACAGACACCACCGAACTTTCCGGTTTTTTCCGTTTTATCGTCACTAAATCAGACCTGGCTGTCCCATCATCTCCGGTACATGTGATGGTTATTTCTTCTGACGGTCTTGCTCAAAAGTAACATTTTTATATTCATTAATTGTTATAATATAAAAAGTTCTTGCAAAAAGTCTATATTTAGTATTTGATTTTTACAAGGAACACATATTTTTTTAGATTTTTTGGTTTTGTCTTCCGATTATAAAACATTAAAGGAGTATGATAAAAACTTTCAGTTTTCATCTTCCAATTATAAATTAGTAAAAAGGAGTAAATATGAAAAGTGTTGTCATAATTGGTGCAGGTCTCGGCGGATTAACCGCGGGTTGTCTGCTCGCAAAAAAAGGGCACAAAGTCACTATTTTCGAGTCTCATTCCAGTCCCGGGGGATATACCGCGGGCTTTTGGAGAAAAGGTTTTTATTTTGAAAGCGGAACACTTGCTTTTGAAAGTTCAAACTTAATCTCACCGGCCATGAAAGAAATCGGGATATATCAGGATCTTGATTTCAAACGTCACCATATGCGTGTATTATATAAGGATACGGAACTTGCTATGGATTCCTTTGACGGGTTCCGTGAATCACTTCTCCGGGCATTCCCGGGAGAAAAAGAAAATATCCTCGCGTATTTTGAGGAAGCAGGTAAAATGTACAAGGCCATGCAACCTCTTATTGTCGAAGGATCAAAGAGTCTTCTGTCGATATTTTCTAAACTATCTGCTGGTATAAAAATGGCAGGCATTTATAAAAAGTATTCAAAGATGACAGTAGATGAATTTACCACAGTGTATTTTAAGGAAGGAACACCCATAAACCTCATATTCAGAAATATGGGATACCCCGGGATGTCAGCATACATAGTAGGTGGGATGTATGCAACCATGTTTGATGATTACTGGATAGTTGCACAGGGCATGCAGCATTGGGCGGATAAACTTGCGGAAAAATTTGTCTCCCTGGGCGGCACTCTCACATGCAAATCCCTGGTAGAGAAAATAATCACGGACCAGGGGAAAGCCGTGGGAGTCGAATATAATGGAAAATTTCAGGCGGCAGACTTTGTAATAGCCGCGGGAGATTATAAAAAAACATTTCTTAAACTTCTGGACAATACAAACCTTCTTCCTGCCGAACAACTTGAAAAAATAAAAACAAATGCAGTTTCCGAGGGGATATTCACCGTCTATCTCGGACTTTCCCTGCCCAATGGGAAACTAAAGGAAATTATGAAATTGCACCTGGTTTCCATATTCAACGATCTTCCCGGACTTGCCAGTATAAGTGCAAATGATCCGGATTATTTCACCAAAGCAGGGGTTTCTCTCTATTCCCCGTCCTTCGAAAAGCCGGATCTCGCGCCGGAAGGAAAATCATCTCTTATGATCCAGAGTGTCGCTCCTAACGGGTGGATGAATAATTGGGGAGGCGGGGATGCATCGGAATATAAAAAATTAAAACAAAAAACCATGGAAGCTCTCATCGATAAAGCCGCTCTGCTCATCCCTGACATCAGGAAACTCATTGAATACCAGGATGCGGCAACTCCCCTTACCTATGAAAAATTCACCCACAATACCAATGGGGCGACATCCGCGTGGAGCTGGAATCCGAACAATAAATTCTATGATAATATTATGAAAACATATGTAATAACCCCGGTAAAAAATCTGTATATCGGATCATGCTGGTCAAACCAGATCGGCGGTGTTCCGGGAGCAGTCTCCGCGGCATTAAAGTGTGTAAAACTCATTAAGTGAAAGACCGCCTCCGCAAGAGGTGGCTTTCTTTTACTCTCCCGAATACCGTTGAATCTCCCATTCCAGGAGTTTTGCAATATTTCTTGTCCTGTGATAATGAACAAACAAAGGCACCCGGAAAAAATATTCTTCCTGTTTCCTCCCGAGAATAAAGGCGAGTTCCAGCCGTTTTAATGAGTTTTGTATCTGCTGCAGGTCCGGTTGTATTCCCGCCTCCTTAAGAAAATCAAGGACCTGGTCTTCCGAAAACCTGTCATGATTGATACACGCATAAATGATAATCCTGTCCAGCCGGTTCGCGTGATCTGTCTCTTCGCTGTTGGTCTCTGTTTCTTCAAGCAGTGGGTGTATTGTTAGTTCATCAACAATTTCACTGCTGTGAAAAGCACGGTCCAGGTCTTTTTGTCCGATGAGCCGGTCGGTGATATTGAGTTCCCGGATTATTTCATTACAGACAAGAGCTATCAGGTTCGGGCGCCCCCCCGTAAGGCTGATGATTTGCTCCACAAGCTTATCGGTTTCATAGTGTATATTGCACATGTGCATCGGTTTGATGCAAAGGTCACGGCAGGCCTCTTCTTCCAGTTCCCCGAGGGTAAGCATTTCCCCGAAGTTTTTAAGAGGGGAGTGGTAGTCAAAGGCCACTGTTTCGTACAGTCTCCAGAACCCGGCAAAAATAAAGTAACAGATCCCTTCTTCACTCAGCTTCCGGAACTGCTTTAATGTTTTGTACTCCCTCTCTGCTTCGGCCTGTATAAAACCGTCTGCCTCATCAACAAGAAAGACCAGGGTACGGGGGTCTTTCCGTTTTTTTATCTGATCTATAATCTCATCGATACTGCTTGCCGGGGGAAGGTTTGTTATTATGGCGAGGCGCTGTGAAAAATCATCCCCTGTCAGTTCAAGAAAATGGCAGGAGATGGTATCAAGCTCCCGGCACCGCCGCTCGAGTTCAAAGAGGAGGCTGCTTTTTCCTATTTTCCTTGCCCCCGCGATAATATAATTTGTCATTTCCCTGTTCAGGATATGGCTGATGATCTGAAAACGTCCGAAAAACATAGGCTGCCTCCGAAGACCCCCGGCTGTTGTATAGGGGGAGATATATTCCGGCTTTATCTGCATGGAGATAATTTTTGTCAGTACCTGCAGGGGATCAGGGTGTAAAAGCAGGGCGGTTAAATCCGTCAGTGTGGGAATAACGGCAAACACACCTTCACTGGCAGCCGCCTTCTGCCATTCGATGATTTTCTCTTTGTTGATGGTAATGATAATGACCACAGGATTCGGTTTCCGGGTGAGTTGCCGGATTCTTTTCCGGATACCGGCTAATTGTTCAGTCTCCGGGGGGAAGGCGATGTAGCAGGTGGGGAGGTTGAGGATGAATTCCCGGCCCAGGGACATTTCATAACATGAAAAGGAGCCGGATCCCATTGGTGTGATTGCAACAGAGAACAATTCGGCGATAAGGGGATACCATGTTTCAGGTCCGGGGTTCCGGTAGAACCGGGCTGCATCCAGGTATTTTTTATTTTTCCCCCCGTTGTTAATAAACCGGCATAATCCGGCAAACCGGTCCAATGGCAGGGTATAGACGACATCCGGCTTAAAAGAAATGCGAAGAATCACAGGTAATGGCGAGAGGAAAAAAAGGAAAATAATGATTCCAAGCCCTGCAATAATACCTACAATAATGAAAATGTAGGTGAAAATGGTGATAATCTCTATATTTTGATCTTCGAACTTCCATACATGCACCGGGTATGCGGTTTTTTCCACCCGGACAGTAATCCGTGAATCTTTTGTGAGTTCAAGTCCTTCCGGGACGGAAAAAGGTACAACCACTCTCTCACCGGACCCGATTTCCGGCTGGGTGACGGTGGTAAACTGAATGTCCGAATCCTTTACTTGTAAAGTGATGGTGGATTCAGATAAAGGCACGGATCCCCTGTTCATTATCCGTACAGATAAAAAGTTCTCTTTGTTTTCTTTTTTTAATTGAAGGTTTTCCAGGAACAACATGGGAACTTCCATTTTTGTTTGGATTGGAATCGTAATAGTGCTGCAATTAAGTCCCTTTATTTTGAGGTTCAGTATAGGCGATGATTCTTCGGGCGACTCGTAAGTGCAGTACGCGCTGACACCGCAGGAGAATGTATGTTCTACTCCTGGTTGAATCACCCCAACCCTGGAAGGGGGGAAAAAGACAAGGGGTGTAGGTTCCGATTCTTTCTCATCAACTACGACATATGTCCAATAGACCGGGTGTTCACTTGCATTTTTTACTGTCACGGAAAAATTTTTCACTTCGCCATTGGTGACATTGAGGATTTGGGGATTATCCATCAATTCCAGTTGTCCGGGTTCTGCGTCTTGTGGTTCTACGGGGACCGGCTTTGCACCATCCATGCGGCAGAGGAAGTTGCCGTCGTCATAGCGGAGAACTTTACCCCCTGGGGTGTATGAAAGCCAGTTGCCATTTTGGCCGGAGATGAGGGTGGATTTTAATTTATAGGTGACACGGTCCCAAAGTTTTATTGTGTCATCCCAGGACGAGGAAGCGATGGTTGTGTTGTCAGGGGAAAAGGCTATGGAAGATACAGTTTTGGAATGGCCTTTTAGGGTTATGAGTTCCCTGGTCGTTGCTATGTCCCATAATTTTATCGTTCCATCATAAGATCCGGAAGCGAAAGTTGTGCTATCAGAAGAAAAGGCCACGGAATACACATTATAAGAATGGCCTTGTAGGGTCATGATTTCGCTACACGTTCCACAATCCCATAGTACTGTTTTATCTATTGATCTGGAGGCGATAGTTGTTCCGTCAGGTGAAAATACAACTGAATTCACAGTATTGGAATGGCCTTTTCGGGTCATGAGTTCCCTGCCCGTTGTTATGTCCCATAATTTTATCGTACCATCAACTAACCCAGAAGCGAGCATTGTACCGTCTGTGGACAAAGCCACAGAAATTACAGCAGAACCATGACCTTTTTTAGTCATGAGTTCCTTACCTGTTGTACGGTTCCATAGTTTTATTGCTCCATCATTTAAGCCGAAAGCGATGGTTTTACCGTCAGATGAAAAGGCTACGGAAGTTATTGAAATTGAAAAAGTATAATCTTTATTAGTCATGCTTTCTCTGCCAGTAGCACTATTCCATAGTTTTATTGTGCCATCTTGCGGCCAGGAAGCAATGGTTATACCATCTGATAAAAAGACCAAGAAATATATAAAAGCATTATGACTTTCCAAGGTCCTGATTTTCTTGTTTGTTGTACGGTTCCATAGCGTTACCGTTTTTCTTGAATTGAAAGCGAAAGTTGTGCCATCAGGTGAAAAGGCCAAGGAATGTACAGAAGAAGAATGGTCCTGTAGGGTCATGAGTTCTCTGCCTGTTGCACAATCCCATAATTTTATTGTCTCATCAGCAGATCCGGAAGCGAGAGTTGTGCCACTAGGTGAAAAGGCCAGGGAATATACAGAAGAAGAATGGCCATGTAGGGTCATGAGTTCCTTACCTGTTGCACGGTCCCAGAATTTTATGGAATTATCGGTGGACGCGGAAGCGAGAGTTGTACCACTAGGTGAAAAGGCTATGGAATTCACATCATCAGAATGTCCTTTCAAAGTTTTGATTTCCCTGCCAGTTACACGGTCCCAAAATTTTATGGTGTTATCGGCAGACCCGGAAGCAAGAATTGTACCGTCAGGTGAGAAGTCTACGGAATGTACCGCAGAAGAATGGCCGTGTAGGGTCATGATTTCTCTGCCGGTTGTACGATCCCATAATCTTATCACGTCATCACCAAAATACCCGGAAGCGAGGGTTGTACTATCAGGTGAAAAGGCTACTGAAGATACATAATCGGAATTACCCAGTGGGGTCATGATTTCTCTGCCTGTTGCTCGGTCCCAAAATTTTATGGTACCATCATCTAATCCGAAAGCAAGAGTTTTATCATCTGTGGACCAGGCCACAGAATGCACATTAGAAGCATGACCTCTTATGGTCATGAGTTCCTTACTTGTCGTACAATCCCATAGTTTTACTGTGTCATCCCATGACCCAGAGACGATGGTTGTACCATCTGGGGACCAAGCAGCAGAAGTAATATGACTTCCTATAATCATACTTTTCCTGCCAGTTGTATAATCCCATAAATTTATCGTCTCTGAAGCTGTCACAGAAGCGATAGTTGTGCCGTCAGGCGAAAAAGCAATCGCTTTAAAAGGAGATCGCCTACTCACCGTCAATTCCCCATCTTCATGCTTCCCCGGAACAAGTTTTTCTATCCCTTCAATCATCTCCCCCTCCGGTACAATCGGTGGGTACGCTTCTTCTGCCGTGAGCGGAATAATGAAGAGTAAATAGATGAGCCATAGCGTTATAGGTTTATTTTTTCTCATAATTTTCCACAATCTTTTCTCCCGCTTTCCGTATCAGGGGACACCGCCAGGCAAGGTAACGGTTGCCGGAAGCATCTTCTTTCCAGCAGAGAAGATTTTTCCAGTAGAGGGTGCGAAGCAAATCATCATGAAGAAAGCTGTCGTAGGGATAGATGTCCTCTTTATGAAGCATATCCTTTATAAGGGAAAGGGATTTTTCCCCGTCGATGACCGGATGAAATACCTGACCGATAAGGGAAGATCCGGTGAGATATTTATTAAGATCCGTATCAGTTGTCCCGAGATTATCACTCAGGAAAAAGAGGGCTTCTTTCATCAGTCCCGTATGGTGTCCGGTCATGTCCAGCAGGGTTTCGATCCTATTCTTGTCCGGACGTAAGCCGGGGAAATAGGCAGTGATAAATTCCGTGGTATCTTCGGTACCCGGATCCGGCCATTCGATTATTCCTGCGATATTTAATAAAGAGTGCTCCCCTTGTTTAAACTTCAGTTCCTTGAGTACCTGTCCGCCGCATAAGACGACAAAGAATTTGTCGGGGTAATGTTTATTCAGGTTGCGGAGAGCCCCGGCAAGCTGCTTATTAAACTCATAACTCCCGTGTTCAAACCCGCTTATCAGGAGAAAAATAATCCCTTTTTCCGCAATAAGTATGTCCATGGCATCTTCAAAGGATGCCGCATCCCCTGCTGTTTTGCAGAGCGAGCATTGCCTGCTGATGTAGGAAAAATATGAAGAGGCCTCTGCTTTTTCGCTATAGGGGGGGATAACATGAATGACGGAATCTTCCCCATACATGGATTGCGCCCGGGTAAGGAGTTCCTGTATCACCTGTTCCTGGTCCTTGTGTGCCTGGAAAAGCACCATCACCGGTATTTTTTGTATATCAATCCGCCTGAATATATCATCGATTGTCTTTTTTTTGCGGTTTACTTCCAGGGTAAGGTCTTTTACCACAACATTTCCCGGGACCTCGACGGGCGCGTTTTTGTCACCGGAAAATCCCGGGATCCCTTTTTCAAGGCTGATGAGAAGGGCTGTAAACTTCTCCCTGTATGCTTTTGATTCCCTGAAATCGATGTAAAGGATCTCGTCGGAAAAGGGAAAATCATGGGAACCTTCCAGGAGCAGGGGAATAAAGACATAGTCCGGGTGTTTTATCCTGAAGGTGAAAATTTTGCTGTATTCCCGTTTTACCCACCCCGAGTTCACCGATTCCGGGGTAACGACTAATAATGCCCCCCCGGACTGTTCTATTGCCATGTCCAGGGAATAAACAAGGTTGTCACCGGCATGTAATGACCTTTCATCGAAAAAAACAGTTAATGCCTGTTTTTCAAGGTTCCTGACCAGTACACGGACCCACTCTTTATCAATTGAGCTGTGGCAAATGAATAGATCATATTTCTTTTCCATGTGCTATCCTGTCCCTGATTTCAATACGAATGATACGATAATTTTACCGATAATACAAGAAAATTTTATTATATGATTATAAAAAATGAGTTGTTATTCATTATCAAAAGGAAGCCACCGTTGTTCACGGAACGGACTTGGCAGGTGGTCTTTTACTTAACCTCACATCAACCTCACATCCCACTCCGTGCCTACCTGCCTCTGCGCTACCAAACCTTTTTATACGAGCATATGCCTTTGCCCTGTCCTTTTACCTCAAAACCATTGACTTTCCGTATCCTTAAGTGATAAGACATATGTATAAAATTTATGCTAACATAGAGGGAGTATGAAAACAATGTATCCGGAAAGCGAAATAAAGAGTATCACAAAAATTCATGAGATAATAATGCATCAGCCTGGCATCAGTTTTAATATAAAAGATATCAATAAAGCCTTGCAGGATAACGGTATTGAGGTTAAGGAAGATAAAACAGGTGAATATCTCGATTATCTTGCTTCCCCACAACGGGAAATCGAAGAGAATCCTGTTTTAAAAGGCATTACAAAAGTCTTTATCCGTGGAGAAATCTTTTACGAGGTGCTTTCGGATAATCCGGATGTACGGAGGGACTATGATTACCGGGCCACGAATGAAGGGGGTCGGGACTTTTCCCCCAAGAATATGGCTTACTACATCTGGACCTGGATACAAATGGCGGAGGAAAAATGCGCCGGCGAAGGCATCGAAAATAACAAGGTCATTCTCATTACTCACGACTGCCGCTACTATCCCGGAGAAATCATCGAGGCAGCCAAAGATGCCGCCCAATGGCGGGGGTACTCCGTTGTTTTCGCGTATGCCCTTAAGAATTATCCGTCCTGTGTTTCGAGTTACTCCCACGCTGTCCGTGTTGTCCGGCCGGTCCTCGCTGTTTTTGTGACCGCAAGTCATGTGTCCCGGCCAAAGGAAAATACCGTTGTCGGTGCGAAAGTATCGATTCAGGGAAAAACAAAACACCTGGAAAGTATCTCCACTGCCGATATTAAAATTGAAACCCCCCGAATCCTGAAGTCATTAAAAGCCAGGAATGATCTTTTTACCATAATGAAAAAAGCACCTGAACCCACAACCATCGAAGTAGGGGAGTCACACACCAGGATGATTGTTCTGGGCGCTTTGGCTGCCCTGGGGAAAGTACCGGAAAAAACTCTCTTTGATATCGGAGAAGAGCTGAAAAACTCCGAAGACAGGGAAAAAACTATCAACACTTACCTTAGTAATCAGAAGAACCGGATTCACCCGATCTTTGAAACCATTAACATTGTCATCGAAGGGGCTCATACTTCCAGCGGACCCTTAGCTGAAAAAGCCTTTTCCGCTCTGGGAGCAGAAACACATTTATTACACGGGGATGTTATTGCAGTACAAGGGGAGCATAAAGCGGATCCCTCCATAACCGAGAACCTGAGTTCTCTTTTTGCTGCCATGAGAGAAAAAGATGCCCATTTGGGCATTGCCTTTGACCTTGACGGAGACAGGGGATCAATTGTCTTAAGAAATAAGGATGATAGTTTCATGACCCTCGCCCCGGATAAAATCGGCCAGGTTCTTATGCCCTTTCTTATGAATGCCGGGGGATACTCGAAAGCACAGCAGCCTCTTTATATCCGGGATTGTCTTTCCACCGATGCCATACTTGACCAGGCGAAAATTTCAGGGGTAAAGGTTGATACTACCGACGCGGGTTACGTCTTCTTAAAAAAACAGGAAAAAACCCGGATGGCAGAAGGATTTATCACCCTTGGGATGGGTGAGGCCTCGGGTCATACCTGGCTTCATTATACAGGACCCTTTGAAAATCCCATCGCCGTGGCGGCCTTTTTTACAGTCATGAGTTTAACCTTATGCAAACAAAAAGACTTACCCTTTTATGCTTTTGCGCAAGCCCTGGAAGATACCGTTATTCCCTATAAAAAATCACCCCGGTTCCAGCCCCTTTTTACTCCTCAACTTATTGCAAGGGCAGCCGGAGAAAAGGAGAATACTTCGGGCTGGAGTCCTGCATCAACCTCACCTATGCCCCAGTTGATTATTAAGCTATGCAGAAGTGAAAGCATCAAAATTCTCGCGGACCGTTTTAAACAGGGAACAACCTTTGAAACCCGGATCGGGACACTCACAGTGGAGAGATTCGAGAGTCAATGGGATGATGATGAGCAGATATTCCGGTTCGGGAAGATCTATTTTTCACTAAACGGAATACCTCTCGGTTCCTTTGTTTCCAGGGCATCGTCAAACGATCCTACGGCGGTCCAGGTTTGGGAAGTGAGGGAGTTCGGGACAATGGTCTATGACGGAACCCGGTTGAGTGATAAGGAGATAGGTGAGCGCTTCGACACAGTCGGGGGTCTTGTTCTTGATGAATGTGAAAAATTAGGGATATTATCACTCACCCATGAAAAGCCGGCACAGAACATGGCAGAGGTGCTCCCCAGTGTGGAAAGGTTCAGGAAGGGGGAGTGAGGTTTGCTATAACTACCACCGTGCATGCAGGAGGAGCAGTTCCAGGAAGCGCCGGTTAGATGCTGTTTGATTTCTCACCAATTATAACAATATCTTTGGTAACACGTCCATTTTCTTCATAATATTCCAATTCCCATGTTTTCATGACAGTAAATCCGGAATTATTTAATTTTTTTATTATTTCTTCATGCTTATGATAATAGATATAGAATTTTTTATCTTTATAAAATGAAAATTCTTCAAAACCATTTTCATTTCCATCCATGAAACTTACATAAATGATACCTTTTGGCTTTACTACTTTATTGCAACTATGTAAGCAGGATGAAACTTGTTTTTCGTTTAAATAGGGCAAACCAAAACCAATAACGATAGCATCCACTTTATACTCATAAGAAAAGTTGATAATAGATTGTTTTTTAAAATCACCCTCAGGAATAATTTGTTTTGCGATTTTTAACATTTCTATGGAGAGATCAAATCCGACGATGTTAAGTTTTTTTTGCTTGATTAAATAGTTACTGATATTACCGGGTCCGCAAGCAAGGTCTAAAACAGTATCATCTCTATGTAGTAAACTAATCAGATAATCATAAGTTTTATTATAGTTGGGTAAATTGGCGACAGTATTGTTAAATAACTTTGCCGATTTATTATATGCTTCAATTGTTTGCTTTTGAAATTTTTCCATATGTGCTCCGTTTAAGATTAGTAGTTTTAATCTGCTCATGTCAATTGTCGGCGCGCGCCGACAATGTCCGTATATGTTTCATGAAATTGTATTGTCCGATATTATGTGCTTCTTCCCATGGGTATTCCGATATGTAATGCATCTATTAATGTTTTAAATATACCGAAAAACATTTGGTTTTCCATTTCTTTGTATCAGCAGGAAATAGAAAAAACTGGCAGATTGAATGCTTTAGTAAAACCAAGTAATTTGGAGTATTTATGGGAGGGCATTTTAACGCTGAGACGCCGGGACGCAGAGAAAAATAGAGCTGAATTAACAATACTAATAAAGCAAAATCACACAATAAAGATCCTCCGTGGTCCAAATGGTTCGGGTAAAACAGCCGTGGTGGATGCCCTTGTAACATTGTTAGTCCCTCCTTTTAAGCGGCATTACAACTATAATTAAAGATAAGTGAAGGTAGTTTGATGAAGGGACGTGACTGGTCTCTCAAACAGCAATCATTACAATCCCTTATTCCAAAGAAAAAACTGAAATTCCTCCGTTTGTCCCCACATATAACCGGGGTTCATCGATATAAAAACAATGTACACGATTGCTCGGAAGACCATGTTCATTAGTATACGTTTTCCATGTTTTCCCTAAATCAGGTGAAACTGAAAGACCTTTATAGGTGCCCGCGATGATCATGGTATCGTTGGCATATACACTGGTAACATAATTATCCGCAAGACCGTTTTGGGATGTATACGTTTTCCACATTCTGCCGCCGTCTGTGGAAACTGAAAGCCCACCCTCTATTAATGAAAAATCCATCTGTTTTTTACTTGGATTTAAAGCACCCGCGTAGATGACTGATTTGTCTTTGTAAATACTTGAAAGGATATTCCCTCCCAACCCGTGTTCTGTTGTATAGCTTTTCCATGATTCGCCACCATCTGTTGATACGGTAAAACCTTCCCCGAAGTATCCCGTCCTTTGGTCTCCTCTTATTCCTGTATATATAACCGGCCCTTCTGCGTAGACACTTAAAATCGTGCCGTAAGAAATCGAATCAATTTCATATGTATTCCAGGTTAAACCTTTATCCTTTGAAAATGCGAGTCCGTCCACGGTTCCGGCATAAATACCTGAAGTATTCACATAAAGTGAATATATCTCATTGGAGGACAGCTTGTCAGATCTTGCTTCCCAGGATTTTCCATTATTTGTTGAAATAAAAAACCCTTCATCCTTTGTTCCGGCATATATATTCGATTCAACCCCGGTGACACAGGTAATATCACTTTCTGCAAGTTCACCATTGCTTGTGATTTTTCTTAAGGATGCTCCATAATCTGACGAAAGATAAAGTCCTTTTGAGGTGCCTGCATATACCTCCGGACCCTGTGCATAAATACTGTTCACTTCATACCCAGTAACATCAAGATCCTTCATCTGCACCAAACAGGTATTCCATGTTTTTCCATTATCTACTGAGATAGAAATCCCCTCCCAGGTTAAAGCACACAGCACAGAATCCTTTATTGAGAATACTCCAATTTTACCTTGTCCCAATCCGTCCTGTTGGGTTATAGTTTTCCAAGAAATACCATTATCATATGAGATGGAGATACCACTGGTTGTCTGTACATAAACTGTTGACCCCCGGGCCATAACGAAAGATACATCATCTCCGCTTAATCCGTCTTTAGTTGTGAGGGTGGTCCATGTTTTTCCATTGTCCCCGGACAATGAAAGACCAGCGATTGTCCCGGCATAGATAAATGATTTTTCTATGTACACAGTATTTACTATATCATGTCCAATTCCGTCTGTTTTTTTGTATTTTTTCCAGGATAAACCATTATCTGTTGACATGGAAAGTCCGTTTCTAGTTGCAACACAAATTACCTCTTCTTTTGCATAAATATCCTGGATCGTCTCATTTTCCAGGTATGCGGTTTTTGTATAATTTTTCCAGGTTTGACCTTCATTTGTTGATATCATAAATCCTTTTTTGCGGGAACTTACATAACTGGCAGATTTTTCAGCATATAAACAGTTGATTGTATCATCCACATCTTCATCCTCATATTTATCAGCAAAATATGTCCATGTGTTGTATCCCTTATACTTTGAAATAAAAAGTCCCCCATGACAATCCCCGGAGACCAGTTGATTTATTTCAGGTTGTACATAGATAATAGAATCTTTAATATACACATTCAGGATACTACAATTGTTATACCAGAAATCATCGATTTTTCTCCATGATTTCCCACTGTCAGTTGAAATGAAAAGACCATCAGGGGTCGTCCCGGCACAGAGTAATGAATCCTCCGTATCAAAATTATTTATATAAGTAAATGGCGTATCAAGCATTTCCCAGTTTTTCCCATAATCTTTGGATACAAAGATATTATTTCGTGTTGCCGCATAAATGGCATTATCTTCTATACACATATACCGGATCTCATTATGGTATGATTCGGATTGCATCGCTTTGGGAAAAATATATGTACTCAATAATGAAATATTCACAGGTTTTATTGATTTTTTCGCAAGATATCCCTTTGCATCACCCATATCAAATTCTATTTTACTTCCCTGAAAATAAAAACATATTTCAGAAATAGCCGTATCATCATCAGCCTCACTTTTATAAACATCTTTTATAAAAAAACGAATTGATGTAAAGGAAATCGGATGTGGTAATGTTTTCCGCTGTTCAGTCATTATATCTTCAAAATCAAAAACCAATTCATCATTTTCTGTTATTACCTGAATTTTTTTTACCCTGTTATTATTTTTATACCATTTTTTAACAAAGTATCCTGGCATAAAAGAAATTTCATCAACAGTTATCTTTTGTTCAAACTCAATACCAATAAACTCATCCATACCGAAACCCTCACCATTTTCAAGCCATCCTGTTTCCGGTTTGGCATCGAAAACTTTTGCCGGGTGATACATGTATATGTCTTTATCATAGAGAATATAGGAGGAGTGTATTATATTTACAACCCTATTAAGTTCCGGTTCGCCGGAATCCCGGGAGATATGCTCCTCGTTACCGGAATCCTGCCGGGTATGGTCTTCTTTGTCAGAATCACGGGGAGTATGTTCTTCTTTTTTTGGAGTACATGCAAAAAGAATTAGTGTAATGAGGAGTAAAAACATGATCTTCAAAGAGTATTTTTTTTGCTGATTTTTATTTTCTTTATAGTTCATAATACACCTCTATTATTGATAGGTATTGTTATATCCCGAAAGCCTAATACACCATAACCCAATACAATCGGAACTCAACGACGTCGGGACACATTGCAGCTTCGTTGCTTCCATGTGTAATTATTAAAAGGTGCATCTACGGAGTTTTCGAATCCCAAATTAGTTATAAATATACTCGCCTATTTTGAGTTTGTCAATTTCTTACAGTGGCTATTCTATCTTATTGTTAATGAAAAAAGAAATTAACAAACTCACTACAATCGGAAATACTGTCCTGATTATTAAAGAAGGCAGTATTTAATAATCAGTATTTTTTGTCAAAGCTATGAGTTTATTTCAAGCAGGATTTTTAGAATTCTCTGATTTAATAATCAAGACATCTTAATATTATTCAGGAAGTATCATTCCAATTGTCGTTTTAAAAAGGTGATTGTCATTTCTTCTTACTATTCCCTGTCCCTTTGTACCAGGGACCTATTGTCGTAAAGTCTCCATCAGCTTTACTTATGAAAAACCGGCGAAAAACATGGCAGAGGTGCTTCCTAGTGTGAAACGGTTCAGGAAGGGGAGATAGGGTTTCCCGGATACAATTGTACCCGGATGTGAAGATTGTATACAGACGGTGAATGATAATTTATTCCCCCGCCGGCCCTCCGTATGCACCCATATCGTTTCTTGTGCCGTTAATGTCATTGTATGCCGGATCGGGATCGCCCGTATCAATACAGGGGGATCCGGCGGTTAAATGGTAATCGCCGTTTTCCGGGTCTCTGAATAAGGGGTCCGAAGAAAATCCCCCGGTCCCTTGAGAACAGTTAAAGAAATTTGCAGTCCCGTTATTCCAGACATTATTATACGATAGTGCCGGGGGCGGGAAACTTGCGCTGTTAAGAGTGACACCACGAACCTCGTTCCCGGTGATAATATTATTTTTAATATATATGGTTCCTGCCAAAGGATCGGAAATATTCAATCCGAAATAATTGTCAGCTATGACATTATTTACGATGGTAATATCCTGCCCCCGGACAATCGCCATTGAATATTCGGGATTGTTAATGATCCTGTTGTTACTAAACGTGGAATTATCAATAACAAATAAATGGATAGCCAGCCCCTCCCATGAATAGTGATTGTCATAATAGCCGATACCCTCGAAAATATTATTGTGAATCGTAATCGCCGAAAGGTGCATGGTGCTATAGTTGCCGCCATTGGCGATGCCTTTGTAACATGTTCCTGTTACCCTCAAACCACGAACGGTAATGTCATGATAATATCCATCGGGTATTTCAATAACCCTTGCGTATTGACCCCCATTTGATCCGTCAATGGTTGTCACCTCCGCACCTGCTCCCTGGAGAACAATATTCGATTTCAGGATAATATTTTCCATATAGATCCCGGGAGCGACAAAAATGGTCTCATTTGTGCCCGCCGCATCAATCCCATCCTGAATGACTGTAAAGGGATTGGTGTAACTGCCGTCCTCTATCCCCGAAGAATTGCCGATATCTACATAAATACCCTCCAAAGGTATGGAATAAACTGCACTTGTAACTGCACTATCGCCCATACCTTCTTTTACTGCA
This sequence comes from Spirochaetales bacterium, assembly GCA_016934975.1. Classification (GTDB taxonomy): domain Bacteria; phylum Spirochaetota; class Spirochaetia; order SZUA-6; family JAFGRV01; genus JAFGRV01. Next base: position 999 of record JAFGRV010000433.1, on the reverse strand, counting down.
TACGCCATTATATTGATAGTAAGACCGTTTCCGGAAATTATTACAGGACCTGTGTATTCAAGTGATTGGGTGGTAGGTGTATTTCCATCAATCGTATAATAAATAATTGCATCATCTGTTGTGCTGGACATAGTTATATTCAGCGGCCCGTCATATGTACCGGGAGGGAGACTAAAAACAGGAGGTGCGCAGGAAATAACATAATCCGCCCCGGCAACCTCACTATCAATCATACCGGCTTTTATAGCCCGGGCTTTGATAGTCGTATTTGCTTGAAGGGGGATCGGATCTTCGTATACCATCGAAGTAATCCCGGGTTTATCTCCATTTGTCGTATAGTAGAGGGTCGCTCCTTCGGTGGCGCAATTAATAACTACTTCGATATCAGAATTATACGTGCCCCCCGGCGGATCAAAGGTCGGGGGGGATGCCAGCTCATAATTAATCGAATAACCGGCACTGACACTTTCACTATCGGTCATACCCTCTTTTGCAGCCATGGCATTTATAGTCATCAATGTTCCATGACCGGTGATTGGTATGGGAAGGGTATACACATACGAAGCTGATGACGGTGAGCTGCCATCTGTTGTATAATAAATAATTGCATCTGTTGTTATACAGGAAAGTTCAACAAAGATATCTTCATTATATGTACCTGCCTGAAGTGAGAAAACCGGAGATTCAATTTGTGCCATATCCTCCGGCTTCTCTTCATTGTTATTCGAAAGATTGCAGCCGCCTGCCGCTAGTAAAGTAAAAATAATAAGAATAATGAATAGATTACATTTCATAATTTTTTCCTCGATTTTTAGTATGATTATTTTTATTTGATTATATTGTCCCCGCCGCTTATATCACGAACAAATCATTTACAATATACAACCGCAGCCGGAAAAAAGCAATAAAAAAACTGGGGAAGAAATTGTGCGGGATAACTGTTGCAGGTAAAGATGAAGCAATGAGAGGTGTACTGATAAATAAGCCGCCACTTTGGGT
>JAFGRV010000051.1 GCA_016934975.1 Spirochaetales bacterium | reverse complement strand
TTATACTATTATACCTGAAATTCTTGTTTTTTAGCAAAAATTATTGTTCAAGGAAGATTAAGCTACCTTGATATAAGAAGTCAGAAGTCAGTAGCCAGTAGGTAGGAATGCAATAAACTTTCTTATTGACTACTGACTTCTGACTACTTTCTTCCTTTGGTTGTCCCGCAACCTCCTTTGAGTACAAAGGTTAAACAAGGCTGGCCAATAACATCATTACACCATATTATAGCAGGTATATAATTTTGACGACGCTCTATAGAGCATCGTTATTCTATCAATTCCTTAACATATAGAGGTTATTGGACAGCCTAAATTACTTGTATTTTTTCAGAGCTTTTGGCATAGTAGATGTATGAATAATTTGAGAGCCTTTGTTTCCTGGAGCGGTGGAAAAGACAGTTGTCTTTCCTTATATAGATCGATGAATAATTATCAGCTGTCGCACCTCCTTACCATGATCGCTGAAAACGGCAACTATTCCCGGTCTCACGGGCTTACGATCGATGTCCTGTCAGCCCAGGCAGAAGCCATGGGACTTCCCATTCTCATGCAAAAAACAACCTGGGAGGCCTATGAGGAGGAGTTTAAAAAAGCTGTACGACAATTGTCGTGTACCACAGGTATCTTTGGAGATATAGATCTCCAGGCCCACAGAGACTGGGTAGAGCGGGTGAGTAAAGAGGTTGATGTAAGACCGGTGCTGCCTCTCTGGAACTCCAAACGGGAAGATTTGATGCATGAGTTTATCGATGCCGGATTTAAAGCAATAATTATAACAGTCAACACCCATTACCTGGGGAAAGAATGGCTTGGCAGGATTGTTGATAATGAACTTATAAGGGATTTAGAGAAACACGGGAATGTTGATATTGCCGGTGAAAACGGCGAGTATCATACCTTTGTTTATGACGGACCGGTTTTCCGGAAACCGGTACAATTTTCACAAGGGAGACAGATTCCCGTGGATGAATATTATTTTCAGGAGGTTTTACTCTCCAGGTCATAGTTTTTATCAATTTTTAAAAGGCACTGCGGAATATTTTTTCCCGGAATGAGAGTTGGTAACGAGTGAACTCTTTATCGGTATGGCCGCCGGATCCGGTGCAGGTGAAGTGGACGATGATTCTGTGATGTATCAATCCCTGTAATTATAAATTGTACAAATGCTTATAATATTCTGGAATTGAATGTCCAGGACCTTGCCTTTATCAATCGAATAAGAACCGGAGAGGCGTTCCTGATCCGCATTATAGGTAATCCGTACATCGTATGTATCCGGATCAAAGACATCTTTCATACTCTCATTTGTTAGAAGGTTTTGTGAAATAAGATTTTCACCCCACTCATTCTCACCTGTTACCCTCAGGTAAATACCTGTAATTGTATGATCCGATCCATTGAAAACATACAAATGCCCGTCGTCGTCCGACGGTGGAAAGAGATTGCATGACATCATCATACAGACAGTGATAGCTATGATTGACGTAGTGATAAGTTTCATAATGTAGACCCCCCGCTTTCATAATTAATATATTTCTAAAATATAATATAGCGCATTTTTTATAAAATTCATGAAAGATGAGCATTATTGCGGTCTTTTGCCGATTGTGCAAAAGATGTTTATTTGTCTATTCGTTTTTTTTGCTTTATCTCCTGAAACAGACGTGTGAGAGAATCAGGATCGTTGACTGCTTCCGGGAGGGTGATTTTTTTAATAATCGTATTCTCCGCAAGTGTTGAATTTGTGTAAAAAACAACAGCTGCATTTTCGGGAAGAATATCAATAATGACCGGTTCCTTCTCTGACATGTATATCCGCAGTTTTTCGATAATATCAGGAAGTGATGGAATCTCTTTTAAGAATTCTCCTATTTTAATATAACAATCATCGTCTTTCCACGTAGGAAAAGTGTCACTATGATATTTATCACAAAATCCTGCCTTTTCACACCTGCGGCGGAAGAAATAGAGATCGTGGGGAAAGAAGGTTTTTGTACGATCGGCTGCGATCGGCCACCCGGAGATCATCACGGGGCCGGGGGAAAACCCGTAGAAAGTTCCTTCATATGCAGACCTGCCGCAGCTGTGAAATTCAGCGGCACTTGTCCGGCAATTCCAATCGTCAAACTCATCATTTTTACATGTGCAGTATGCTTTTCTATAACCGCAAAAACGAATCCGGAAGAGAGGATTCTTTTCTGCCAGGGAAGAGAGAAGGGGAATAAAGTTCCGGAGCGTCACAGGATGGGCGGATTCATGATGATTTTTTAAAAACCAATGACCATGGAGTTCTCCCGTGACAAGATCAACCTCCATGCCAATAAGGGTGGCATGGATTTGGTATGACGTGAAAGGTTTATAGAGAGTCGAATAGGAACTGCCGAGTAATTCCATAAGTTTTTTATCTATAGACGAGAGAAGGTTTTGTAATGCAGGGGGTTTTTGATTGCCGTGAAAGGCCACCAGTGTGATATTGACATCATCCATATGGAATTATACCCTGGATTCTCTCTTTTTAGCAAGAATCTAAGGTATAAGAGCGAAATACGGAATTCCATAGAGGACAAGTCATAGTCTTTAAATTTGAGGTGCCTGCTGCGACAATTGTCTTATAAATTAAAATTCTATGTATATTTCCGTGATTATTTTATTTAAAACTATTGACAATTCGTAAAAAAAATAAGAAGGTGTTTCTTACTTTAATGGGGGTGTAGCGAAGCTGGTTATCGCGCCGGCCTGTCAAGCCGGAGATCGCGGGTTCAATCCCCGTCGCTCCCGTCTTTTTCTATGGAGAGTATAAAAATTCTTAAGAATAATCTTCGACTTTATTGCAGACATTAATCAAGGCTTAATAAGACCTGCCGGATTCCTCGGGAATAAGAGAAATCCGGCGGGTCTTTTTTTTAAAAAAAGGATTGTATGGATACGGTAGATTTACTATTTTTAGGAACCGGCGATGCCTTCAATACTGACGGACTCGCCCATACATCGGTATGGATAAAAACCGACACTCTCAACCTTTTGGTTGATGCCGGACCCACTACGTTATTGAGTATGATCTCCCTTGGCCTGGATCCGGGCGAACTGGATTATATTTTTATAACACACTTTCATGGCGATCATACCGCGGGTCTTCCGTTTATCATGCTCCACCTTCAAAAACGGAGGAGTAGATCCACTCTTCCGGTAATAATCGGTCCGAAGGGGATAAAAGAATGCTGTGCTGCCCTTTTTGATGCCGCATATAAAGATGTGGGATTGGGAGAGGGATTGACCTTTAAGGAGCTGGAGCCGAAGATTCATAAAAATATCACTATAAATGATTCATTCACTATCGATACATACCCGATGAACCATCAACCCGAATCACTAGGATATCGGTTTTATCTCGATCACAGGGTCATCGCGATAAGCGGGGATACCGGGTTTCATGCTTCGCTTCTCAGTCTCATGGATAATACCGATGCCGCAATTATCGAATGCAGTACGGTGCAGCCGATCCTGCCTTTTCATATGTCTGTGAATGAATTATCACACCATCTCCCCCATATGAATACCCGTTTAATTATTCCCGTACATACGGCGAAAGAGGTTCTCCGGGAAGTACGTGCCTTACATGAAAAGAAGATAGTTATTGTAACGGATAAGATGAAAGTGAGTATATAAAATCTTAACTGGTTTCCAGGGCGAGGTTAAGTGAGTCCTGTGAGCAGTATGAAAAGGCATGATAAAACCGTTTTTCGATTTCCCGGGGACAATTAATCGAGAGGATTTCGTTCCTGAATGAAGTATTGCTGATAATTCTTGCAATAGTCGAGAGTGCCGAGAGATAATCATTATGATCATCCGGCGGATTGGCAATAAGAAAGAGAAAATTAACTGGCTTTCCGTCGGGTGCATCATAAGAGATTCCATCTTTTGAGATACCCAGGACAACCATGGTTTTTTTCACTTCTTCGGTTTTCCCGTGGGCTATAGCGACACCTTGTCCGATGCCCGTGCTTTGTAATTTTTCTCTGAAAATAACAGCCTCTTCAAGTTTTTTAATATTTTTTACTTTTTCAAAAATGGAAACTTTAGAAATGAGCTCTTTAATCGCTTCAAATTTGCTATTACTGATGAGATTCTCTACGGTTCCTCTTTCATAACAATAAACTGTGTTCATACATATTTATTCCCGCTGCTGCATTTATATTTTAAATGTAACCGACAATAGCTTTAAGAATGACTTAAAACTATTCCGGCTAAAACATTATAGAACATACCACATGTATAAATATTCGTCAACATAATATTAATGATCGGCAGAAAAAAAATGTTAATAAGGGTTCATTTTGATATTTTTTAATTGTGATACATTACGCAGGCTGCGCCCGCAACCCAAATAATTATTCTATTACGAAGCTATAGAAGTGATAACTTATGATTTTCCGCGAACCTGCGTTCCGCTATTATTCCGTATATTCTTGTAAAAAAACAAGAATATACGGAATAATAGCATATCA
>JAFGRV010000050.1 GCA_016934975.1 Spirochaetales bacterium | reverse complement strand
TTTTTTTTTCTTTCATTTCGTTTTTCTTTTGATGCACATACCTGTGCTACTCTATGCAAAAATCTTGGAATAAAACCTGCGATTTTTGCATAGAGTAGCACTTAGCGTTGGCCCGTACGTATGTCTTGACTTTTAGATGATTTCCGGGTGTCAAGAAAAATATAGATTTTTTGTATTGGATTGTAGGCCGTAGGCCAACGCTGTGATTTTTAATGAATGGTGATTCAATAATAATATGTATTGAAGCTTAAAAGTGAGTTGTTTTCGTGAAAAAGAGGTTAAGGAATCGAATGATTCCTTGTTTTTATAGTTTATCTATATCCGCAGTCGGATATGAGTAAATTGTAACAGTGCATTCCATTTCCGAACAATCATGCGTCGGTTGTTGTATGCAATATACAAAAATCATTGAACCTTCATTTGTTACAGGATCTATAATTTCGTAAACAAAACGGAGATTTCCAACTTCATATGTATTAATCTTATTCCCCGCCTGATTATAGACTGTCACGGAATTGTCTTTATAGGAAAGGAAATCCGATGTCGATAAATAAGCATTCACCGGTACATTATAAGGTAACCTTTGTTTTTCAATCTCATGGGTTCCCCCAATAATGCAATCACTGTTCCAATAATAATTTTCAAATCCGGATGCAGGTTGATAACTTATAAAACTTTTCAGGGTTCGAACATCATAATAATAGAAAAAGTCAGTGAAAAAAGGCTCGTCCAATCTTGTATAGCAGATAGCGGATTCAAAGATATAGAGAGAATTTAAATAACCAATATTTAAATAGCCGGAAGGGTACCCGAATCCGTAAAAGAGATCGTAATAGTAGGATTCATTTATTCCGGAATCATAAAGCATGTAAAGCAAATGCAGTTGTTGATCTACCGGACTGATAAAGGCACCATTGACAAAAGAATAGCCGCTTTCGTTTATTGCCGGTGTATCATTGGAAATTTTGGCTTCCAGACTTTCTCCGGCCTCCATCATGTCTCCTCCCGGAAATATCCAGTTTATAGTCTCGTTATTATATTCAAGGAGATTGTATCGTGAATTCCCGACGAGTGTACTCTCTTCGTGTTGTGTATAAAAATTTAAAAAGAAGAGTGTTTTCCCCGTTATTTCATCAGATTGAATAGGTTCGAGTAAATAATGGGGTTTCCTGTCATCGTAGGATCTTAATTGATGTTGTCGTCGTTCGGAGATATTTTTATACTCATTTCTATACCAGATGTTCAGATCATATCTTCGTTCCAGGCAAATAAATCCTGTGTTTGCATATCCGGGTTCCAAAACATCTTTATCCGGGAGAAAGAATAATTTGTTGTCATAATCATCCATACAATCATCCGTATTAATACGGATTGTCCCTAAATCGGCTATTTTTTGCATCTTCGATATAAGTATCGCGTCCAGGGCAATGTTCTGGTCATAAAAGACTGGTCGACATGAAGAAAGGAATACCAGGGTCATTATTATAGAAAGTAAATTAAAAAAAAATAGCTTTTTCATCAATATACTCCTCATTTCATGGCAACTAAAGAAACTCACCTTTTCCTCTTTGGTGCCAAAGAATAATTCAATTTTTCTTTTTATAATTTAGGTTGTCCAATAACCCCGATTATAACAATAATGGTTTGCAATCACACTCTATATAGTACAATGGGGTTGTTGGCCAACCTTATTTAGCCTTTGTACACAAAGGAGGCTGCGTGACAACCTCAATTAAAGAATTAATATATTCCTTTTTTCGCTAAAGAATAATACGTATACCTACCTTGATATCAAGAAAATCAAGAACATGACTGTTGCCAAAAATATAACCCGGGGGAGAGCCTGAATCCGAGTCCGGGCCCCCTATAAGGGCAGCTTTCATAAGCTCCGGTGTATCAGTATAATAGACAAGTACATTATGTTCGTAAAAAAAGCGTATTTTATTAAAACCGGATACCTCGGCATGAAATCCAAAAATTTTGAATCCCCAGCGTGAAATAGGATCGATAGTGACACCAATTCCGTCAAGATATACAAATCGTATGAAAAATCCGAAGTTAAAACCATACCGGAAGAATGAATCTGCGGGATTGACATAAAATCCGGAAGTAAAATAGACCGGGAGGAGGGGAGCTTCCCATTCTTCGATATTTTCTTCTACCGGCCAAATGAGTTTTTTTAGATATGTTGTGGCGCTTAATTCAACATAGAAATTATTCGGGATAATATAATAAAGACACCCTGCTCCAAGGTAATCCGCCTGGTGCAGATATATATCAAAAGCTATTTTGGAACCCGGAATTTGTTGCAGGGTAATCTTGACAGGTTCGTATTCAACATAAAAATTCTGTTCCACGGGATAATAACCGCTGCAGACCGCCTCTATTTCATAGGTTGTGAGTTGTGCCAGTTCAGTCTTAGCGATTCCCCGTGTATCTGCGATAATCGGGGTGTCGGTAAGTCCGTATATCCGGGTTCCGGGTATTGCCTGGATGACGACCTTGACTCCTTTTTGTTCAATTGCGTCTTTTGTGTCTGTTGTATATTCCACGACTTCTTTTACTTCAAGTTTGCCTGTGATCTGACTGTATTCCTTCCCGATATCTATAATGATTTCTTTCCAGAAAGATTTATCAAGACTGCGAATTTTTCTGCTCTTTTTATAGCTTTTCTCGTTGATAATAAATTTTTTATTAATGAGATCGTAGGATGAATAAACGATTTTTATCGTCTCGGGGTCTGCCGTTACATTTGCCGCAAGCCAGCAGTCGGCTCCCAATTCACCGGCTTTGATGTTTCGTTTTTCCGGTGACATTTCTTCTAAAGTAACTGGTTCCACGAGATTTATATCTTTATCTTCTGCAAGTTTTATTAAAAGGGTTTCTTTTAAGAGGAAGTACTCTTCCTGGGTAAAATCGCCTTTAAAAACGAGAAAAAGCGAAAGCTGCCGGGGAATGGAGATAATATTCTCCTGGGCATATCCATGACAGATTAATAATGTGAAAAGTGCCGTAAGAATAGACAATACTATAAATTTCTTTCTCATTAGGCTTTCTCCCCCCAAAAATACATTTACCACCACACAGATGTTTTCATGAGCCGCGAGAATCTCCTGCTGAAAATAAACCGGGTTTTACCATCGAAGGTGTAGGCTTCTGAATAATCATCGTCCCCTGAAGATAATTCTTTAACAAGTTTACCTTGAAGGTTAAATCGCTTATGTGACCCATTATAATCCCGGATAACATAGCCGTCCCCGGTATAATAACAGTGTTTTGGGTCAGTATCCTCTGCCGTGAAACTATTGAGTTCTTTTACTTCATAACTTACAGATAATTTTGATTCGAAATCTGCTGCAGGGATGCTGACTACTCCGGTACTCCAATTATCATTATCCTGTTTAACAAAAAAGAGAACAACAGTTCCCAATCGGGGATCAACCGGATCACCCAGGTAATAAACGGCTTCCAGGTTGTCATAATCATTAAAATAGAATGAATCATAAGGCAGTTCCGGGGAGGTCGTACTTCCCCAAGTTGCAGATTCATATTGGCAATAAGACAAAGTCCTGTTATAATCATCCCACCAGACACGGTAATTAAAGGTATTATAATAAAATCCGAAGCCGTAAGGAGGTAAAGGTCCTACAGAACCCTCGGGAAAGGTACTGCCGGAAATTACAGTAATCGGGGGAGTCCCATCTTCAATCACTTCAAATAGTTGATTCCCTATATAATAATAACCATGTGATTCCTTCATGGTAAAGGTATCACACCAAAAGGATGGATTTGACGTGCCCGGATTATACTCTCCTGTCAATTTCAGGGGGTCCTGGCTGAATACATAGAGTTTGCTGTTGCTATCTTTTTGCTTTACGCAGAGAAACACATATTTTTCATCCAGAATATAGAGCATGGTCTCGTTGTCGGGGCTGATCCCATCCACGGGAATAGAATCCTCCCAATAGATAAGTTCGTTGGGGAAAGGTGTCTGAAAAAAGAAGTCACACCCCGTGAAAGAAAAGATGACGAGTACAATGACAATAATTCGCTTTACCATTTCCAAATCGCTCCTATTGAAAATACTACAGGGATTGGTTTTGTCCATCCTGTCTCCAGAAAACCATCCCCGAGTATATTGTGATTATATCTCCCGACTTGTTTGTAATAAATTACGAAATTCTTAAAATTGAGTTCTACCCAACCCCCGATAATGTCCCAATAAAAATCGGTCACAAACAATCCGTCCGAGGCTAAAATGACACTATTAATCATACCTAAGCCTAAAGATACTCCGGCCCTGAAAAAGCTTGAAGGAGAAAAAAACAAATAGTGTGCCAAAGAGATATTTGTATCAATATGTAAAACTGAATTTGTTCCCGGGAGATAACTTGCCTGCAAATAAGGATAACAATCCGCGGAGACAAAAAACCAATCCGGGGTGATATAATACCGGGCTCCGACCCCCAACCCAAGGGTCTGAAAAACCGTATAGCGGAAATCCATCGCCCAACGGGTTACTTTACTTAATCCCGGCAGAGTAATAACCTCATCAGCTTCTCCGATTTCGATTTGAAAAGATTCCGTATGATATTTTTTTTTCTCGACAGTGAGATAGACTACCGAAGCAGCCTTCGTTTCAAAAGAGAGTTCCCCGTCTACTATACTTCCGATAGGTGTATCGGCCAGAAAGATAGTGGCACCCTCATCAACTGATTTTACAGTTACCTTAATTGTTGTGCCGAGTTCGATCATTTCCTTGAAAGTAATATCTTCATAGACAACGACTTCCTGTTCAATCGAATCTCCTGTTGCAGAATATGTGGAGAGTTCTTTACTGATCTTCGGTATTATTTCTTCGATCCCTTTGTTGATAAGACTTGTCGCGGAGAGTCCGGCGCGTCCGCTCTTCAGTATAGAAACGGCTAAACGCCGGCTCTTTACATCATAGCACTTTAAGCCGAAGAGAAGCCTTTCTTTCTCAAGAGTCAGAAATCCATTAATCACCACATCTGCCTCAGCTTTTCGGGCAAGAGCAATCGCTTTTGCGCCGTCTAATAAATCATCATCAGTGTATTTTCCGTTTGTCTTGACTTTTTTCCAGATTGAATCATCAATAATTTCAAATCCGGCAAGTTTAAGTTCAAAAATAAGGGTGTTTTTTATAACTTCCGAAAAAAGTTCACCCTCCGAATCTGTGTTATTTTTGGGAATTTGTGCTATATCGAAAACACAGACTTTTCTAACCGGATTCTTATTATCTTCCTGAGCTATAAGAGGATGAAAAATAAATAGTAAAAAACAAAATATTAAGGCATATTTCATACAACGTACCAATGTGATTCCCCTAAAAAAAAAGTTTTTACCAAAATTACCCTATGTATAAAATATATACTAAAACAGCATAAATTCAAGAAATATAGCGACATTTAATAAAATTATCATATGCATTGTGAAAAGTGATCCGGTTTTTTACATCTATTTTGATCGATTATAGTTTTCTATAGGTGTATTTCAACTCCGTTGAATTCCGATTGTTGTATTATAGAGGTGTATTTCAACTCCGTTGAATTCCGATTGTAGTTTTATAGCGGAGTATTTCAACTCCGTTGAATTCCGATTGTAGTTTTATAGCGGAGTATTTCAACTCCGTTGAATTCCAATTGTTGTATTATAGAGGTG
>JAFGRV010000432.1 GCA_016934975.1 Spirochaetales bacterium | reverse complement strand
CTTCCGGAATACCTGTACCGGTATCCTTAAAAGAGATCTCCGCATATTTTTTTAATTCGGAATCCTCTTCATCTTTCCGGTACATATTTTTATAATCGATCTTTATCTCGACGTTGCCTCCGTCTGTCATTGCGGCAATAGCATTCATCAAAATATTTGAAAATACCTGTCCTATTTGAATCTCATCCAGATATATTTTTGTTCCTGTTTCATCTTCGCTGAAAATAATTTCCACTTGCTGCTTTTTTGCTTCGGGAGTGATTAAATTTATTAGGTTTTTCAGTAGCTGATTCAAATCGATAAATTCCTTCCGGACTTTTTTCCTTCTGGCAAATTTTAAAAATTCTTTAATAATTTCCGAGATACGTTCGCTCTGATCATAAATGATCCTGGCGTTCTCAATTATTTCCTCATGTGTAATAGTTTCCAATTTTAAAAGCTTTGCACGCCCGGAAATTATATTCAGAGGCGTACCCATTTCATGAGCTATTCCGGAAGAGATTTTTCCGATCAAAGACAACCGGTCCGAATGACGAAGTTGTTGAAGGAGGTTGATTTTATCATTTTTTGACTGAACAAGCTGGATTTGGTAATTCTTCAGATCAACCCGCATACTTTCCAGACCCTTTGAAATAACGGCTATTTCATCTTTCCCCTTCACAACAAAAGGAAGCGCTAAATTCCCGTTTCCGATTTCTTTTATAGAAAACAAAATTTCATCTATTCGTTTTGTGAGTAAAAAATACCCCATGAGCCAGATAATTATCAATTCTGATAATAAAATAAGGAAACCCACAACACCTAAATGAAGTATATTATTTACTGAAAAAGTCTTGATATATTTTGCGAGATCCTCTGATATCTCCAAAGCATAGAGGCGATTGTATGGCGTTTTAATAATCATGTACGATAACAATACATTTTTATAGCGGTAATGTACAAAGTCCGTTAAATTTCTTTTACTGTCGTTTAAAATCGTATTGTAATTAATAACCGGAGCAAACTCTTCATCCGTATTATCCTCAAGCCAAACCCATCGAAAATTCAGGAATGGAATACTTGACCTTGCCAGCCTGATAGATTCCAAGAGTGAGTTTAACTTATTTTCCATTATCAGATTTCTGATTTCAACATATAACACTTTACTTAAAATTCTCGCATCATTCTCCATATCATCAATAAAATGATCTAAATCCCGGTTGAATGCAAATACGCCATACCCTGTCAGGGATACGATAGTGACGATGGATATAAGAATAAATATTTTGAGTGTTACTTTCATATGGTTTATCCTTATTTTTATGAAATTATTTTACATTTGTTATTCTCCATACTAAAGGAGAGGAAGTCAAGATATATTTATATATATGATTATTCTCTGAATTTCTGATATGTTTGACAATACTCATGAAAAAATAGGTGGATACGCTATTAACTCACCTACCCTTATCAGTATGAAAAATAAAACTTTCTAAAGACTTAAAAGAAATAACTTTAGATTTTTTTTTGAGCCCTTGAGATGTAATTTTTTTCGTATATTTTTTTTATGCGTCTGAACCGTTGCAACTGAAATATTTAGAATCTGCCCGATTTCTTTACTTAAATAATCATTTTTTATTAATTCACATATTCTGATTTCAGCCGGTGATAAATCAAATTTCATATTGATCATTCTTTTATAAAAAGATTCGGTAAGTGAATCGAGGTGCTTCTGCAAGCTATTCAGAATTATTTGAGTATTCGGGGAAGTAGAATCAATTTTGCTGATAATTGGCTTAATTATTTTCTCGATGTTTAACGCTATATTTTCTTTTATGGATTCTTTCTCTTTTTCCAATTGGTATATCAAATTCCGTAATGTTATATTTGATTCTTCAATTATTTTTTTCTGCCTTAAGTTCTCATCTACTATTTTCGTCTCAAAAGTGACATCATCATACATAAAAACAAAATAATCAGGTTCCTTTTCCAAACTATACACGGGAAATGCTGTAGTTTTAAAACAAATCGGATTATCCGGATAATCGGGATTCATATCATGGCTATTATATCTCATTGGCGGGGCACGCATAATTTTTCCGTCTCGTAATTCCATCAATAAGTTCCACGTCTCTTTTTTGCTTTTCAAGCCGGGATCATCCCATATACTATAATCTGCCGGAGGGTGGCCAAGAAACATATTGATATAAGCTTTATTACATTTTACAAAATATCCCCTTCTATTCCAGATAGCTATTGCAAAGGGATTTAAATTAATAACCTGGTTAAGTATTTCATCTCCCTTTATTGCAGTCCCGGCTATATCAATATGCTTACAATTTTTGGTTATTGAGTCAATTATGACATCTTTATTCATTAATAAGGTAATGAGTTCTTCTTTTGTTTTATTCTGATATTCTCTCATCATTTCATATACTCGATTAAAATCCGATTATATCTACTATTGCATGATATATCAAGTTATAGAGAGGAGGGGTTGAGATAAAAGAAACATCAATCATTGAACTCAAGGTAATGAAACTGGGTATAAACCATACCCATTAAATACCTCATTGTTCCGCTGGTGAAGGACTATGTATAAATTTAAAATTTTTACAGGAGTATTATACTTCTCCTTAAAAAAAGAGTACAACAGAAAATTGTTTTATTGTTACTCCAAACAACTGATTTGGTAATTATGAGATCAAACAGGAGGAAGTAAATGAAGAACCACAGTATCAAAATGAACGTGCAAAACAACACAGGAATAAAATTACATAAAAAAATCATTATTCCGGTTACAGCATCTGTCGCTGTCATATTACTCATAATTCTCTATTTTACCATGATCCTTCCCAATGGAGGATTATTGGTAAATGGGATCGTAAAACAGGACGGAAAGCCCCTGGGAAATATCGATGTACGGCTTTACCGTATCATTGATCTTGAAACAGGTATGGTAATAGAGATGGCATCAACAAAAACAGATCCACAGGGGAGGTATAAAGTGAATGGATTAAAGCTGATAGATTTATACCTCGTTGAAGCAGGCCCGACAGAAAGTGAATGGAGGAAAACAGGCGGGTATTACGGGTCCCGGATCATAGACTTACATATTCCGGATGACGGAAAAGATCTGGAAATTATTATGACGAGGGAGGGATAACATGCGGTTTATAAGTTTTCTTTTACTCTTTCTTTGTATATGTACATTTATGGGATTCAGTTACACTCTTACCAATAAAAAAGACCTGGAAAGAATTAAGGCATTTTATACAGAAAAAGAAAAAAGCTATAAGAATGAAATGGAGCAATACAGGCAGACAATACGGGATAAATCAGGTAAAGATGTCAGGGGATTCCCCGCGGGAAGCAAGGAATACAAACATTACTCCAAGCTGGAACAACAATATTTTAAGGCAATGCTGAACCTGGAAGGTGTGACAAAGTCTCTTGAAAAACGGACAGACTCACTCTGGTATGTACTTGAAGAAACAGTAAAGTTATCTGCCGTTGAACTTGGGGCTATTGTAAGTGAATCCTGTACATTAATAAATCTGAAAAAAATCATAACAGGCGATTGGGCAGGAATCATCAGCTCTGTAATTGATGCAAAACTTAAATATGAAATCCAGGGCCAGGTGCAGAAGGCCTTTGGTAATGGATATCCCGAGATCGAAGCGTATATGGTGAACCTGGTGCAACCCGAAGTTCCTTTGGCAACCCAATGGAAAGAAGAGATGAAAGGAGAAATTGCATCATCCCTTAAGGATAAGCTTCTTGCCAAACTGGAGGCAATCCGCTCGAATCTGACAGCCGCCAATGCAAAAAAATTAGCTGCAAGGGAGGTGATGAAACTCGGTGCTGCTTTGGATTTTGGCTCGTTTGCCGCTGATCTTTACAATAAGTATACTATATGGACAACCTGCAAACCCTCTGTTGATGCTGCCATAGATGCAATCAAAAAAACAAAGCAAAAAGAAGAAAAATTGCGTAAAGGAAAGATAACCTGGGTGCTCGCCTTTCAGATATTCACAGGCAAAGCTGAATTTACAAAACCGGAAAAAGATAATCCCAAAACAGCAGATAACATCGACACCGGTAAGGTCTCGGGAAAAGATTCCAGTAAGGATTCTCATAAAGATTCCGGCGAAAAAAAGGATACCGGAGAAATATCCGGGAATGAAAATACATCAACAGATAAAGAGACGGAAGCTTACTGGAAGCTTATTGCCGTGGAAACCAAAAAAAGTCCGGAACTGCAATATGACGAATGGACTACAATTAAACATTCATTGAGTGCCGGGAGTATGTATATCTATTTCAAAAATGAATTTTATTCACCCCCCGACAAACCCTGTACCATTGCGAAAATGAATCTCAGCTGTAGCAAACCACCGGAGAAATTAAAAAGCGGTGATTCCCTTAAGCTGAATGTAAATTATTCATATTCCTGCCAGGTAATAAGCCCGGCAGTATGGGATAATTGCCGCAATTTATGGGCGGAAGCGCTGATAAGTTACATCTTTGATAAAAAAGCAGTCACGTCCCTGGTCGAATGGACCCGGTTAGGGATAGGAGACATGTATAAAAATGATTGGGTTTCGTATCCCCACACGATCGCGGCAGGCTACGAGGGAGCTGTGATGGGGATTGAGATATTTGGGACCGATGGGGGGAGTTTTTGGTTAACATTTGATTATGTTTATGAATGGGTAGAATAAGGAGGACGATGTTTTATCATCCTGCCCTGCCTTTTAATGGACTGGTAGGCTGGAATTCGACAAACGACAGGGCGGAAGTAGTGGAATTTGGTTTTACCGGGGCAGCTCCGGCAAAAGCACTCGATTTTTAACAAAGAGGTTTAGTCCGGAATTCAGGCAATACAGCAAGATCATGAATGTTTAATGCCGGTTTGGCCAAAAAAGTGGAATACACGATATTAATAAAAAAATGTCCACCTGGATACAGACGGACGACAACTATAAAAGGAAAGGTTATATTGATATTGATGATTGGATGTACCAAGGTATTTTGTACGTTGTGCAGGAATACTTTACAGGGCATTCAGGATTATGGAAAGCTTCTTCCTATTTAATGCTAAAGGCAGGCGTGGCTATCGCTCTTTACCACTCCTGCCCTTTTTTATCCCGATTATTTACTCTGCTCCATTTAAAAAATAAAAATACTATGGAATTATTATTAACCCCGCCTGAAGATAGATCTGCGTTAATTGCTTAAAAAATAAACATTGCAAAAAAAAGAGCTCCATAGTACTATCTATGACGAAAAAATAAAAAAAAGGAGATTAAAAATGAAAATAAATCAAAAAATAATATTTTTCCTTATTATAGGCTTCATATTCATTCAATCAGGTTCTGCCGCACCCATAAAAGCATTTATTTTAGCCGGTCAATCCAATATGGTAGGAACAGGAAATATTATGGATCTCCCGGCGGATTTAAAAGGACCGCAGCCCAATGTAATGATTTATAACGGAGGAACCGGGGAATACAGATGGATAACTCTTGAACCCGGTGTCGGGGCATATACCGGCTCTTTTGGTCCGGAAGTCTCTTTCGGACACGATATTTCTCTTGCTTTTCCCGGAGAAACCATAGCCCTCATTAAAGTTGCCTGGAGCGGAACAAGTCTTGCGTATGACTGGCGCCCCCCTTGCGCCGGCGACACCCTGGGCAGGTTATACACGGAATTTCTGAATCATGTCAATAATGCCCTTGCCACCTATCCGGGAAACGCGGACCTGGAGATAACGGGGATGTGCTGGATGCAGGGAGAGTCTGATGCGACGAACATCTATCCTGCCAGCGAATACGAGGTCAATCTTACCTGCTTTATTAATGATGTACGAAGTGAATTCAATCTCCCGGTGATGCCTTTTGTGATTGCCATGATCGAGAGAACACCGGTCTGGCAGGAGTATGAAGTTGTACGGACTGCCCAGATGAATGTTGCACAAACACTTCCCGGCATCGGTATCTTTGATTGTGACGGTTTTCCCTCGGACGGTTCACATTATTATCCGGCAGGCTTAATCCAAATGGGGCAGGCTTTTGCCGCGAGTATGGTGGAGCTTCTCTCCGGTGTCGTACAACCCGGGGATACCAGGGGAGATGTGAATGGCGACCAGCGGGTAGATATCCTGGACGCCCTTCTTATCGCCCAATATTATGTCGGACTCAATCCATCGGGATTTAATGGTAATGTGGCAGATGTTGATAATGACGGAACGATTACCATTATTGATGCACTTTTAATTGCCCGGTATTATGTCGGATTAATCGATCATTTATAGTATGACCGTGAACATCAGGGGAAAACGGAGGAAATCTTTATGCCTGATGATTCCTTTTGTAACGATAATGTCATATCATAGGAAGAGGTATAATATGTCGAATATCCGCCGCTTATTACATCCGAATCCCAACCGAAGTTTTCGATAACAGTTAAATTGGAATTAAACAGGAAATAATATTGATGCATTTCACTCGTATCTCCCCAGGTTGTATCTATAAAAACAGGTACATCGTATGCCGGTGTAAAAAAAACAGGCCAGCTATGTCCGATATCACTGTTATAGCACGGACCGGCGAGATTCAAAGAGGGAATGCCAAAACTCCGTAATAAAGAAACGGTTAATACGCTGTAATCCTCACACAATCCGATATAGTTTTTTTGCTCTAACCGGTGTAATATCTGATCCTTCGGACGATTCATGTTATCATACATTTCATAGCTCATCTTATCAATCACATACTCATACACCGCTTTCACAATCGAGAAC
Organism: Spirochaetales bacterium; assembly: GCA_016934975.1. Classification (GTDB taxonomy): domain Bacteria; phylum Spirochaetota; class Spirochaetia; order SZUA-6; family JAFGRV01; genus JAFGRV01. The sequence goes on along the minus strand of JAFGRV010000432.1, from coordinate 7,144 downwards.
ACATCATTGCTTTTTATCCCGGACGCAATTTCTTTTTTCATTTTTTTGACCTCTGAATCGGAGATATCATTTATCGATGTCTTCTTTGTGTACATCTTATACAAAGAATCAGACTTTTTATAATCATCAACCATCAATCCCTCAAAATACGCGCTTTCAAACCGTTGTGCTTCCCGTTCAACAGAAGCCTGAACTGATATTTTATTCTTCCCCTTTTTTATCACGTCTCCTATATGAATCTTCATAAATTGGGCTTTTGCGGCATCATGAATTATTTCATAATCTACCGACCTATCATTCAGTAAAACACGAAATTCCTTCACACTCTGACTTTTATTATCCTGTGGAATAGTAAAGATAAATTCCAGCCCTTCCCGGCCCGGATTCTCTGATAATTCATCGACTGTAAATGGAATTTCTTTCTCATAGGTATAACGTATCCTCTGCATTTCGAGAAGACGATCCTGAGAAAATGTGACAAGATCCTTTGCCGCATCTTTATTCTCTATAATATTCTCAAATTCCCGGTAAGCGAGGCGCTCTTCCCGGGAATAGAGGTAAAGGAGGCCCAGGTGCTTATGAAGATAGGGATCATCCTGTAATGTCAGCCCGTAGCGTATAATCTCAATAGCCCGGGGCACGATGTCGTTAAAAGAATTTTCCGAAAGGAGCGAGCCTAGTATATTTCCCAGGATAACAACGTTTTCATGGTTTACTTTATTCAGGAGACTATAATCACCGGCATATAAAAGCATCATCACATTTTCCGGAAATGAAAGAGCCGACGATAATTCCATGTATGAGTAGAGAACATTCTGATACGCTTGTTCTATTCCGGGGCAATTCTTAAAATAGCCGATGGCTTTTCTATAATCCTTCTCCTTAAGATATCCGTAACCGATCTGAAAAAGAATATCGGTTATCATGTCATCAATTCCATCTACTCCCGCGTAGCGGGCGATTATTGCATATTGCAGCGCATTCGGAAAATCATTAAGTTTGTAATAACAATACGCAATGCTGTAAAACGAAGATCCCTGGTCATCATATTCTCCGGCGAGTTTAAGAAAAATATCAATGGCCTGTGAATAAGCCTCGTTATTCATGGTATCTATAGCTTTATTATACCTCGATGAATAATCATTCAAGAGAGTGGTCTTGAGTGTTGAGAGGTCTTTTACACCAAAAACAAGCTCCACAGGCTGAATATCTTCAATGTCATATGTATAAACAGATGAGGAATGTTGCTTTTGTTCAATTTTTACAGATTCCTTCTCATCGAGGGTTTGCACACGTTCATTATTCACCCCCGGATTATTCGTCGTCTGGCAGGAAAAAAGAAAAACTACATTGATAAAAACAAAACCTATAAAACGCAGATTTCCACAGGACATAGCTACCTCCATGTCGTTAAGAATCGATAATTACGGGAATCTATAAAGACTCCTATTTTTTATACTTAAAAAAATTTTCAGAGGTCCCCTTATAAAAAATCAAAGAAAAATCCCTACCCCTTATACTTTATAAATGTTCCCTCCTGATATTCATTAAAAGCGATACGCAGTTCTTCCTGCGTATTCATGACGATCGGTCCGTACCATGCAACAGGTTCGTTTATCGGTTTTCCGGATATGAGTAAAAAACGGACACCTTCATCTTCGGTCGAAATATGGATGGTTCCTTTATCTTCATACAGAACAAGACTGTCTTTCCCGATAAGATGTTCCCATTGAAAATCAAAATAGCTGCTCCCTTGTACCGGATATTCATTCAGATCACATTCCGGCTGAAAGCATGCTTTCCCCTGAAAAACATATGCAAAAACCGTATATCCCCTGGGGATATCATGAGCAAAATCGGTTCTTCCCGGTACTGTCACATCCAGATATTCAGGATCGATGACAACATCCTGTACCGGTCCTTTTGTTTTATTTACTTCCCCGCAGATAATCTTGATCCGGATGCCATTGTCAAGGGTAACTTCGGGAATCTGAGAACTCACCACATCCCGGTACCGTGGATTCATCATCTTGCGGGATGCGGGCAGGTTTGCCCAGAGTTGACATCCCCGGAGCACGCCGTCTTTTGTCCCTTTCGGCATCTCCTGATGTACTATGCCGCTTCCCGCGGTCATCCACTGAACATCTCCCGAAGAGATTACCCCTTTATTACCGATACTATCGCCATGTTCCACTTCACCTTCCATAACATAGGTGATCGTTTCGATCCCCCTGTGGGGGTGCCAGGGAAAACCCTTGAGGTAATGATCCGGATTATGTGAACTGAAATCATCCAGGAGTAAAAAAGGATCAAACTCCGGTGCATGTTGATTCCCGAAAACCCGCCTCAGATGAACGCCGGCGCCTTCAAGGGTTGGTCTGCTTTTTAATACCTTTTTAATTTTTCTGATAGCAGCCATAACATATCTCCTTTATTACTTTTATCACAGAATGAATAATTAATGAATGGTTCATAAAAGATTTTCATATGTCTATTCTACCACATTTTGAAATAAAGATTCCACTCCTTTATGAAGTGAAATTATTCCGTCAATAAGGTTATGTAAGAATTTAGTTCCATACTTTAATGCTACGGTAAAATAGGTAATCATAACAGGACAGGAAATAATAAAAATCGAGTCAGGTGGAAAGAATATTTACCTTTATTAACTATCCGGGCATTGTTTTGTGCACCATAACAGGCCCAGACGAAAGTCAAAATCCGACCTGAAGGAAAAACAAAAATCGCTTTCAGCGGGGAAACAGGGGAAAGAAAACACCTCGTATGTTTTTTTTATTCTTCGTTCCATGCCATTTAACACAAAGTATATTCCGGCGGATGTCACATCACCCTCATGGGGTTCACATTTTATCTCAAGGGATATGCATGTTTTCTCCCATTCATGAGACCTCTTATATGCGGGGATAATAAAATCTTTTCTATGAGAAACCGTAAACTCGTAATATTTATATCTATCAATCAGAAAAAAAGCGGATAATGAAGGACCATAATCCGGAGCAAATACCCACACGATTTTTTCCGCACAATCATAATCTTCATTATCCGGGGAAAAAACATCATCCTCTTTATTTTGAGGTTGACCATCGAAGACCTCTAAAACGATCCTGTGGGGGCCTTTCTCTGAAAACTGGATTGTATTCCGGGGATCACAGGTCACTTCGCCTTCACTATCATCGATTTTCAGCTTATAGCAGAGGGTTTCCGGGACCGGACTCCTGGCGGAAAAACTATTTCCGGCATTGGCCATCACCCTGTTCCCAAAGATTATTTCCGACGGAATCTCCAAAATTGCCACTGGTTTTTTTCGCGGTTGTCTTCGCCGATGGGATGAATGCTCTGCGTAGAGATACCCTGTATTATACATCCCATGTCGTTTTTCATAGGATATGGTTTCAAACCCCAACTCTCCCACCAGGCGATAAAGCTCCTTCTCCGGATAAACTGCATGGGTTTCCATGACAATCCGTTTTACTCTATGAAGTTCATGAGCATGGGCTCCGAGAAGGATATCCATTTCCGCTCCTTCCGCATTTATTTTAAGAATTGATATGGTATCTTCCGTTACATTACTCAATAAGGACTCCAAAGAAAGGGCTTTTACCAGAGACATTTTAATCGCCATATTATTGTATTTTGAGATTGATTGAAGATGAGAAAATTCGGTTGATGCAAAGGTTGATGGACAGAAATACTCCGAATCCGGCGTAAAAAGAGCGGCAGTGCCATCCTTTCGGGTAATCGCACAACAAAAAGAAGTGACGTGTCCGGTGACATTATTATGAATAATATTTCTCTCCAATATCTTATAATTTTGTATATCAGGTTCAACAGCATAGACGCGCGCTCCTCTATGAACCGCAAAGAGGGTAAAAATTCCCTGATTTGCACCAATATCAATCACAACATCCCCGCCCTTTATCCGGTAATCCCTTTCATAAAAATTATCTCCCCAGATTCCGGATATCATTGTCTCTGTGCGTTTAATTATTTCTATTGTATAGTTATTCGGTAATTTACTTACTACTATCTTCATACCTTTCAAACCCTTAACAGTTGACATCAGCTCTTATAACATTTCCTTAAAAACATACCTCCGGGGGAAGCTGAATAGTCTTAAATTCCCTCAAGAGAATTCTATGAACAGCAGAACTCTCTTTTAATAGTAATTTTATTGTTCACCTATGGTTTCAGAATAGGATATTTAAACGGATTCGTCGTCCGTTTGGACCCAGGGAGACTGTTTTCAAAAAAATTTTATGTAAGCTATGATACTTTTTGCATGACATAAAAGACCGAAGCGAAATCCTTCGGCGATTCTTTAAACTGCTCAATTTCCACCGACTCTTCTTCCAGTAATTTCATTATCCGGTAATTTTTGCTGTATTTTACCTGGAGATCGCTTATACATTTACCCAAAGGCTTAAAATATTCCTCATACCACACCTGTTCGGAAATAATAAAATGATGCACCAATGTATAATTGAAGGTTGATATAAGACGAACACTCTCATTATAATTGAGCAGACTATCATGAACCACAAGATAGCCCCCCGGTTTCAGAAACCTGTACCAGTCTTTTAAGCCCTGTTCAAACCCGATCACCGCGATTGAGCCCTCTGCCCATATTATATCAAAATAGTCTTTTTTAAAGCGTAATTTTGTCATTGAACGCCGGACGAGAGTAATATGATCCGTGAGATATAATGCCTTTATTTTATCTTTGAGTAAGTTTAATGCTTTACCGTCAATATCCACAGCCGTGATTTTTCCCTTGCTCAGGACAGCCAGGTCGATTGTGGGAATTCCCGAGCCGCATCCGATATCAAGGATCTTCGGCTCTTTTATTGTTGGTATTTTGTTATACGCCTGCCAGGTGAACCTGGTTAACCGTTTCCTGAAGGAATCCTTATCAATTTCCTTTTGAAGCTCACTTTTCAACTTGTTATCGTCTTTCATAGTTCGATTATACTCATGAGGTTGGGGGATGACAATCACTATTTCCGTTCGGGCAAGGGCTTTGTAAAATCTTCACTTATCCATATTTTCCCTGCTTCTCTGCCATTTCCTGCCCCAGCCTCATTAATTCGGCTATTATTCCGAGGTGGATAAATCCTCCGTTTGAATATGAAAAACAAAGACCCGGTGAAAATTTTATCAAATCATAAGCTTAAAACATTTCACCTAGGTAAATTAATGATAATAACCTATTTTCTCCTTATCCATTTATTGGCATAATAACCACTCAATTAAAGTAAAAGACCACCTGCAAAGCAGGTGGCTTTTTCAGAATCAAAAGAATGTAGAAGGCAAAGCCTTCAAATCAAGAGGATATCGGTGGAGATGGACCACCTACAAAGCAGGTGGTTTCCTTTTGATAATGAATGGAGAGCTTAATGAAAAACCACTTTTCCACAACATTAAAAACAGTTTTAATAGGTACAATTGTCGTCTTTTTAACAAGCTTATTTACGGCGAACGCTCAGACGATCTGTAACAATGAAATCAATACCCAGGGTGATTACACCTATGAATTCTGGAAAGATTACGGAAACGGATGCATGGTTCTCGGAGATGAGGGTGCATTCAGCGTTGAATGGAGCGATATCTCCAATATGCTCGCCAAGAAAGGCTTAAGGCCGGGGTCATGGGATAACATCATAACATACGCAGCCGACTTTCAACCCCATGGCAATTCCTATTTATGCGCCTACGGATGGACAGCCAATCCACTGGTAGAATATTACATTATCGAGAGTTGGGGTTCCTGGCGCCCGCCCGGTGAACAGGGGTTTATGGGTACTATCAACTCGGATGGCGGCACTTATGAGATATTCAAAACCCGGCGCATAGTAGGCTCTGAAATCTATATTCAGTACTGGTCCATCCGTCTGTCAAAACGCACCTCGGGAACCATTACCGTCGGCAACCACTTCAGGGCCTGGGAAGATCTGGATATGCCTATGGGAGACTTAATCGAAGTGACATTTTGCGTCGAGGCGTATCAAAGCAACGGTACCGCGGATATTTACTCGATGTTCATAAGCAATGCGCCGCCGGAACCAACCTTAACTCCCACGGAATATGAAAATGGCGATGTCGATGGCAATGGTGTCATCGATATTATCGATGCCCTCTTAATCGCAAAATATTACGTCGGAATCATAACTCCGGGGATGCATTGGGATCTCGCGGATACGAATTGTGATAAAATAATCGACATTATAGATGCCCTGAATGTCGCCCGGTATTCAGTGGATCTGATTTCGTATCTCCCCGACTGTACCTGACCTGGAACTGGCGGGAAGCTGAAAATCAGAACCGGGAACACCATAGGGATGGAAGACGACGGCGATTAAAGATGAGAAAATGCTTATCTACCTTATAAAATTCCTCTAAAATATCTTCCGGCAAGGGCTCTGTAAAATCTTCGCTTATCCATATTTTCCCTGCTTCGCCGCCGAGTTTTCTCTTTTTAGGCTGATGAAAAGGAATTATTTTCGCGATGGGATGTCCCTCATCTTCAAGAATGATCTCTTCTCCCTTTTCCATGATTGTTTTTAGCTCAGGAATTCGTTCTATTAAGTTATCAAAATTGATAGCAATCATCATATCACCTCTTGATTAAGTATATCCTATAACCGATTTTTAAACAACTCCCTTTTCACATCCACACAATCCCCCGCTTCTCTGCCATTTCCTGCCCCATCCTCATTAATTCGTCTTCACCTACCTTTTCCCGCACAAAGTCAAGGAGCCAGGCCATTTGTGCCAGTTCATGGTTCATCCCCAGTCTTTTCCCGGTAAAAAAACCAAGGGCTGCATACATAATCGCGGATTCAAACTCCTTTTTTTTCATATAAACATTGTTTATATTAAACGCAGTGTAAACAAGCCCCGCTTTATCTCCAACTTCTATCAGTATTTTTTCAGATTTCAAGTAATACTCAAGGGCCTTGTCCCACTCCCCTTTTTTATCATAGATTAATCCGATACTATTGTACGTAGTCCCAAGCCCCACTTTATCTTCCACTTCTATCATTATTTTTTCAGATTTCAGGTAATACTCAAGGGCCTTGTCCCTTTCCCCTTTTTTAGCATAGATTAATCCGATGTTATTTAACGT
>JAFGRV010000431.1 GCA_016934975.1 Spirochaetales bacterium | reverse complement strand
TATAGCGCGTAAGATTGATCGCCGCCGCTATATATGGTGTAATGAGGTTATTGGACAACCTTGTTTGGGGTTGCGGGACATCCTCAATTACTTGTTTTAACCGGGATAAAAATTACCTGCTTTCGTTATAACTTGCAGGAAAGCTTATAATTTGATTTTTTCTGCAAGTTATTCTACTTTTATTTATCCTTTCATCCGGCAGGAGCCAGTCTTACAATATGAGATACTGGTCCTGGACACTACTACCCCGGGAAGAATTGAATATCCTTTGAAAGTCATTTTGCCCTCTTGGGACATTTTCTGAAAACATTATCATAAAGCCTTAAAAAGAACCCCCCCTACACATTAAACCTGATATTCAAGATATCCCCGTCCCGGACAATATACTCTTTTCCTTCGAGGCGCCATTTGCCGTTTTTCTTTACCTCTTTTTCATTCCCCAATTCCACCAGGTCTGCGTAGTTGAAACATTCTGCCCGGATAAATCCCTTTGCCAGATCCGTATGGATTGTCCCGGCAGCGATGAGGGCGGTATCCCCTTTATTGATGGTCCAGGCCCGTACTTCATCTTCCCCCACTGTATAAAAACTCATGTACCCCAGGAGATCAAAGGCAAAGGCGATAAGCCGTTTTCGTGCGGATTCGGTGATTCCCATGTCTTTTATAAACTCCGCGGCTTCCTCGGGTTCCAGGGTTGTGAGTTCCATCTCAAAATTTCCCGCGAATTCGATGATGTGAGAGGTTTCTTCGATTGTTTTTATCAGCTCCGGGTTGTTCCCATAGGATTGCTCATCGGAATTAAGAATAACAAAAAGGGGTTTTAAGGTTAAAAAACGGAACCCGCTTATGAGTTTCTGTTCTTCCGAATTCAGGTTTTCAAGGTTGATGGGGTTGCCTTCACTTAATAAGGTGTTGATTTTTTCCAGGACACCCTGCTCTTTTAAGAGGAGGGGAGTGGATCTCCCCCGTGAGAGATCCTTCGTTATTCGTTCAAGGCGCTTCTCTATGATGACCAAATCGGAAAGGACCAGTTCCGAGCGGATGATTTCCATATCCTTCAGAGGATCAGGGGGATACATGGCGGCGTTCAGGCTTTCATGAGAAAAATTTCGTAGAATTAACGCCAGGGCGTCGGAATTTTTTATGAGCGCCATGGACTGGGAGGTGAAAAGGCCTTTTCCCGTATCAGCCGATTTTAAACCTATAAAATCGTTAAATTCAATTTTCCCGTACACTGTTTTTTTGGGTTTGTACATCTCTGTGAGGACCTCGACCCGCTCATCCGGAACATCAACCTGGGCAATATTCGGCTCGGTTTTTCCTTCATTAAATGTGTCCAGTGGTATTGCAGCCCCGGTTAAGGCATTAAAAATAGTCGTTTTTCCGCTTTTCTCAAGTCCGATTATCCCTATATTCATTACGGTATCCCTCTTCAATGTGTAAGTGTCTTCTTTTTATATAGTAAATAGCAGAGAGAGTCAATCGTATTACCTTTGAATGCCCCTCGCCTTGCCGGAATTTCTCCTGGTTCAATCACCGGTTTTTATATAAAAGGCTGATTTCTTCTATTATTTCCTCGATATGTTTGTTTTTACAGAGGATCGTTTTTTCCGCGTATAATGTATAGAGGGGGAGGCGTTCGGTGTAAATATCCTCAAAAGTTTGATTTTTTGCCATGGCGATTCCCCGGGTCGTTATATTGGTAATTCTCTTTATCAATTCCGACGGCGGAACTTCGAGGTAGATGATATGCCCGGTTTTTTTTAAGTGGTTCATGCTCTCTTCATGATACACCACACTTCCCCCGGGAGCGATGACATGGTGTTGCAGATCGAGGGAAAGAATAATCTCTTTTTCTTTTTCCAGAAAATAGGTAATTCCATGTGTATCGATGATACTCTGTAGTCTGCTTTTTTCTCTTTGCTGTATTATAAGATCGGTATCACAAAAGGAGAAGCCGAGTACCTTTGCCAATAGAACACCTAAGGTGCTTTTCCCTGCACCGGGCATCCCGGTGAGAACAATATTAGTTTTTCTGTCTTCCATGATTTCCATAGTTATTTAATTTCTAAGGCTGATGATAGGAGCCGGAATCCGTCCTCCCCGGTGAATGAATATTTCGCTGGAAAAGGGACTTACCTTCATGATAACTGCTTTTCCGAGGAGCCCGCCCCATTCCACCATATCCCCGGCTTTTTTATTATACACCGGGATAAGCCGGACCGCCGTTGTTTTATTGTTTGTCACCCCGATGGCAGCTTCATCAGCGATAATCGCGGAGATTGTCTCTGCCTTTGTGTCCCCGGGTACGGCGATCATATCCAAACCAACGGAACAGACACAGGTCATGGCTTCCAGTTTGTCCAGGCTCAGGGACCCTTTGACAACAGCATCCACCATTCCCTCGTCTTCACTCACGGGAATAAATGCCCCGCTTAATCCTCCCACATGTGAGGAGGCCATAATCCCCCCTTTTTTTATCGCGTCATTTAAAAGCGCAAGGGCGGCGGTTGTCCCGGGGGCGCCGCATGATTCAATCCCGATTTCTTCGAGAATTCGTGCAACACTGTCACCGATTTCGGAAGTCGGTGCAAGAGAGAGATCGACAATACCAAAGGGAATCCCGAGTCTTTTCGATGCTTCCGCAGCTACCAATTGTCCCATCCTGGTAATCTTAAAGGCTGTCCGTTTGATCTTTTCCGCCACAACATCAAAGGGTTCGCCTTTTACCTTTTCCAGGGCAGATTTTACTGCCCCGGGACCGCTGACACCGACATTTATGATACACTCAGGTTCTCCCATGCCGTGAGACGCCCCTGCCATAAAGGGATTATCTTCCGGTGTATTCGCGAAAACAACAAGTTTCGCGCACCCGATACTTCCGTCTTTTGCCGTGAGACGGGCTGTTTCTTTGATAATCCCCCCCATCTGCCTGACGGCGTCCATATTTATACCGGATTTTGTGGTGGCAATGTTTACGGAGGAACAGACCCGTTTCGTTTGTGACAGGGCCTCCGGGATAGAAGCGATGAGTATATGATCACCTTTGGTGTATCCTTTATGGACAAGTGAGGAGAAGCCGCCGATAAAGTGAACACCCACCTCCCCGGCTGCTTTATCCATGGCCTTGGCAAATGGAACGTAACTTTCCGTTTTTGATGCTTCGGCAACAAAGGCGATAGGAGTGACAGCGATCCGTTTGTTAATAATCGGGATACCGAACTCAACCTCAATCTGTTCACCGATTTTTACTAACGACGCGGCACTGGCGGTAATTTTATCATATATCTTTGTACATGCTTTTCCGGTATTTTCATCCGGACAATCACGGAGAGAAATTCCCATGGTAATGGTCCGTATATCGAGTTTTTCGTCCTGAATCATATGGATGGTCTCAAAAACCTCATTTTTATTAATCATAGAAACTCCACTCGTTTGAAATTATGTAGTGTTTTGACCACTATATTTTGAATCAATTTTTAGATATTACACGTTATCCATTTATTGAATAAAATCGTCAAAACACGCAAGCTTTGACCATATTTTTAATGAATAT
>JAFGRV010000049.1 GCA_016934975.1 Spirochaetales bacterium | reverse complement strand
GTTTAATTATTACCCCCATATATATTGTAATGAGGTTATTGGACAACCTTGTTTGGGGCTGCGGGACAGCCTCAATTATTTTAAATAGTTTTTTTTTCATTGCTTTGACTCATATCCCGAAAAATTTAATCTTTTAAAAGGTTTTGAGGGTATTTGAGTTACGTATTGAATAATTTTTAAAAATTCAGTACTATCAATACAATCAGCCTCATAAAGGAAGAGTTAAAGAATTTATAATTTGGTGTATCGATAAAAAACTTTCGGTTTTTATCTTCCAATTAAAAGAATTAGAGGAGTATTTATGAATTATGTAAGCACACGGGATAACTGGGAACCATCCGAAGCAAAAGCCGTTATCAGAATGGGAATGGTTCCGGATGGCGGACTTTTTGTACCTGCCGATTATCCGGAAATACAACTCAATGAGCTTAAAAATATTACTCAATATACTGAATGTGCTATTACAATCATGAAAAAATTCCTCACAGACTATGATGACCATGAACTCAAAGCAATCATCAGTCAATCCTATTCCTCTAATTTTGCATCTCCCCATATCGCCCCTCTCTATACATATGATAACTCAATCGGAATTCTGGAATTATGGCATGGACCAACCGCTGCATTCAAAGATATGGCCCTCCAGTGCATGCCCCGGCTCCTTATTCATTCCCTTCGTTCCCTGGAAAAAGCCGTAAAGGTGATGATACTTGTTGCCACTTCCGGGGATACTGGAAAGGCCGCCTTAGAGGGTTTTAAAAATGTTGACGGCACCCGGATCATTACTTTTTATCCAAGCGAGGGCGTGAGTCTTATACAAAAACAGCAGATGATTACACAAGAGGGCGATAATACCAAAGCCGTGGGGGTACGGGGCAATTTTGATGATTGTCAGACCGCTGTAAAAAAAGCATTTCAGGATAAAGAGTTACGGGAAAAAGCGCGGCAGAAAGGATTCATATTTTCTTCCGCCAATTCAATCAATTGGGGCAGATTGGTACCTCAGATTGTTTACTATTTTTGGGCCTATATTCAATCTGTTAAAAAAGGGATGATCCGATGGGGAGATGCCATTAATGTTTGTGTCCCTACCGGTAATTTCGGGAACATATTGGCAGCCTATTATGCGTATAAAATGGGGCTGCCTGTACGTCAGTTCATTTGTGCCTCGAATATGAATAATGTCCTGACGGATTTTCTACAGACAGGGACATATAGCACAAAAAGAGAATTTCATACCACCGTATCGCCTTCGATGGATATTGTCATTTCCTCCAATCTTGAGCGGCTTATTTTTGATCTTGTTCTACGGGATGGAAAAATAGTAAGGAAATACTATGAAGAACTAAAACAAACCAATTCATTTGCTCTGGATTCCGGTCCATTAAAAGAGATGCAGAATCTTTTTTATGGGGCATATGCCGGGGAAGAAGACACATTTGCGATAATTAAAGAAGTCTTTCATTCAAGCGGATACGTCCTTGATACCCATACGGCGGTGGGATTTCACGTTTTAAAAAAATACAGAGAAAAAACAAAAGATACTACCCCGGTCATACTCACTGCCACCGCAAACCCGTACAAATTCCCTGTTGCGGTATATTACGCCATTACCGGCAAAAAAGGGCTATCCGATTATGAGGCTTTACAACAACTTCATAAAAAGACCTCGATGCCCATACACCAAAGTCTCATGGGCATTGAAAACAGAAAGATCACAAACCGTGATATTATTGATCCGGAAGAAATTGAAACATATATAGAACACAACCTGTAATTCAAGTAATTTCTCATTAAAAACTTACACCCCTTTCCTCAAGCCTGACTCATAATTTTCAGCAAATTCACTCATCTCATATATAATAATAGTTTTTCTTACCTTGAAAAAGAAAAAATGTTTCCTATACTTATAATTACTCGGATTTTTTTTTACGGTGAGTGTATGCCTTGGAGGTTTTAAGGGTTCATACGCCTGTAAAGTAATTGTAGATTTAAAAAGGCAAGTGAGTTATAAAGGAGATACATTATGGTTAATGTGAGTGAAATATATGGGAAAATACAGTTTGTCGATTCATTTCCCGATTACAAAGTTACTGTAGTTACTTCATTTCCTGACTTGAAAGTACAGAAGGTTGATTCATTTCCGGATAGTCCGGGAAAATGGCAGATTGTCGATTCTTTTCCCGATTATAAGATTCAGATTGTCGATTCCTTCGCAGATTTTAAAATAGAGTATGTCGATTCTTTCCCCGGTGTACCATAAAAATCCACTATAATGACAATTCAGAAAATTGTCGTTATAGTGGATTTTTTTGTTATTTGGATTATAATTGTCTATATCAAAATTTATACGTTAAGGAAGGTGATGAAAATGATTTCAAAATACAAATTTTTTCTGTTGTGTATTGCATTAATTGCCGTATCGACGATACAGAGCTATGCAGTGAATTCCGGGTATCTCGGATACTGGGAAAATGTTGATTGCAATACAAAGGGTATTACTAAATTTTATTTAAACAAGGGACTTGATAAATACTCTCTGGGGATACATGTATACGGTTCCTGCCATCCCTCGGATTGTGATTGGGGGCATACACCGCTTTATGTGTACGGAATTGATACAAATGATAAAACACATCAGCATGCAACCGCTGTCTACGAAATGGACTTTAGCATCACAATTTTAACCCTGGAATTTATGAATGACGGAAGGCTTATCCTTGATAGTTATACCCAATTCACTGACAACAGCAACAGACAGAACTATCATTCATATGATATTTTCAAAAAAGTAAGTAACGAGACCGAAACAGTAACACCCAAATGTCCGGATCTTATCGTGGAAAGCATAGATCCTGATAAATACAGAAAAGGTGATAAAGAAATTATAATAGAAGCAGTCATTAAAAATATCGGTAATGCCAGGGCTGGAAAAAGTGTGGCATATATTACCGATAAAACGAATAAACAACCTACCGGGAACCTTTACGATGCAATGGAAGATGTACCCCCTCTTAAACCCGGAGAGTCTGTAACAGTCACCTTTACCATACGGTACAAGGGGAAATTCAAACCCAAAATCGCGGTCAAAGTGGAAGCGGATTTTAAGAAGACGGTAGATGAATGTAATGAAAATAACAATGATAAAACGTATCAATAATAAATAAGGATTCATACCCGGTTCCCGAACCGGGCATGCACCTGGGGGAAATATCCCCACATGATCGAAATAAATAAAAAGGGCTGTCGCTTTTGCAGACAGCCCTTTTTTATGCTATTACCTGCTATAAAAGATTATTTGGGTTACGGGAGCAGCCTCGGTAATAAATCAATAAAAATAAAATTTAGTCTTTTACAGGTTTTTTATCATCCTGTTTATTTTTTCCTGCAAGGGGGAGGGAAATACCGAGATTCTCCGCAAGAGCAAAAATTTTCGTGAGAAATCCGGCAAGGGTATCAAAGGTTGAATCGGTATTCCCGGTATTAAGAATCTTTAACTCTTTTATTTCCGGCATATGTTCCGCAATTTCGGGGAGTTTATCGATAAGCCCGGAAAAGAGGAGATTATTATTTAAAATATTTTTGATATTCTGCCGCATCTCTTCGATTTCCGTTTCATTTTTCCGTATCGTCATCTCCACTTTATTTCTTGCTTCTTCGATTGAAAGTTTTACTTTCTGCTCCGAATGTTCACGCTCAAGGCGTGCTTTGAGGGCCACATCTTCCAATTTATCCTGAGCTGCCTGGACCAATAATTTATATTCCCCTTCTTTATTCTTGAGCCCGGTGTAATGATCATATTTTTGTTTCTCTGTCTTAACCCGGATCTCTTCCGAACGTACCAATTCATTAAATTCATGAATCCGTTTCTCCACTTCCAGGGATATTTTTCGATTCTCCGCTTCTTGTTCCATTTTCATCTGTTCGGCGATTTTCTGATCTTCTTCTTTTAAAAGCTCCAGTTCCGTTTGGAGTTTCAATTGATTTTCATGTATTTTTATCCGTTCTTCCGATTCTTTCTGTGCTTTTGCCGTCTGTTCTGTTAATTTTATTTTCTTGAGATTATTCTGCTGTTCCTGTTCAAACCGGGCAGATTCCTCTTTAATTCGTATCTCCAGGGCTTCCGTTTGTTTCTGCTGTTTTATACGCTCGATCTCCACCATCGTTTCGGTATCCGTCGCTTCTTTAAGGCGTTTTGTCTCCATCTCTTTTTCGTTTATTTCTTTTACCATATCCAGATAGCTGATACGTTCTTTCTTGCTCTGTTCATGCCGGAAAGGACTCTGAAGATTATCCCACAATGTCGCTGAACTCACCAGGGCCTCCCGGATCTGTACAGTGACGATCTTTATGCCGAGTCCCTCTTCCACTTCGGAGGATCCGGCGATCTGCCTCGTCTCCGTGACAGCTTTCAACCGGTTCGTGAGCTCTTCGATAACCGGGGCTTTATCAGTGAGTACTTCTTCGACGCTCATGGTGGCGATCTTATCTTTTATCGCGGCTTCCGCCTGTTCCCGGAGCTGTGCATTCACGATACCTAAAGGATCACGTTGATCGGAGAGATCCAGTTTTCGATACGCAACGCTGAAATCATCAATCTGCCATTGAACATAAGCAAGAATATTAATCCCCTGTTTTTCTTTTGAGATGCAATTCGCGACAACACCGATGGTCTGCATTGCGGCCGGTATAACAAGGTAAGCATCGGTATTGGGATTATATTTAAATGATTTTCCCAATCCCATGGTAATCGGTTTTTTCCGGTTAATCCGAGTATGGACGACATATGCATTCGGAGGAACAATAACATGCTTCCAGAACCAACGCCCGGTAATACGGATATAAATCGGTTCTTTTTCCAGCTGCATTTCTTCCGAGGATTTTAAGAGGTTGATGACAGGACTTTTCGGTTTTCGCTGCACTTTTTTCATTGCTATTGATTTGGACAGAGGCATACCTGCCTTCTGCTGGATTGCCTGTCCTGAAACATCATTGGAGGTCATTTCATCGTTTATTTCCGTGATCATCTGTTCATTACCCGGCATTTCTTCGATTATTGATTCCTCTGCCATCTGTTTCATCTGTTGTTCATTAAAAATGCTCGCGGCAGCCCTTCGTTTCTCATGCATAGTACACCTCCTGTTCGGCATCTTTAATGTTAAAATACCCGTGAGTAAAAATCAAGAACATTTTATATGAGTGAAATTGATAAACAAAAGGGAAATGCAATTGCCTCGGAATAATAGTTTTTATAACAGATCCTCAATATCCAATTCGAGGCTTTTAAGAATCGCCAGTGCATTGAGTTTCATATTGTATTCCCAATAAACCCGGGATTTTATGAGGTCTTTTTCAAAATCACTCTCTTTTCCGGAATAACGGCGGGAGATTTCAGATTCAATTTCCTTTACTTTGTTATTGCCGGCAACGACATATCCGAATTCAAAATAATCCGTATCATCACCGGACACGGTTACGGCGATTTCCACAATATAAGGAGTGTCGACCTCATACTGAAAGCAATCGAATACAAATAATAAACCGTCATCTATCTTCTTAAAGAAGCCCTTTTCATAGACTGTGACAAAGGTATTATCTTTTATAATTTCAAAGGATATCTCTTTTATATCAATCTGCTCTTTTATTTTAAAGTACAATGGAAATAACGATGCATTCTCTTTGGAATTCTTTGTTTTGCTCAATACGAGAGAAAATCCATCCTTTATATTCTTTTCCGTGAGAACACCGATATTCGTCTTCCATTCGAACAGCTCAGTCCCGAAGCCGCAAGAATCCCCGATATCGTCTTCCTCACCTAAAAAAACTTTGTTTCCCTCGGCCCCTCGGCCGGAGAGTACTGTCCCTCCGATACTCGCGATATAATTGTCCTGTTGAGTGTTGGACAGGGAAGCAAACATATTTTTTTCGAAGGTGACGGGAAACCGTGAATAAATGACAGGACCTTGTGATGTAAGGAGCTGTATTTTCCCTTTTTTTGTTCCAGGAGCAAGGTGAATACTACTCGTCTGATAGATCTTCTCACCGGGTTTTAAGACTTCTTCCTGGTCATTATTTTTAATAATGATTGTTCCTTTTACGGAAAAGACGATTCCCATCACCCCGGGTTCAGTTTCAGTATAAAGAGACAGGCTCTGACAAAGGAGGAACAGAACAACGAAAATATAAAGTGATTTTTCTCTCATACTCATGACCTCTACTGTCGGTAAAAGCCGACTTCCGATTGTACATAAATGATCTAAGGTCGACAGCGGCCGATATATTCTATTATACCCGATTCATGGGTAAAAATCAATCCACCTATTTTTCAGGATTGATGTTTTCATCTCCGGAAAGCGATGTCTTTCTCATATTAGTCAATATAATTCTCCCGTATGTACTCTATTGCCTGCTCTTCTGTCCGGATGATGCCCTCCAGTTGAAGATCTTCGATAGTCCGCAAAATTTTCTTAAATTCCGGGCCCGGTGACAGCCCCAAACGGATCAAGGTATCGCCGCTTATTAAGGAAACGGGGCGAAGATGAATCTCTTCCTGTGAATATTCCTCTAATTTTTGTTTGCAAAAATAGTAATTGTCCAGTCCGCCATGACTTGCAATACAATCCAGGCGGTGTAATTCCAGATGGTCTTCAAAATAGGGTTTTCGTAAAAACCGCTTTAATTTAGCTATCCGCATTTTTTCGACATACATAAATTTCATATGGTTTCCGATAAGATCAAGTATCCTCATTTTTTCATCATTTGAAAACTTGAGTCGTGTAAGAATCGTCTCTGCTATTTCCACCCCGACTTTATCATGTCTGTTAAATCGGATTCTGTCTTCCACCGTAAAAGTACCGGGCTTCCCGATATCATGAAGTAATACTGCTATGGCGAGCTCCGGGGATGGATTTTTTCTGATATGAGTGAACATTAAAAGGGTATGGGCAAACACATCTCCTTCGGGATGGAATTCCTTTGGCTGTTCGACTCCTTTTAACGCCGCAACTTCCGGTAGAATATACTGTAAAAGGGTTGTCTCATCCAGGAGTTTCAGACCCACGTCCGGATTCTTTCCCGTAAGAATAGAGACAATCTCGTCCCTGATGCGTTCGGCGCTGCACTCGGTAATGAGAGATGCCATCTTTTTCATGGCAGAAAAGGTTGCCGGTTCAATATCGAATCCAAAGCGTGCGGAAAATCGAATACCCCGGATAATCCTGAGTTTGTCTTCGGAAAAGCGGTGAAGGGGTTCCCCGATAGTCCGGATACGTTTGTTTTTAAGGTCTTCCTGACCTCCCACATAATCGATAATTGTGTGAGAAAAAGGATCGTAGAGAAGCCCATTTATGGTAAAATCCCTCCGCAGGACATCTTCCTGTTCGGAAGAAAAAAGAACCCCAGAGGGATGTCTTCCATCAACATAATCCTTATCTTTTCTAAAAGTGACTACTTCATACTGTTTTTTTCCTATGACGACAATTATCACCCCGAATTGTTTCCCCACGGGGATGGTGAAGGAGAAAAGTTTCTCTATTTCATGAGGCAGGGCATTTGTCGCAATATCAATATCCTTTGGAGTCTTTCCAAGAAGAAAATCCCGGACGCATCCCCCGACAAAATATGAAGTATAGCCCTTCTCTTTTAAGTGTTTGACAATCTGTAAAGATCCTTTATCATATTGAAACATAATGTATTATCATACTACGTATACTCATGAGAATAAAGAGGTGAGATGAGTAAAATAGGGTTAAAGTATTGACTGTTTACTTCTCATCACCTATCATTTTAGTAAGTGTTGTGACTATAGTATGTGACATTGATTTTAGAAGTTGTGCGAGTTATTATAAAAGGAGGTTTTTATGCGATTTTTAAAAGCAGGATGCGCTTTTTTAATTATGCTTTCTATACTCTCAGGGTGTGCTACAAGTATTTATGTAAAAGTAGTAAAGCCGGCAGAAGTGAATATGTCCGGGGCGAGGAAACTTGCGATTTTCGCCGTGAATATTCCATCCGAGGGGGCGATGGATTCCATGACTGATGTGTGGAAAGATACTGTGTTACGGATAAAAAAAGGGAAATTTCGCGATTCGAATAGCTTGCGCCAGGATCTTGCGGAATATACCACAGATAATCTCATATCAAATCTGTTAAATACGAAATATTTTGAGATAATCAGCCCCACAGACGTGGAGCGGTCCATAGAGTATTATGACTCGAATACTATTGATCCCATCATGCTTGGCCAGCTCTTAGGGGCGGAAGCGATCATTTTAAGTGAAATTACCGATATGGATCTGGATAAAGAGCGTTTTGTTGTCATCGAAACATATGTGGATGAAGAAACGGAAGAGGAATATGAAGTTGAGGTCCCATGGATCAGGAAAACCGTCCGGCTCCGTTTCACGTACTGGGTTATCAGCACAGTCACCGACAGGCTTATTGCAACGAAAAGTTTCAGCCAATCGAAACAGCACCAGGTAAAAGAGGAAAATAGCGGCAGCTTAAGACCCACCGATCTGATGTATAAAGATATTATTAATGGAAATCTTGCAGCCATGGCGAAACAACTCGCCCCATATGAGATATGGGAAGCACGGGTCATGATGAATGATAAGACGAAAGATCCGAGAATGAAAGAAGCGGATAATCTCGTAAAAGGGAATATCTACGAGAAGGCTTTGGATCTGTACCTTGAAATATGGTATGATACTCAGAATCCCGCTGCCGGAGTAAATGCCGCGATTATGCATGAAGTGCTGGGAGACGTTGACTCGGCTTTGGCCCTTATCGAAGAGGTTATTAATGTCAGCGCGGAACCAAAGGTAATGAATGAGTACAAACGGTTAAAAAGAGTAAAAGAAGATTTGATCCGTCTGGAAGAACAAATGGGTAAATCCTGATAGAACCATGTACATTGCATTTTATGTGCTATAGTTTAAATAGGAAAGATTTTTCTTATTTCGGAGGGTTTTATGAGTAGACTATTAATACTTTTAATAACACTCACTTTCCTATTTTTATTTTCATGTACTATGGATGAAGATTTAATAGGAACCTGGGCTCAGGAAGCATCCTGGGATGTGCCTGATGAAGGAACATACAAAGGCAGGGTCGAGTTTATTTTTGAAGAAGATACCCTTGAAGTGCTTTTTTACGGGCAGGCTGATGACTGGGTATTGATGCCCAACGGCTCCCTGCGGGCAGATTATACGGTAGCCGGAAATATTATAAGTATTGAAATGACAGAAATGCTTATGGATGACGTATGGACGGAATACACCGAAACCGGTACCGCACAGTATGAAATTTCAGGTGATACGATGGATCTTATTATCGATTTCACGGGAGATGGAATCTATGACGATTCACAGCCTTTCAGCACGACTTTTCCCGGCGGCGAAGGCCCGCAATCTGATATTCTTTATGAGTTGACAAAAGAATAGGAATTACTGATAAATCAATTTTCAGCCTTGAAAAGTACTCCCTAAAGAACAGACATTTTTGCAAGAAGTATCGCATGCACCCAAACATTCCTGGGAACAATTTAAACCACATGTAACAGCACAGGCGATAACACAACTCCCTGTACAATCATTCCCACTTAATGTGAGAGTTGATTTATCGGAGAAGAAATAAAAACAATGTAACCAATATTATTATACATTGTTTGCTCAATGAAAGATCACCTCCATATTTCGTTCCGGGAACGGCCGTTAAGAGAAGAGAGGCGGCTTTTTTTTGGTAGTGATACCGGAATATGAGGATAACATAAGATAGAGATAAAGTATTTGACTAAAACCTACGGACATACGAATGCCGTGTCTGATATCTCTTTCTGTTTACAACCGGGAACCCTCACCGTTTTTCTTGGTCCCAATGGAGCAGGGAAAACAACAACTATCAATATAATGACAAGAATTATTACACCCACAGCAGGGGAAATACTTTATAAAGGGAAGAATATTTTTAAAAATTTACAGGCATGGAAATGGGAATTCGGTGCTGTTACTGCAGGGCTTATGCTTGTCATTTATATACGTTTTCTGGCGAATACGGGCTTTGCTGCATCCACACTTATTGAAGGTAAGATTTCCGTCGGAATTCCTTTATTGGAGTTTAACTTTTTTCATCCTCTCCTCCTCTGGATTCTTATACCCTCTTTTGTGACAGGTACCTTAAGGGGATATGATTTTCTTGTGCCTCTTTGCACACGATTTCCCCTCTCTCCAAAAAGGATATTTTTATCCGGCTTATACGGAATCCTTTTCCAGCCAATATTCCTGCTCCTGGGAATTATTTC
Source organism: Spirochaetales bacterium (assembly GCA_016934975.1). GTDB lineage: Bacteria > Spirochaetota > Spirochaetia > SZUA-6 > JAFGRV01 > JAFGRV01. The sequence goes on along the minus strand of JAFGRV010000049.1, from coordinate 20,617 downwards.
TCTGGTTGGTTTACTTCCCCTGTTTTTTATTCAGGATTGTATCCCATGGCTTATCACGGGATTATTTTTCTTATGTCTATGTGGAACGTTTAGTATATTCATCAGTTTTCTTTTTATTATTATATCGACCAGATTCAAACTTTCAGGTATTTTTGCGCCGCTGTTCAAGATTGTTTTAGGCATCCTGTTATTGGCTAATTTCTCATTTTACTGGGGAGGTGATGTTGTTGTCTTTATATTCAATAAATCATTTACTCTTTCTTCCAACCTGGGTAATCCATCAATCCTCACCTCCCTTTCTTTTCTACGTCCTTCTACCTAATCTTACCTCTTCCGGATCCATTATGAAGCTTATTATAATAATTTTCATACTTCTGTTTTTTTCTGTTCTATGGATAGCTTTTTCCTATCTTATTTAACATAAACTTGCTGCCCAACCCGGGAGAAAAGATAAAAGAAGAATACTTTTTGGAATACAAAAAGTCACAGGCAATTTTTTACATAAAAACTGCTCTTCCCTGCTTTCAAAAGAAATGAAATCGTTACTTGCAACCATAGATGTAAAAATGAGCAGCTTCATCACTGTTTTTTTTAGTATTTACCTTTTATCGACACAGGAGATAAATCAGGCACTCTTCGGCCTTGTCATCACCCTTTTAACGATTCTGCACGGATCCTTTTTTTTCAATTCCTTTGGTCTCGATCATAAGGCAACGGACCGCTATTGCCTTCTTCCCGTTACATTCACATCCGTTATCTCTGCAAAAAACATAGCTATACTCCTTATTTCAAGTATTGAACTTTTTCCCCTTCTTTTGATCAATCTCTTGAAATCTCAAAACATGCTTCTCATCTGTTATTACTGCCTTATTATAATGAATATTGCACTCATCTACTGCCTTGTGGGAAATATTACATCTATTGTAATGGCTCAACCAAGAAGATATTCTCATTTCGGAGAAACCGCCGGCGGTTCCGGAAGAACTTTCTTTGCGACATTGTGCTGGGGAATATTCCTTTATATCAACCATGCATTACATGGCGATCTGTTAAGAGGGATTTATATCCATACCGGTATTTTCTTTGTTTTACTAACAGGCTTTTTCATGCTAAAAAGGAAAATCGAATTGTTATATGAAGAACGGAAAGATAAAATGCGGATTGATTTGATACTATAATTAACGGGGTTGTCTGAAAGATAAATCAAACAACCCCGGAAATGTTTAGAAACTAAGGATACATAAAATTCTGAGTTCTGGGTTCGGGAAATAGAGAATCGTCATCTGTATATCTATTCTTGGTTATACTGTCTATGGTGAAAGTAAAAGTTCCGCCATTTTTTGCTTTGGGAGATGTGACGGTAAAATTCCCGTAAAAATCGGTAGTTACGCTCCCGGAGCCGGAGACTGCTCCCGACCATGTATAATGGATGATTGCATCGACAACGGCATAGCCTTCTTCATTTTTTATTTTTCCGGAAGCAGTTACTTTATAAAAAAGTCCGGCCGGCGGCAGACCCTCGAAATCCAGTGTGTTCAGATCCATTCCTATGGGAGGTATTGTTTCCAAAGTGATCTTTTCTTTGATCCAGATTCCCGAATCCGATAATTCGGCATTACTCCAGGGGCCGGAAATTCCCACAATAGCAGGCAATAGAATTGAAGAATACTCGGTTTTATGTATAAACGACCAATTAATCCATGAGATGTTATTGGCATCTAAAATATCCAGCCATAATTGAGACTGATAAAAATCCGGAGGGGTCGTAATAGGATCATACCCGCTGGTTCCCCATTCCGTACAAAAAATCGGAATATTATTGTTTATGGCGGTTAAAAGTTTATTTCTATAAGTATCCGTATGATCTGCCGCGTAAAAATGCAAAGCATACATAATATTTGTATAACCGGTCAAAGGACTCGTGGAGGCCGCATCAACATCCTGACTCCAGTTAGGCGTACCGACAATAATGATATTATCCGGATCATGAGCCCGTATCACCGGGATAACCTGGTTTGCATAGAGTTTGATATTTTCCCATGTGGCTGTGGCCCCGGAGGGTTCATTACAAATTTCCCATAGTACATTGGGATAACCGCCGTAAAGTTGGCTCATTTCATCAAAAAAGGCTATCGCCTCATTAACGTACGGTGCAGGATCGGTATGAACATGCCAGTCAATAACAACATAAAGCCCGGCCTCTATCGCATCATCAACATAGTCTTTTGTTCTTTGGATCATTATATCATAATAGGTTTGATTTTTCAAACATCCTTCGTAGTCCGGTTCGACGTACGTCGGTATTCTCACAATCATGGTTCCGAAATCATAAGCAAGATTTTGAATTGTGTGGTCTTTTGCCCACCATAACCACCGGATATGATGCCCGTTGGTCCCTCGTAATTGAAGAGGATTACCGGAAGCATCACATAATTGAGTTCCTATAACCTGTAACAGCCCATGTTGACTCACAATACTGACATAATTTTCCGGTACAGGGGGTGGTGTTTTAACAGGCATAATGGAATTTCCGGGGTCCGATAAAAATAAATAATCCGGATAAAATTCCGATTCTCCCCCGAGATTACTGGTAAACTCTATTCGAATCGTATCACCCGGATTAATCGAGATAGCCGTTATATTGTTAAAGGACCAATACTGCCAATCACCTGTCGGCGGGATGGAAAAACTTGTCACCGGATTTCCATTCAGAAGGAAATTACCTGTCGAAGGTGCCGTATTATTGTTTGATGCTCTTAACCAGACATCATAGTTTCCGGCTGTCCCGTTAAAAATATATTCCAGCCATTCACCGTAGGCAGTCCATGAAATATTGAAATTACCATCATCACAATCTTCAATATCCGTATCACCTTCCCGGTATTTTCCCATATGTTCCCCCCGGGTATTGCCGGGTGTCGTATCATAGGAGGCTGTAAAATCCTCTGCTTCTATGACAACACCATTAAGTGGAAGGGGTGTTTCAGTGGGAACAGGTGTGTCTGTGGGAAGAGGCGTCTCGGTAGGATCAGGTGTTGGTGTCGGATCAGGTACATTATAGATTTCAATCGCATCAAAATAAACAAAAGTTCTTCGTGAGGAATCATACCCTAATTTTATTTTAAAATCGTTCCTATACCAGTCAAATGGTGAGAGATCAATACTCTGTGTATACCAGGTAAAATCCACAACATCCGCATTTGTCCAGGAAAATAGTCTGTGCCATTCTCCGTCCCAGACTTCGACATAGCCGGTAGCATTTTGTTTTCTTCCTTTATAGGCAAAGGTGATATAAGGTGTATCGATATCCGCGAGAGTCATATTAATAGTTCTGGATAATTCAACGTCATAATCAAACCGGATACAATTATCGCCTTCATAGGGAATTTCATTCCCGAAAATGAGATAATCTCCCCCGCCGGTTTTAATCCAATCTCCCGCCCAATCCCCGGTTCCCCCGGAAAGAGTATTCCCTGACTCCCAATCTTCGATCGCAATTGAATCAGGTGTCGACGTCAAACTCATAAAAAGAAGTGCACACAGAATTGCTCCTGAGATAAATAAAAATTTGTTCATAAAGCTCCACCTTTTTACCTACCTCCTCTTCATTTTATAATATAACGAATTTAAATCTCATTTTCAAAGAAATAATACATTTGAGAGCACTATTTTATGTCTCACATCCACCTGAAGCTTCCGGAAGAAATCCGGTTTTCCGGGGTACGCTTTTAGGATAATGGAAGTTTATGCTTCCGGCAAAGACAACGATATTGGGGTGAATAATCTCTCTCGTGAAAGATTCAGTCTTGCCTTTTCTCTCTCATTTTTATATCTTATTCTCTATACATAACACCTATCTACCCCCAAAGGAGCAATTGTGACAGATCCTGTTGCCATATTAAAAAAATACTTTTCCTATGACACATTCCGGGGCCGCCAGGAAGAAATCATCACCAGACTATTACAGAACAACCGGGGGCACAGCTTAGTGATCATGCCGACGGGGGCAGGGAAATCTCTCTGCTACCAGATCCCCGCACTCTGCCTTAAGGGCGGAACCATCGTCATCAGCCCCCTCATCGCTCTGATGCAGGACCAGGTGCAGGGATTGCAGGACAAAGGAATCTCCGCCGCATTTATTAATTCCACTGTATCTGCTATAGAAAAGGAAAACAGGCTGAAAGGTTTTTTATCGGGTAAAGTGAAAATTCTTTATGTGACTCCCGAACGATTCAGAAAAAAGAGGTTTATAAATAAAATAGCCAAGGCTGATATCGGGCTGCTCGCGGTAGATGAGGCCCATTGTATTTCCTCCTGGGGTCATGATTTCCGGCCGGATTACAGGTGTCTGGGAGAATTCCGGGATATCATGGGCAGACCCTTAACCATCGCACTCACCGCTACTGCAACGAAGAAGGTTCAGGCTGATATCATTAAGAAGTTGGGATTTACACCTTCAGATATACAACTATTCCACCAGGGAATTTCCCGGCCGAATCTCCGCCTGGAAACACGGGAGGTCATAGGTGATGATGAAAAATTATCGGAAATCCGGGCTGCTATAAAAGAAAACAGGGGAAGCGGCATCCTTTATTTTACACTCATAAAAACCCTGGAAAAGTTTTCCGGGCTGCTGGATATTGCAGGTATCCGGCATACCATCTACCATGGGAAACTCCCGGCTGAGCAGCGGAAACGCCTGCAGGAAGATTTTACCCGCGGCCGGGATCACATGATCCTTGCGACCAACGCTTTCGGTATGGGGATCGATAAACAGGATATCCGCTGCATAATTCATGTGGAACTCCCGGGCTCTCTTGAATCCTATTATCAGGAAATAGGCCGCGCCGGCAGGGACGGCGCCCCTGCACTCTGCCTTTTGTTATACGACCAGGCTGATTTGATGGTTCATATGGATTTTATCAACTCATCTAATCCCGGTCCTGCTTTTTATCGTGACATGTACCAACTTCTTACAAAGGAGTCAGATAAAATTAATGGATTGGGTATGGAGTATTTATACAAACGCATGGCGGTCAGGCATTTTACGGATTTCCGGGTAGAAACAGCTTTACGAATGCTTAAGAGGTATGGCTGTATCGAAGGAGAGGAGCATAAATACCGCATTATATCTCCATTGCATGAAGATCTGATTAATGAAACCTCACATAATGAAAAAATTCTCCATGACCGTAAACAGCTGCTTGAGATCGTGAATTATGTACGCAAAAACCAATGCCGGAGAAAAACCATCGAAGAATACTTCGGTTTTGAGAGTCCGGAAGATTGCGGGAATTGCGATCATTGTTCGACACGGACTCGTTTTCGACAATAATAAAACATTTTTAATCCCGGTTAAAATCCCACAAATTCCATCTGTTCAATCCTCGGCTTAATTTTTTCTTTAGCGTATGCCTGATGTTCTTTTACTGCCTCCTGGAATTTATACCAATGCGAACTCTCAAAATTCTCTTTCATTGTATAAACATCAGGGATAAATGAACTTTGTCCGAATTTCACAGGTTTATCTTTTAATCCTTTGACATGGATATCTACAGCTTCGTTAAACCATCGTGTGCTCTCATACTGTTCAAAGTTATTCTTTAATAATTTATTATAACCTTCCATGCGTTTATTTTTGAGATCAATTGAGTTCTTAATAAACGTAAAGACCGGACCCAGGGCATCTTTCAATTCTTTTTCAACAACCTGCCAGGAAGAATCGTTTTTATTATTCACAATATCATCAAGATTTTGTATTTCTTTTCCTTGAGAATAGGCTGTAAGGATGAGAAAAATATGTTTAGCCGCGGAAAGCACCCGCTCCTGATTGTTTATCTCCTGATGTGAAGGTATTAATCGTTTGTCTTTCCATGTCAGACTGACAATATCCGGTTTCTGAATAAAATCGGCATGCCCGATATTCGGGATAAGTAAACCCAGGATTTGCTTGTTACTGTTAACATAATCATTACAACCGACAAAGTTCTGATGTGCCCATGAATCGGCATATGCATGAGTGGCGATGCCGATACGGTATATATTTTTACTTCTTAGTGCGGTTAAAAGGAAATCCTGAGCAAGTGTACTATTGGGAGTTGTGGTTAATAAATGGAGCTTCCCATCTTTCCTGTATGCACAGGATTTCTGATAATCACCGGGGATAAAATGAAAGCAGAGATAAATGCGCATCAATTTATTCTGGGGCTTCAGGATATTCATGGTCTGGGAAATATAATTTTCATAATTTTCTTTCTTACTTTTTATTTTATAGACTGATGTATTATCATCTGTCATTTGGTTTGAATAAGAAAGAAGATAACAATCATTTTCAGACAATCCTGCTTTTCGTGCCAGATAATACATTATATAATAATGAAATTCTCTATCCATTTCAGTTTCCTTTCGCTTATCTGTTCAGCCAGACAAAATATATAATCTTTATCATATAATATTTCTGATAAAAATCAAGTTCTTTTACTCAATATTTTTTTTGAATGAGAACCTATTGACAGATATGTCTGAAAGAAAGAACTCAGTTGCTTTATTTTATAAATACTTCTATACTCTGAAGAGTAAAAGATGATCTGCAAAGTCCGTTCCGGGAACGGCCGTTCCCAGAACAGCAATGATTTTCTTTTACTCATAAACACCAAGGAGAAGATAATGACAAAAACAGAGCGAAGCTGGATTCTGTATGATGTAGCAAATTCGGCATATACGTTGACAATTGAATCAACAATTTTTCCGATTTTTTACAAAACCTATATAGCCGCGGGTCTCCCTTCCTATGAAAGTACGGCTCATATCGGTTATGCCAATAGTATTAATACATTAGTCATACTCTTTCTTGCGCCTATTTTGGGAACTCTCGCGGATTATAAAGGAAAGAAAAAAAAGATCTTTTCCATGCTTTTGTTCGTTGGAATACTGTTGACACTCTGTTTTGTTCTTATAAGCCAGGGACAATATTATTTCGCGATTATTCTCTATATTGTCGCCACCACCGGGTATGCAGGGGCGAATGTCTTTTATGATTCCATGCTTGTGGATGTCACTTCCGAGGACCGGATGGATTGGGTTTCATCGAGCGGTTTCGCCTGGGGGTATATCGGAAGCTGTATTCCATTTATCATCTGTATTGTCTTAATCTCCGGGTACAAAACCTTTGGTTTTTCTTCATCGGTTATTCCCGTGCGAATTGCATTTATTATGACCGCCCTCTGGTGGGGTTTCATGTCCATACCGATATTAAAAGATGTTCATCAGAAATATTTTATCGAAGCATCAAAAACACCGATAAGAGATAGTTTTAAACGGATTTTGGAGACCTTTAAACAAATAAAACAATATAAGGGAATCCTGATTTTTTTATGCGCATATTTTCTCTATATCGACGGAGTGTATACGATTATTAAAATGGCGACCTCTTTCGGGACTGATGCGGGAATCGGTTCCACGATGCTTCTTGTCGTTTTATTAGTGACCCAGATTATCGCATTCCCTTTTGCCTTGCTCTATGGAAAACTGGCGAAACATATATCGGCAAAAAAAATGCTTTTTGTTGGAATATTTATTTACTTTATCATTACAATTCTCGCCTTTTTTCTCCCTACCCTTCCGACACAAGGCATGAAAGTGACGATGTTCTGGATTCTTGCTATGTTAGTCGCCACATCCCAGGGCGGTATGCAGGCACTCAGCCGTTCCATCTTCGCGAAGATGATTCCCAAAAACAAATCCGCGGAATTTTTCGGCTTTTATAATATTTTCGGAAAATTCTCGACACTCTTCGGGCCATTTATTATGGGTGCGATTTCTGCCATGACAAAAGAGTCCCGTTTCGGACTTCTGAGCATTATTCTGCTTTTCATCGGCGGGGGTATCGCTCTTATGTTTGTGAAACCGGAAGCTCATAGCACATCATAATAAAAAAAACGGAGGATCCGCTATGCCGAAAGAATATGTTCATTGGGCTATTGCAGAAAAAATATTCTCACAATCACCGGAAAAAATAAAAGATATTATCGTGAAGAATAAACATCTCTATTATCTGGGAGCCGTCGCACCGGATACACCATACTATTATTTATGGGGAGATAAAAAAGATAAATTCAGAGAAGCGGCGGATCGCCTGCACGGAAGATATGAAAAAAACACTTTTGCCTTTCTTCCTAAAATGATCGAAAAATATAAAAACGATCTGACAGACGATGTATTGGCTTTTCTCCTGGGGGTGATGACCCATGTATTTACGGATTCTACAATGCACCCGATAATTTTTCATTTGTGCGGCGATCCGGAGAATGAAAATCCTGAAATAAACAGGTATGCACATGTGCGTCACCGGGTTTTCGAGGCATCCCTGGATCTTAAATATAAAAAAGAATTCCCCCTCGTTAATAAGGGAAAATATAAAATCTCATATTCACTTCTTGGGAAAAAGAAATCCTTTTTTATCCGGCTTTTAGGCGATTACTTATTTGAGGATAATCAGGGAAATGAAAAAGAAGTAAAGAGAAATGTATCAATATACTCTAATATTCAGAATCTATTTACTAATAAGTTTTTATACAATGTACTCACTCTCCTTAACCGGATAAAAAAAGGAGGTTATTCTGACATTATCGCCCTCTTCTATTTTTCCCGATCGAATCATCCTTTTGCATCACTTAAAGATGAATTCTCATTTCAGCATCCGGTCACGGGGGAAAAACAGACAACCAGTATTTATAGATTGGAGGAAAAAGCTGTTTCCGGTTGTATAAAGACTTTTGCTCTTTTTAAGGATGCCCTGGATAAAAACAACCTTGGTGATTTTGTCCGCACCCTCCGGGGACCGCACCTGGACACCGGACTTTTCGATAACCGGTCAAAGATGAAATTTTTTAATCTGTTAAAGCTTACAAAACTATGACCCCGGGAAATAAAAAAAGGATGATCAAAAAAGAATGGATGAACTTGCTATTTATAAAAATATAAAAGATAAAAACTTAAAAGATAGAAATATCTTTATCGGTGAAGGAAGATATGTTGTTGAACGGATGGTCAATTCTCATTGCTCTATTCTCTCGATCGTCTGCATACCGGATAATAAACAATATTTTACGAAACTCGTACAAGATACCTGTCCGGTCATAGCAAAATCAAAAGAGGAACTCTCACACCTCACGGGATTCAAATTTCATCGCGGGGTTCTTGCGGCCGCACAAAGACCACAACGAAGAGATCTCGCCGCCTTTCTTACGACCTTACAGGTAAGGTCCTTACAAGCAAAAACCTTACACACAAGGACCTTACCGGAAAGTACTCTTTTAATCGCCTTACCTTCTCTCGCGGAAGCTGAAAATATCGGAAGTATTATCAGGTCTGCCGTTGCTTTTTCATTTCAGGGAATCCTGATGGGCCCGGGATGTATAGATCCTTTTTCAAGAAAAGCGATCCGGTGTTCCATGGGAACACTCTTTGAAATACCCCTCATATCGTTTCCTGATCACAGTTCTGCTCTATCAACCTTACAACATCATGGATTCTCCATTATCGGCGCAACGCTCTCTGCCACGGGAGAAGTTAAGGAGCTTGAAAATTTCAGTTTCCCCCGCAAATCCGTTATTGTGTTCGGCCACGAATCGGAGGGGCTCATCCATCCGTGGGATAAAAAGTGTGATTTTTATGTGCGGATCAGGATTTCTTCACATCTTGACTCACTTAATGTGGGGGTGGCGGCGGGGATTTTTTTACATGCAATTAATGCATCAATTCTTGATTAAAAAAGATTTTGGGCGTTACCGTCAAAACTTATATTCCCTGAAAATACTATCAGCTCAGGCTAAAAGCAAAAGTGAGAATCAAATTTAATGCGGTGCCTGTAATAAGGGCTGTGATTATCATAATCGCCGCAGATTTAAGCATATCAATAGCTCCAAGTTCACGAACAAGGACAGAGAATGTTCCGACACAGGGAAAATAAACAGTAAGGACAACAGCCGCCACGATAAGTTGTTTAAAGGAAAGACCTAGTTGAGGATTTGCCAGCATTCCTACTGCAACATCCTTTCTCAGGAAGCCGATAATCAGGGCGCCAACTGTTTCTTTTGGCAAACCAAAAAGACGTTGTATAACAGGTGCAGTCACATTTCCTATGAACTCGATGACTCCCAGAGAATAAAGGATATTAACAATAACCACACCAAGAAAAACAAAAGGGAGTGCCTCTTTTATAAAACTGACAAGTCTCATCCGGATTTTTTTCAAAATGACGGACACATAGGGTAAACGGTACGGAGGCATCTCGGCAAACATCTCCGGAGAGTCCCCTTTTATACTTTTTTTAAGAATGATGCCAAGAACAATCCATATGAAAAGGAGTGTCCCAAAGACAATAAAAAGTCCCGATGCGCCGTATTTTCCGATGAGGCCGATAATCATTGCTATCTGAGCCCAACAGGGAATCGCGACTGCCATGAGAGTAGCACTCACAAACCGTTCTTTTCTACTTTCCAGAGTCCGGCAGGCAAGAGCCCCGGATACATTACAGCCAAGACCTAAAAGCATAGGAATAAAACTCATGCCATGAAGCCCCACAACATGCATCATCCTGTCGAGTAAAACCCCCAGCCTGGGAAGGTACCCGATATCTTCCAGAAGACCGAGAATAAGATAAAAAGCGACAATATAAGGAAGCACAACAGATAATGGAACATAAAGTCCCGTGGTAAGGAGACCAAAGGATTGGAGAAAATCCAGTTCCCCATTGACCAGGGTTCCAATGATTATATCATGGAAAAAACCATTACTACCGAGGAGCATTGATAGTTTCATAAGTAAAGGTTTCAGGAGAATTTCAAAAAAAGGATCTGTCACAAAAGCGATACATCCCTCCCCAATATATCTGATAAGGGTAAAGGATAAAAATAAGATGATAAAGGCAATAGGAATTCCGGTTATCGGTTTAATACTTATTTCAGTGATAATATCTACAAATGAATGATGCCGGTGTGAAAGTTTCTGAACCTTTTCGATGACTTCACCCATTTTTTTCCACTGCTCCTCCTTTTTGAAGGTGAATGAACTTATTTTCACCTTGCGTATGGCATCAATCAAGGAAACGATGCCTTCCCCCACAACTGCGGTAGTCGGAATAACCGGGAGATCAAGACTTTCACTTAATGTCTTATCATCAATGGAAATACCTTTATGCTTTATTTCATCCCAAAAATTGCAGACAAGGATCATAGGTTTACGTAATTGAATAAGTTGAAAAGTCAGATTTAAATTTCGCTCCAGATTTGTTGAATCAACAACATTGATAATAATGTCTCCCTCTTCAATCATTTTGACAGCGACCTCTTCTGCAATACAGGTAGGCTGCAATGTATAAGTTCCGGGAACATCAATAACCTCATATCGTACTCCATCAATCTTGACATATCCTTTTGTAAATTCCACCGTAGATCCGGGATAGTTTGATGCAATAACATTCACCCCGGTAAGACGCACAAATAAAGCACTCTTTCCTACATTAGGATTACCCATGAGCAATATTTTTTTCATCTTCTTATTTATCCTTTATTAACGAGCATTTTCTTTGCCATACCATATCCTATAGCGAGTTGTGTCCTTCCGACTTCAATAATCACAGGCCCGCTAAAAAAATGATCACTGATCTTTTTGATAAGAATTCCCGGGCGTATCCCCATCGCTTCAAGGCGTTGCAAAAATCCATAGTGAAATGATGTATTATGTTGATGATCACCATTCATTCGCCATCTCCATCGTTTACCATTACCCTTTCCATGGCAATGGCTATGTCGATTTTCGTTGATTAATCCGATAAAAACTGCTCTTTCACCGGATTTTAAAGCAACAAGATCTACTATATTTTGTTTTTCATTTTCCTTAACCATAATCCCCCCAATAATTGCAATAGAGACTCATTATCAATAAAAATCTTACATATTCTTTTACATCATTCCCTCTTTAATCCATCTTTTTATCCCCAAATACCCGTACGAGCACCTTAATCTTTTTTTACGGTCATATCATGGTCAGCCTAAAATTAAAATAAGCTTATTGCGATTGATTATCAATTGCAATATATTAATAATATATATGTTTGCTTTTGTTTTGTCAATGAAAATTTTTTAGATACACAAAGATGAAGTTCTTTATTTTACAGTGAAAAACACCTTCAGAGTCTGCTCTTTGAAGAGTGAGAGCTTTCTATTGAGGTTTTCTTGACGCCGTAAATAAAAAGGTCTACACTTTATTATATGAACAGAAAAGTATATATATTTCTCATCATCCTTATATCTTTTGTCCTTTTCTCCTATTCTTCACATACCCCGGGATTTAACCGGGAAGAAATATCCGCGCGGGTTCTTTCCGTATCCGATGACGGACTAGAAATAATTATCAACCGCGGAACTATCGATAATATAGATCCGAAGACCGAATGTATTATTCGTCCCAATCGCGGGGATGGGTCTGCCCAGATTCAATGGGATATCTATTTTGCCAAAGGAAAAATTACAGAGGTTGATGAAAGGTCTGCCAGGATATTAATTACCGATAGTAAGGATACGATTCTCCCGGGGGATTACTGTGAAGTCTATGGGGAGGTCCCGGCACATCTTATAAAAACCGATTTAGGCCGGATCGCCCTTTTTGATATTGTATTTCTCGATTATTCTTCGGGTCTGCCTTTTTTTACTCTGGGAGACTTAATCCTTGATCCAACACAAGAACAAATGGACAGGATTACTACTCAGCTGATCGAAGAGGTTCATCTTTGGGCAGATGAAGTGGATACATGGTCGAAGGGAGTTAAAGTACAAGGCGGTATTTTTAGCGGATTGTCCTGGGGTGAGGCATTAAAAAAAACAGGAAAAAAAGAGATGGATACCTTCCTGGAGTTCGTGAGTTATTTCCCGGGGAAATATATAAATTTTGACTGGACCTTTATCGAGATCTATACATCCTGGGTCATCTCCGAAACCCTCACCGGTACCCGTGAAAAACATTTCAGGGAAGCAGCTCCTTTTGCAGATGAAGGTGATGAATTGGTTACCGAAGGGAAGTATCAGAAAGGAATCGAGGCATATAAAAAAGCCCTCGATATTCTTCCCGATTATGAGTATGTAAAAAAAAGATTGACTCTTGTAAACAGTATGTTAAAGCATATAAAAATTATTGAAGATGATCCTCTGGATGTCATAGCTCACTACAACCTGGGAACCGAGTTTTATGATCTGAACCTCAATGAAAAAGCCCTTGAGCAATTCCTGGATGCACGAAACCTCGGATATGAAAATCAGAGTCTGATAAAATTCCTCGGATACACCTATACTGCGATGGAGCAATACTCCTCTGCCAGGGAAATATTCGAACAACTGAACAAGGAACTTCCACGGGATAAAAATATCCTAAAATGGCTTCGATTTGTAACTGCCAGGGAAGCCCAGGCACAAAAGGAGAGTGCGGAATCGTATGTTTTAACAGGAGATCTTCGTTACAGATGGGGTGACTATGATGATGCCATTACAGAGTATAAAAAAGCCCTGGAATTAAATCCCAATTCCCAAAAAATCTGGAATCTTATTTTAAATACAACAAAACGGAGGGATGCTTATCAACATCAACAATGGGCTTTAGACTACTGGGAAAATGGAAATTTCATTGATGCACGTACATATTGGGACGAAGCTATCGCCATATGCGAAGCAATACAGGACAAAGAGAGTGTCAAAGAAATATTGATACAAATCGCCGATAAAATGTATGACTGGTCGTTCTATAATGATGCGATAGATGTTTACAAGCAAGTCCTTGAGATTGATCCCGGGCATTATGCGAGTTATATCTCTTTAAGTAACTGCTACAAAGCAAATGGTGATTACGAAGAAGCGATCCGGTGGGTAGAAAAAGGTATCCTTGTGGATCCCGGGGATGCCTGGGGATACAATATACTGGGATACATATACCTAAAGCAAAAAGACTTAAGTAAATCGATTGATGAGCTAAAAAAAGCGATTCAACTGGATTCCCGTTATAAGTATCCGAATTATAACCTGGCCAGCGCATATGTCTTAAAAGGCAATTTTCCGGAAGCCCGTAATTATTTGGAGAGAGCCCTGGAAATCGACAAAGACTACTGGGATGCCCGTAATGATCTGGTGGCGATTGAATGCATTTTCGAGACAACCCGTCTTCTTGAACTGAACTCAAACAACCTGACGGCCCGGTTACGATATGCCCGGTCACTTTTTGATCTGAATGATTATGATGCATCTATTAAAGAACTTAACCGGGCACTAAAAATGAAAAGAAACAATGCAAAGGTTTTAAAATATCTTGGATATGCTTACACAAGGAAAAAAGAATATAAAGAAGGACATGATTATTTAACCAAGGCATATAACATCGACCCGTCCCCGGATTTGGCTTCCTGGATACTCTATAACGAAGCCCAGTCGCTTCTTGAAAAGGATCCTCAAGACCCGGAAGGTTATATGAAATTAGGGGATGATGATCTTTATTGGCAATATTATGACGATGCCCTGGTGGATTTTGAAAATGCCCAGAATAAGGGTGCGGATCCGCAACTCGTGTTTAAAAAAATGGAAATTGCACGGACCGGAAAAGAAGCTAAGAAATATTATGATATCTCATCAGAGTATTTTGACCGGGGAGATTACGAGAAGAGCCTTTCCTACGCCGAAGAAGCCTTTAAACTGTATGAAAAAATCGATTCTCAGGACAGGATTGTCTGGGCGTTACTGAGGATGGGATGGTGTTATGCCAGTCTGTACAAACATGATAAAGCCCTGGAAAAATATAAACAGGCGGGAATCCTGGCAAAACAAGTAGGTGATGATGTCTTATATGCACATTATGTTTCCAGTATGGGGGATTATTACAAGAATATCGGGGATTTTGAGAGTGCTCTGGATTATAAACAACAGGCTCAGGAACTCTATCATAATAATAATGATTTAATTAATGAAGCAAGTCTCACACTATCAAGTATAGGCTCCATTTTCGGTACAATGGGTGAGTTTGATACCATGATTGAGTATTATGAAAGGGCCCTTGCTATTCATGTGAATGCGAAAAATTACAGCGGAGAGGCTTCGGCGCTGAATGATTTAGGGGGGGCATATGTGGACGACGGGGATTATTCCAAAGCCCTCGAAATGAAAATGAAAGCATTAAAAACAGCGCAGGATTACAATGATACCTGGACTGAATTATGGGCGTATCGCGGCATCGGCGATATTTATTTTGATTTGGGAGATTCACATAATGCAGGGAGAAGCTTTAATTATTTCCTTTCTATTGCAACCGCATTGGGAAGTAAACCGAACAGAGCAATCGCTCTGAATGATCTCGGAAGGGTTTATCTTGAGTTCGATAAAGATTATGACAAGGCTTTTAAATACTTCTCGGAATCGAATAATCTTGCACTATTATCAGGATATACTTTAATGGAGGGTGTTGCACAGGCTAATATTGGTGTCGTCTATTCCAGGAAAGGTGAATATAAAAAGGCACTGGAATATCACGATAAAGGTCTTTCCATAGTCCGGTCATTAAAGGATAAATACACGGAAATGCAGGGTTTAAGCGAGAAGGGTGAAACACTGATGGAAATGAAACGATATACGGAAGCCCTTGAATGCCACCTTACATCCATTACCTTATGCGAATCAATCGGGAATATGTCGGAAAAATGGAAATATGAATTTAAAACCGGGAAAACCTATGAATTTCTGGGAAAGTCAGAGGACGCGATTGAATACTATAAAAAGGCTATTTCAACACTTTCAGGTATAAAAAAGAAAATTAAAAGTGATGCATTAAAGAAAGGATTTTCAGACCAGGACAGCCAGATAGAAGTATATAAACGCCTTATAGATCTTCTCATTAATAATGGCCGGGAAAAAGAAGCCCTGACATATATCGAAGAAAGTAAATCAAAAATCATCAAAGACTCCTTTGGTGATGTAAAGCCTATCACCTCCGATAAAGATCTTAATCAAACCCTCTCTTTTGTGGATAAAATCGAGAAAAAAAAGGAAGCCCTGGAAAGACAGCTTTTTGAAGAAAGAAAAAAACCGGAACAGGAGCAGGATAGAACTAAAATTGAAATTCTAAGTAATACCCTCGCCACTACCGAGGGCGAATTTAATCAATGGATGCTCAAGCTTAAATTCCAGAACCGGAAAATGTATGATGCCCTTACAATAAATCCCACAACCCTCGGGGATATTCAGAATGAAATACCCGATAAAACATTAATTGTTGAATATTTCATTTCAACGGATCAGCTTTATATTTTTTGTATCGGGAAACAATATTTCTTTGCGAAATCCATCGACATATCCGAGAAGATTTTAGAAAAGGAAATTGTAGATTTTGTTAACTACTGCAAATCTCCGCAACCTAAAAATGAGAAAAAACTTGAAAACCAGGGCATAAAACTCTATAAAATACTTATTAGGCCGGTGGAAGAACAGATTGATAACTATGAGAATATTGTTATCGTTCCTTTCGGCAGCCTCTATTATCTTCCCTTTCATGCATTAATACGGAAAGAAGGAAACAAAAAAGAGTATTTTATTGAAAGAAAACGAATCTCCTACACCACATCGGCAACATTTTCCGACGTATTAAAAAATACCAGTAAAAAATTAGAGGGTATCTTTGCATTGGGAAACCCGGATGGCAGTTTACCATCTGCGGCGAGAGAAGTCGAACTCTTAAAATCGAATATATTTAAAGACAAGGCTCATATTTGGACCGAAGGAGAAGCAACAAAATCCAATTTTATAAATCATGCAAAAGAATATAATATTATCCACCTTGCGACACATGGAGTCATTCAGAACAATCCGTTAGAGTCATATCTTCTCTTTGCAGGTGTCAGTGAAGAAGAGAAACGTCTCACCTTGCTTGAGGTCGCCGGTTATACTGCATTAAGGGAACATACAGGTCTTGTTTTTCTTTCTGCATGTCAAACAGCGATGGATTCCTCCGGGGGAAATGGATCCGAGCTTATTTCCCTCGCCGAAGCATTTGCCATGGCCGGCCCCCCGACTCTCATCGCTTCGCTCTGGGAGGTGAATGATAATTCCACTCACAAGCTTGTTCTTAAATTTTATAATGATCTGATGAGTAAGAAAATGGATAAACTTGAGGCATTACGAAACGCACAAAAGATGCTCATCAACGATAAAGACTTTTCTCATCCATACTTCTGGGCCCCATTTATTATGTTAGGGAACTGGCGGTAACTATAAACGTTGAGCGGGACCTTTCAGGATAATATATACTTTGATAGATCCGTATTTAACTTAATAGTTATCTCATCGAGTATTTTAGAAATATTACGAACTTCATTGACAGATGCTGATATCTGTGAAATAGCAGATGATATTTCATATATGCTTTTCTTAATCTGTTCTGTTATAGTTAAGATTTCTCCGGATCGTTGTGTAAGGTTGGAGGATGCGGAATCAATGCCCGTATATTTTGTAGAAACCTCATTTGTAATAGTATTTAATTGGATAATCGCCTGTTGAATCTGATTCGCACCTTCGGTGAGCTCCAATGTACTGGAGGTAATTTCAGAGAATGCATTTGACACATCTAACACTTCCTTCTCTATCCGGCTGAATGCTGTACTGGTTTTATCTCCTGCTTCGGCGGCTTTCTCCGCGATTTCCATCATTTCCTTTGTTAACATTTTAATTTGTTTGGAACTTGAACTGGAAGACTCTGCCAGTTTTCTTATTTCGTAGGCAACAACCGCGAAACCCGTACCAAATTCTCCTGCGTGTGCTGCCTCTATCGCAGCATTCATAGAAAGGAGATTGGTCTTTCCCGAAATCTTGCTAATAAGAGTGGTCATTTCAGTGATATCTGCCATTTTAGCGATAAGCTCTTTGGTAATACCAATCATGGAATTTATGAAGACACCGCCGGTATCAACAGTTTTTAATAATTCATCGGCGGTTTTCTTTTTTGAAGAAGTAATCTCAGAAATGTTATTGAGATTTGCCGTCATTTCAATGATTGAAGCTGATGACTCCTCAACCATTGAGACTTGTTCCTGGATTTGACTTTTCAAGGCATTCATATTGTCTGAAATATTAATAATGTCGTTGTTTGTTTCTTCTGTTTTTATTAAGAGGTCACCTGCTTTTGCACTTATATTTTGGATATTATTATCAATTTGAACAGAAGCTTTCGCCGATTCTTCCGAAGTATGGATGAGTTTATTTTTTTCCGTAATATTTAATTCGGAAACATCTTTTGTTTTTCCTATGGAATCCCTTATATTCATAATTAAATGATCAAAATTTTTTACAAGCACGCCAATTTCGTCGTTGCTTTGCTTATTCACGAGAGTCCGGTAATCTTCATTTAATGCTAAATCCCCTCCTGCAATATTCGAGGAGACTCCTACCAATATATTGATCGTTTTTGTAATCCGGTTAAATATCAAACTGATTATAAGTATAATTATTATTGAAGCAAGAATAGTTACAATAATTGATAATTGAAGAAAATGAATGATTTCTTTCCCCAGCCGTGCCTGTTTTTCATTCACCTTCGTCTGAATATCATCAATATAGACACCTGATCCGATTATCCATCCCCAGGGTTTGAAATATTTGACAAAGGATTCTTTAGGCTGATCCAGGGTTAACCCGTCTTCCGTAGGTTTTGGCCACATATAGGGAACATACCCTTCCCCCTCCGATTCGGCAACATCCATAAAGGCAATAAACAGATTCTGCTTTTTATCTCCCGCTGTATTATATTTCGGATCATCCATTATTTTTCCATTCAATTCCGGACTAATGGGGTGTGCAACCATTTTAGGAAAGGGTTTTGTCGTATCATTAATCCAGAAATACCCGATACCTTTGTCATATCTCATAGTATTAATAATTCTGATGACTTCATTTTGAATCACCTTAACTTCATCTTCTGTATAATCCTCCATTATTGACTGTTCATAATGATAAGCAATCACTTCATATGCAGTTTGTACAAGATTCCTTAAATTATTCCGTACATTCTGAACTGATTCACTTCTAAAAGCAATCACCTCCCGTTGACCATTGGAAACTATAGTACTCAGGTTTAATGCTGAAATTAAAACTACTAAGATAAGAATTGAAATACTCATAATGAGTATCATTTTATCCCGAATCTTCCAAAATCGTTGCTTTGGCAAAAAATCCTCCTAATCAACCTATGTTATTCATTATTATAAGAAAAATAAAAAGTTAAAACAAGGAAGATATCAGTCTTTTAAATAAAGAAATTGGATGTAATAATAAAGCACCCCCCCCGCCTTTAGAAATAAATAATGTGATAAAACTATTTTGCAAGGCGATCGGCTATTATTTCATTCATGATTTCGGTAGTACCGCCACCAATGGAAATAACCCGGCTATCACGATATAAACGTTCTATAACAAAGTCTCGTATATATCCCTTACCACCAAAGATTTGAACAGCATCATAAGTTACGCTATCACTTGTTTGTGTTGCAAAGTTTTTCGCCATCGCAATTTCTTTTTCGAGTTTATTATCTGTAATCATTTGATTTGCCACACGATAATTGTATTCTTTGCTTATTTCAATTTGAGTCGCCATTATGGAGAGTTTATGCCGGATAATCTGCAATTTCCATAATGGATCGTTCGCTATTTTCCGGTTTTTTGCATAATTAATACATTCATTAAGCGCAAGTTGGGCTATTTGATTTGCCATCACAGCCAATAATAATCTTTCCTTCTGGAAATTTTTCATTATGCTTAAAAAAGCTCTATTCTCCTTACCTAATAAATTTTGACAAGGTACTTTACAATTATTGAATGAAAGTTCTGCCGTATCACCTGCCCACCACCCCATTTTTTTTATATTTCTCATCACCGAAAAACCAGTGGTTCCTTTTTCTACAATAAAGAGACTTAATCCATGTGCTCCTACGTCCCTGGTTCTGGCTGCCACAATATAGAAATCAGCCTTTACACCACTCGTAATAAACATTTTTTTACCATTCAGCAAATAGAAATCACCATCTTTAACGGCAGTTGTTTTTAGATTGCTGAAATCAGTACCGGCATCCGGTTCTGTTATAGCCAATGCTATAATTTTTTCTCCTTTTATAACAGATTTGATAATTTGGTTTTGTTGCTCTTCCGTACCCAATTCCAATATTAATGGTAATGAATATTCCAATGAAACCATACTGGTATATAATCCCCCTGAACAAGGACGGAGAAATTCTTCGGTAAAAACAATGCTCATAAAAATATCGCCATCTTGACCACCATATTGGGAAGGAAAACAAGCTCCTAATAAATTGTTGGCTCCTGCTAATCTCATAATTTCTACAGGATAATCATTATTTTCCTCCCATTCATTAATATGAGGTATAATATTTTGGTTAACAAATTCTGAACATCTTAATCGATATTCATTATGTTTCTGAGAAAAATAGACATCATGATTTAACATAAAGATACACTCCTCATAATTTAGTTTTTATAAAAATAAAGCGATATATAATAGTTAATTTTAAAAATCAAAATCAGAG
>JAFGRV010000430.1 GCA_016934975.1 Spirochaetales bacterium | reverse complement strand
TTATTCCACTTTTTTTGAACAAAAAATGTGGAATAATAGCGAAACGCAGGTTCACAAGAAATCAAGAATTTTCATAACGGCAACCTTATCATAAATTAATTATTTGGGTTGCGGGCGTAGCCTGCGTAATGTATTATAATAGTAGTATGTTCCAAAAAAAATGATAAAAACCTGTTTTAAAAGGAGAATTTGATGGCAAAGATGCCTTGCTGGATAGTAATGTTTTTCTGTGTATTTTTTCTTTCATGTCCTTCGGAAAAAATTTCGGGCAGGGATTTCAGGCAGGATATGAGAGATTTTGTACAGGGCATGAGCAGGTATGCAAAGAATAGTAAACCCGGATTTTTCATTATTCCCCAGAATGGTCATGAATTAATAAAGAAAAAAAGTGAACCCGGCCGGCCCATAGATCTGACATATACCGGGGCTATCGATGGAGTGGGGCGGGAGGAACTTTTCTATGGCTATGACGAAGATGATGTGGCGACCCCGGCAGCAGTGCGTGAAACGATGATTGATTATCTGGATGCCGCAAAATCACAGGGTATTCGAGTTCTGGTCATTGATTATTGCTCGACCCAATCTTTCATGACCGATTCATATACCCGGAATTTTACTCATAATTATATCTCTTTTGCTGCGGATCACCGGGAACTGGATAATATCCCCGGTTTTCCTCTTATACCATATCATATGAATACAGATACAATTAAAACTCTCGGGGATGCGAAAAACTTTCTCTATCTCATAAATCCCGGGAATTACGAGACAAAAGAAGATTTTATTGAAGCACTCAAAGGGACTCAGTACGATCTCGTGATCATCGACCTTTATTTTCACGGAACTAAAATTATTAATGAGGCTGATGTGATAGCCTTAAAAACGAAAAATTCCGGGGATGAAAGGCTTGTGATCGCATACCTGAGCATCGGTGAAGCAGAAGATTACCGGTATTACTGGGATCCTGCCTGGAACTCGAATCCGCCTCACTGGATTGCGGCAGAAAATCCGGCGTGGGAAGGGAATTATAAAGTCCGCTACTGGAGTGAAGAGTGGCAGAAGATTATCTATGGAAATGACGATTCATATGTAAAGAAGATTATTGATGCCGGGTTTGACGGGGTTTATCTTGATATCATCGATGCTTATGAATATTTCGAGGAACATTAATAATCCTGTTTCAATAAGAAAAAAATGATTTACCCTTTTCCCATTAATCATTATACTATAAATGAAGATTGCGTAACATATCGTATTTGGTTTTATGTGTGTATTGACCGGATTAAAAGGAGAAAAAAATGCATCGGAATGTTCATGCTTGTATTGTTATACTTATTGCTTTACTCATCATTTCAGGAGGGTGCCAGGGAAAAAAAGAGGGGAATCTTGAGCCGACAATTCAATCTGTACTGGAACCGGTTCAAAGGATATGTTGGGAAAAGACCGGACGCTCCGGATTTTCTAAAGGGACGGCAAATAATATTTCCCTTGTTGTGGATCAAGGAATTGTCTATACCACATATCAGGACAGTTCTTTCTCCAACAGCCTTTCTGTCATGAAGTATGATGGAAAAAGTTGGACACCTTTAGGTGAAGAAGGCTTTACCAAAGGAAGAGTCGACTATCCTTCTCTCTCTGTTTATAACGGTACGTGCTATATTGCGTATCAGGATCTGGCCCGGGAAAATAAACTCACCGTTATGAAATTTACTGACGGTGCCTGGCAATATGTGGGTAATCCCGGATTTACGATATCCGCAGCAGAGGCAGTGACATTGTATGTTTATAATGGCATACCATATGTTGGTTACCGTGATAATTCAAAAGGAGAAATCGGGATTACTGTTCTCCGGTTTGAAAACGGGGCATGGCTTCCGGTTGGCGATGAAAAATTTGTTAAAGGAGTATGTCACGAACTTTCCCTTATTGTAGAAAATGGGATTGTTTATATTGCCTTCCGGGATAGTAAAAATGGCGACAGCGCTGTGGTTATGAGCTATACAAAGGATGCGTGGGAAAAGGTCGGGACCTCTGCTATTTCTCATGGACAGATTTCATACCTTTCTTTTGATGTTTGGAACAATATCCCGTATGTGGGGTATCAGGATATGACCCGCGGGGGAAAAGGAGTGTTGATGAAATATAGTGACGGGATATGGCAGCTTGTTGGAGATGCTCCTTTCTCGACAAAGCAAGTGAATTTTGTTTCAATTAAGGTAGAAAATAATATTCCCTATATCACCTATAGCGATGAGCAATACACATATAGAATTTCCGTAAAAAAGTATGAAAACCAGGCATTTAAAACCGTCGGATCTCCGGGATTCTCGGATACCGGTGTGGGCTATTGTAAAATAGCCATAGAAGACGGAGACGTATATACGGCATTTAGTGATGGCTCTTTACGGGGTAAAATAACGGTCATGAATTGTCGTGGGGAGTAGAGGGAATCTATGCAGATGAGCAGATCTCTCCAGCAACTTTTGATCAAAGCACTTTCACAATCCATGGGTGTACCGACGATGGTAAAAATTGCCCGTAAGTTATTCCGGAATTATAATATTTATGAACGGGCAGGATGGCCTGAAAACATACCCCTTCAGTCATTTCATGCAGCGGAACAAATTTTATCGGATGTGATGAAAGATGAAGGTTTATTGGTTCAGTTTGTTACAATCCTCATAGATGTGTATCAAAATGGCTTAATGGGAACAAAGATTAATATTAAATACCTTCCCCAGATCCTTACGGAGCTTGAAGCTATTGGTCTTAAGTATGATCCTGAATTAGAGACATTTGTGGAAAGCAAGCGGGATAATATGTCCAAAGGCTGGCGAATTCTGGAAGAAGGAAAAATGTATGAGTTTTGCCTGCTTCGAATTGATATAGTCGAGAATTCACGTCTTGTGAGGGAACATTCAAGAGAGATTATTTCAGAAACATACACGGATCTACGAAATATTGTAAAACTCTTTATCGAAAAAAGAAACGGTAGAATCTGGGGGTGGGAAGGTGACGGCGGTATAGCTGCTTTTTATTTTAAAGATAAAAACGTCAATGCAGCCTTGAGCGCGATGGAAATTCTTCTGGATATTTTTTTCTATAATATGTTTAAAAGTAAATTAAATGAATCGTTAAAAGTAAGGATTGCGATTCATACGGGACAATGCCAGTTTTCCCGGGATATAAAAGGGATGCAAAATGATACCTTGAGAGTTCTGGAGGCCCTGGAGATCAATCATACCCTTCCTAATACAATAACACTTTCCCCGAGTGTGTATCACGATCTGGGGCGCAAACTTGAAACTTTTTTCCTGCCTATTGAAATTAAGCGGGGGCATTATATTTACAGGTATCAGTTGATCTGGGAAGATGTTCCCGGTGAAAAATAAGAATTTTGTTTTAAAGGAGTATTGATAAAACAAAGTTTTATCTTCCAATCTTAGTTAAAAGGAGTAAAAATGGAATTATATTTTTTCACTGACAATAGTGCTCTCACAAAAAAGCTTGAAGAGCTCTCTTTTGGAAAAAAGTATGCTATTTCCGTTTTTGATACTTCCGAATTAAAAAAAGCGTGCAGGACAGTTTCCGATCTTATTCTGGTTTATATTGATATCGAAGGTTTTGGAGAGGGATATGAAAAAGATATTCAATATCTTTCAAAAAAAGAAAATATATTCTTTGGTATTATTGATGTGAAAGGCAAAGTAATCGATATTGCACGCCTCTTTTTTTCCGGTGCTGTGGACTATATACGAAAAATTGGTTCCGATACGGAAATAACACAGAAAAGGATTGCCGATATACTTTCTTACTTAAAAAAATACAGAAAAGATTTTATACCTGTCTCAGATGAAGTAAAAAATCCAATAAAGAATGATAGTGACTATATATTACCTCAAAAAGGGTGGTCGGATATTATTTCCGGTAATGAATATGCCTTTGCCATAATGTTCATCGAGATCGATGGTGAAAAAGAGCTTGAAAAGCAATACGGGGTAAAAAATTTTAAAAAGGCCCTTGCCACTTTTATCGAATATATTAAGCGACATACAAAAGCCTTTGACGGTCGTATCTGGTTCTGGTCGTCTGCCGGGGGGATTATTCTCTTTCCTTTTGATGGGGCTACGTGTCCGGCTGTGCTCTGTGGATTCCGTCTTAAATTATTTAAGCAAATATACGATGTGGAAGAATCTCTTTTTGCATCGGGGATATCCTTCCGGATTGCCCTTCATATCGGGAATGTAACCTATTTTACCGGGGATACAGGAGAGATTATTTCAGATACCATCAACTCGGTATTTCATCTTGGGAAAAATTTTGCCGAACCGGACAGCTTTTGTCTTACTGATGAGGTCTATTCGTTTGCTCCCCCCCGAATAAAGGATTACTTTATAGAATCGGGGAATTTTGAGGGAAGAACCATCATGAGGATGAAAAAATACAGGTTCGGAGAATAAATGAAGAAAAAAAAAGCCCTGTGTGACATGTACACACAGGGCTTTTTCTTTGTATTTATCTATTTCTTAACAAATTCAAGTTCGGCAAAGTTTTTTCCCTGCCAGCCGTCATTATATCCATACACCGGATATAATTGAGATTCTCTGGTATCTTTCCCATCGTTATCGGCTATGGCAATATTAAAACCGATGATTTTTAAATCAACAGCAGGTTTTCCAAATTCAAAGGAAAATTCACAAATTGAGCCGTCTGCACTCCAGGCACAGTTCGCATTATATTTCTTGCTGTCAAAGGGTTTTCCGACTAAGGTTCTGGTCTGGAGAAAGGTGTCGTCTCCTACTTGCAGGAATACTTCTACCGTATCATTTTCCCAGACATCTCCTTTATCGAGTACTGTTTTGTCATCTTGTCTGTAGACATAACCGTAAAGCATGTTGCCTTTACACACAACACCCCAATCACTATACAGGTCTTTATAATCTCTGTTCATTCTTTCATCTGCTGAATTTAACTGGTTATAACAAAGTTGATATTTTACCGCGTCTTTATATTCATCATCCGAATACACTCCGTCGACTACAACATCTTTTTTGGTCTGATTCGCTTTAAAAGGAACAACGACATTTGCATCGGCTGCAGATGCTTCAGGATTACCAAATGCAAGAGTTCCCAAATTCACACCCTGCCAGCTGTCATTCTGTCCATTGATACAATATAATTGATAATCTCTGCCTTCACCATCATTATCTGCTAAAGCCAGAGCAAAACCACAGGATGTTCCATCAAGATTATCCATTACCATATCAACAGAAAATTCCAATATGGAACCATCTGCACTCCATACTGCTTTTTGAGCTCCGCCAAAGTCTCCGCCTGCAAAGTCTTCACCGACAAGTGTCCGGAACTGTATAAACTTATCATTTTGATCCAGGAATACTTCTACGCAGTCATTTTCCCAAACATTTTCAGCATCCAGAAATAAAACATCATCGGTTCTCTTCACCATTCCGTACAAAGTTTTACCGACAAATACAACACTCCAATCGCCGGAAATGTCTTTCTGATCTTTTGGCGGACGAAGATCCGTGTTGCTGAGTTGATTGTATGCAAGAGAGTTCATAACACCGTCGCTCCATTCACCGTCACCGATTTTTCCATCGATAACAGGGGCTTTTTTAGCTTTTTTTGCTACAAAAGCGGGGATGGCTCTTCTTTTTACTTCAGCCGGTTTTTTTATCTCCGTGTCTTTCTTGGTATCATCTTTCATTTCGGTTTCTTTCTTGTCAGTATCTTTCATACCAGTATCTGTTTTGGTACTCACACAACCGAAAAGCAAAACTAAAACTACAAGTAAAGCCAGTAAAAATAGTTTTTTCATTATACACTCCTTTTCACGTTTTCTTATATCTATAGGGGACAACACCCCTTTAAAGCTAAAATTATATTGAATGATAGGGAAAGTTATTATCCCATGCAAGTCTTTTAAGGGAAAAAATATAAAAAATCATGAAATTTATGCTTAAATTCAAAGGGAATGTACCACATCATTTTCATAGTCATCAACATTATTCATAAATTTATTTTATGGTATCATTCTTATGTAACACATACAAGATTTTTTTATCTTTTTAGAGGAGAGAGGAGTTTTGTTTCATGAGCATTATCGGAAATTAATGTTAGTATTCGTCGGGAGCGTTTGATTGATCCGGTAAATTCTGTTTTTCCAGGCCATTATTAATTGTGTCAGCCGATATAAGCTGTGCTAAAGCCTCTGCCTGCTGCCTGTTGAAATGAATCGTAAACTCAAAAGATTCGGGGACATCACTTTCTGAAGTTGTATTAATATTTCGCGCCTGCCTTACATTAAGTGTAAAATACGGATTGTTCCTGACAAAGCGATATCCAATATGGATTCTGGGTTTCGCTTCGGCATTCATGGATAATACACCCCAATTCATTGTGGTCTGTATAATTCCGTATGCCTTGCTCGTTTTATTACTGCCTTTTATAAGCTGTTTCGACTCAAATTCATTATTATATTGCTCTGTCTTTTGTATAAGTAATTCACGTTCACCGGGATACAATGATAAAATTATTTTTGCACCCTTATGTTTTAATTTAAGATAAACCGCGTCAATTCTTGCATTATAGATTACCTCGATAATCTGCTGATTCAAGTCATCACTAAACAGTTTGTCGAATCCGGCTTCTCCCTTTCCCAGTTCAAAAGGATCAATATCGGCAATGAATATTTTTTTATCCGGACTGCTTGCGCAGGAGACAAATAGTACCAGGAATATTACGGTTACAAAAACGATGTATTTTTGCATATGTTTGCTGCTCCTTAATTATTGAATTTTGCAAGAGGCTCAAAATATAATGCAGTGTACATAAAAATACCCTCTCCGGCAAGCCGAAGAGGGTAATTAACTTACAAATTATTATCTAAATGATATTCAGATTAGAACCAGTATTCCAGTACAACGGGGATTGACCATTTCATTTCGCTTATATCTTCAAAGCCACTAACATCAACAGTATAATTGGTCATAGAAATCTTTACACCGGCGCTGCAGTAACCATTGCCGAGGCCCAATCTTGCATAAGGATAGATCTCTATTGCAGTTGCACTTGTATCATATGTTTCAGTTAAAACGACTAATTCACCATTTACCATCTGGAATCCAAGTTCAGCGTTGAGGGAGAGATCACCCATGCTGTATGATCCTGTAAGTCCGATAAAGAGAGGAAGGAATTCTGAGAACTTAACATCTGCATAGAGAGCAGCGCTTATTTCATCAGTAATTTTGTATGATGCGCCGAGAGCTAAGTAAGGATCCTCAGGATCACCAACATCCGGATCATCAACGTCAATTGTGAGACCGAGGTCAACAAGGAGGCCTTCAACCATAGTTAAAGCGAAAGCAACCTGCATATCTTCTGAAGCAACAGCTTGTGTGTTTTCACCAATATACTGGGCACGAATAAGACCAATGCCTTCAATGGCGTATCCGGCAGAAATCTGTACTGTTTTTACTGTGTCTTCTACTGTCTGTGGAACTGCTGCATCTGGTGTATTTGGATCTGCATCATCGTCCATCATCAATTCGTAATTGATACCGGCATTAAGTGTAACGCCTTCCATAGGTGTAAGTTCGGCAGCAAGACCACTGCTGAATCTGTTTCTTGCGAAAATTTTGTCTTCAAAATCGCCGCCGCCGACCCAGAGGTGATCGCCTGCAGCTGAGGCCATACCGAATTTGCCACGGAGACTGTCAATAAGAATTCTACCGGCAGAAATTTTTAACATTTCAATTGGTTTGATCCAGATTTTAAGTTCGTCACCAACACCCATGCTTGAGCCGTAATAGTCGCCAGTTACATTTCCATTTACATTAAATACGAATCCGATTTTATCAGCGCTTCCCTTAACGACGAAACCGACACGACCGCCGGCTCCACCCCAGTTCGGACCTGTTTCCATAATTGGATCCTGAGCATCACCATTAATATCTTCTGCATCAGTTCCATTTACTGTCAGGATAATACGTCCCCAAGCACCAACCGTAACTTCAGCGAAAACAGCAGGTACAGCCATGACAACTACGATAAGTAGTATAAGAAATCTTTTCATAAAAAAACCTCCTTAAAATTGTACTTTCTTCATACAAAGAAAAATAATATGCAAATATTATTATAATTCCGGTATTTGATCAACCTTTTTTTTTAAATACCGGAACAATTATCCTGTTAACAACAGGATTAATTGATCATTAAACAGCTGCTAAAAAGGAGCCAAACGGGGATCTAACGCGTCTTACCGTTGTATCAATCTTATGGGGGCATAAACGGAATTATGCGATCTCCCTTAATCGATTGACTTCCTCCCTCTCCAGCTTAAGACAGTGCATTATAGCAACACTGATTTTGCGTGTCAAGAAAAAATTTAATATAAATCCAAATTTATTCCTGCAGGCAAAATTAGCAATAAGACTCATACGTTTGTCTTATTGTCGGTATGTACATGCATCAGCATAACTACAAAACAATCAGTAATAATAGGAAAAGTTATACACCCTTGCAAGCCCTTTAGAAAAAAAAATGTGAAAATTCACAAAATTTCTGTTTAAATTCAAGGGATGTGTACAAATTCCCTTGTGGAATTAATTATTATACCCCGTACTCATAAATAAAAGAAATTTACCCCTTAACCAAACTCTAATTTGTATTCAATGAAATTAAGATTTTGCTTTAATCCCCTTTATGGGTTCAATGAAATGACCATACTTTTCCATATAAAATTTGATATAAAAAAAACTGCTTTACAAGGAAACCGGAATTCGAAGGAACTGCCTTTTATAAAATTTTAAGACAAAGACGAGAGTAATATTAAATTCTTTTATCAACCATATATTGTCAACTGTAATCAGTTTTTTCAGTGATTTTTTGATAGCTTTCACAAATATGGTTTTCTACAGTTTTTAAAGTAGCGGCTAATATCTGGGCCATAGTGGTGGTGAATGCTTTTTCGATCACAAAAATGTCCGGCGGTATTCCGGCGGCAGAGCGTGTATCAACACGGGTAGTCTCAAAGCAGATCAGCTTCACTCGATCCTCTCCTTTTGTCTCCGGGGATGAGGAGTACAGGACTCTGCCTGGGAAAAGCATTATCGGGATCTCATCGGGGTCGGGGGATAGTCGTCAATTCCGGGGAACCGGCAAAAAAACAGGAGGGCTGACAATGCAGGTATTTAAATCAGCAAAAGGAAAAGAGGCGGTTTATGCTTCATATGATAACCTCCTTAAACTCTGGCAGGTTCCGGTGGAGCAATCAGACCTGGAAACTTCATATGGAAAAATCCATGTCATCCTGGTTGGTGATAAAAAACTTCCGCCATTGATCCTCTTTCATGGTGTGGGTGATAATTCGGCGATCATGTGGATAAATAATGCTATTTTAAGCTTTTTTGAAGCAGGGTAGGTAAAAATCCTGTCATATTTTTTTATCAATAGTAAATGACACATCAGGTTATAATCTGTATAATCCCCCTTAGGTTTTTATGAAGGTATTCAAAGAAATTATCAGGATCATGTTTAAACTTCTCTTCCAGTATAAGTGGACATTCGCGATTACTGCTGTCACACAGCCTATTGCACTGTATATTTTTATGTCTCTCTTTAAAAGTATCTATGAATTCAACCATACCGACTTCATAAAAGGCTATGCTTTTGAACAGATGGTCTGGTATTTCATTTCATTCCTTATTATAAATGCTTTTGTCTGGAACTCTGTAACAAATTCCATGTCCCGGAAAATTCTCTCCGGTGAATTATCTTCCGATCTTTTAAAACCCCTTTCTGTTTTCAAGCTGGAACTCGGTGCCAGTATATCTTCGAGATTAATTGCAATTCTCATGGATTTTCTGCCTACAATGGTTATCTGCAGTTTTATTCTGTTTCCCGGATTTATAACATTTTCTTCTGCACTACGGTTTCTTTCCGTTATAATCCCGGCTTTTCTCATAAATTACCTCTGTGCCTTTTTACTTGGGCTTTTGGCCATGCCGCTAAAGGATAACTCCTCCATAACGACAATAAGCCAGCTCTTCGGTGCATTTGTGGGAGGGGCTTTTATTCCCCTGGAATTTTTCTCTAAAGAAGTAAACTTTATACTCGGCTTGCTGCCGTATAAATATATATTCTACTGGCCAATTCAATTTTTCTTAAACAAACCGCCTGCAGACGAATGGGGATTATGTCTGAATATAGTTATCATCCAACTTATCTGGGTAATTGCTTTGTATTGTGCGTGCAGGCTGCTTTGGAAAGTTGTTATAAAAAAGTACTGTGCAGTAGGCGGCTGATAAAATGAGAAAGATTTTTAAATTATTTGTATTATTTATTGAAAACAGTAAAATCCGTTTTGCCCGGGCTATGATTTACCGTGTTAACTATATAATGGACTCATTCATCTCACTGACATTTGCATTTATAGGCCCACTTCTTCAATACCTGATATTTTCCCAGACCCGGGGTTTCCCCGGCTGGAATTTAGACCAGATCATACTCTTTCAGGGGATTCTGCTTTTACATTTAGGTCTCCGGAATACATGTTTCGGTTCTCTTCACTTTTACATGATGGATTTAGTCCGGAGAGGGGAATTCGACAGACTGCTTCTAAAGCCCTATCCTGCTATTGGAGTTATTCTTGCAAGCGGTTTTAACCCGAGGAATTTCGGTTCTGTTTTTGCAGGACTCACTATTATTATTTATTCAATTATAAAGCTGAACCTGATTCTCACCTTTTCCTCCATTATAATGTTTATTCTTCTTCTTTTTTTCGGTTTATTCCTCTATATGAGCATAGAAATAATATATTCTTCCGCAGTGATTGTCCTTGTCCACCTTGGGCGGCTTTATGATATTATCGGCCAGTTGACAAATTTCGGACATTATCCACTGGAGATATTCTCCCGTTCTCTCCAGGTTTTTTTTATGACAGCGGTACCAATGGCAATCTGGGTTAATTTTCCGGCCAGGGTGCTTTTGGGACGGGGAAATATAAATATTGTATACTCAATAATTTTCAGTATAGTCTTTTTCTTTCTGAGTTTAGGGTTGTGGAGAATATGCTTAAAAAGATATACAAGTGCGGGAGGTTAGTATGAGACTTGAGCAGGATATTATCAAAGTAGAGAAACTTACCAGGGTTTTTAAAGTGCATCACAGGGACAAAACAGGTCTTATTGCATCTGCTCAATCTCTCTTCAAAAGAGAATACAAAATCATAAATGCCGTGAAAGATCTTGACCTTACAATAAGCAAAGGAGAAATCAGGGGGTTGATCGGCCCTAACGGTGCAGGTAAATCTACTACAATTAAAATGTTCTCGGGGATTCTGTATCCGACTTCAGGTAAGGCTGATGTAATGGGATATACTCCATGGAAACAGCGCGAAGAGCTTGTGAAACGGATCGGTGTTGTTTTCGGCCAGAAGTCCCAGCTGATCTGGGACCTTCCAGCAATAGACACGTTCCAACTCCACAGAAAAATGTACGATATCCCGGATAAAACATTTGAATATAATATCTCTTTTTTTACAGACCTCCTGAACGTGGCAGATGTTATAAACAAACCTGTCAGGCAGTTGTCATTAGGTGAACGTATGAAGTGTGAGTTTATTTGTGCTCTTCTTCATGAACCGCAGCTGGTTTTTCTTGATGAACCCACAATCGGTCTGGACATTTTTTCAAAAGAAGCAATCCGCAGCTTTATAAAAGGTGTGAACAAAGAAAAAGGAACCACCTTTATTTTAACGACCCATGATTTAAGTGATATTGAAAATCTTTGTAAACATATAAGTATCATTAATAAAGGGGTGATAGTTTTCAATGATACCATTACAAAGTTAAAGGGATTTTTTGCCGATAAAAAGATTATCGAGCTTCAGTTTCATCATGAAGTTACATCCCGGGACCTCTCGGAATTTACAGTAAAAGCATTTGAACCCTTTGCAGCGAGTATTGAAATAGATACAACTTCTATGAAACTCGATGAAATAGTAGCCAGGGTTTTCAGGAAGCTTCCGGTACAAGATATAAATATAAGCAATATTGATATTGAGGAAGTTATCAAATTCATATATGCCGGGTAAGGGAGCTCTCTTCCATTCGGGAAAAAATCCGGTCCATACAATAATTATAATAGCTATCAAAATTTCAATTCCAGCTAACTGAAATGTCAAGGTGATTCGTTATTCCTGTTGTCGCCGGAGTTATACATTACTGCCCGAATTGATATAAAAAAGGGGAAAAAAATAATAAAACAACGGATAAACCAAAAAAGAATCGAAGATAATGAATTAATTCAGTAGACTTTTTTTTTGTTTTGCAATACAGTGAGTCTAAATACTAAGAATATGATTATTTTTACTCGCACATTTAACAGGGAGAATTTGCAGGCTTAGTTTACCGGATTTTTTAATTGTTCCATTATATTGGTTATGTTTTTTTACTCATAAAGTTTTTTAAACGAATTAACGGAGGAATTTAAAATAATATGCATTTATTTCTCATATCAATAATTATTCTGTCCGGGGGATGTATTCTCTGCCTTATTGATTTTTCCGGACGCCTGCGTTTCCCTGGTCCGTTTATTACTCTTGCAGGGGCAGGATGTGCCATTTCCTCGGCTCTGAGGGGACTTTATTTTCAGGCCCAACCTGATATTATAATTCATTGGCAGATTCCTTTTGCGAGCTTTCATATAGGAACGGATGCACTCACCTGCTTTTTTATCATCCCCATTTCCCTTGTCTGCGGCCTGGCAGCCGTCTATAGTTATGGATATATTAATCAGTATGCGGGAAAAAAGAACAATGGGTTATACTGGTTTTTCTTTAATCTTCTTTTTCTCGCCATGCTGCTTGTTATTTCCTCGAAAAATGGAATGCTTTTTCTTGTTTCCTGGGAAATGATGTCAGTGGCTTCTTTTTTTCTTGTGATCTATGAGCATGAAAAACCAAAGACAATACAGGCCGGCTGGATTTACCTGATTGCAATGCATATAGGGGCTGCTTGTCTCCTTGTTTTATTTTTACTTCTCGATACCAGGGGAAATATGGATTTCCGGGATTTTATCATTTCAAAACATATTTCCATCATTGCCTTTGTTCTTGGAATTGTCGGTTTTGGAACAAAAGCAGGTCTTATACCCATGCATACCTGGCTGCCGGAAGCTCATCCTGCCGCTCCCTCCCCGGTCTCCGGGATCATGAGCGGGGTGATGATTAAAACAGGGATCTACGGCATTTTACGCCTCGTTACTTTCGCAGGAGAAATTCCTCCATGGTGGGGATGGGCACTCCTTTTTTTAGGTGGAGTTTCTGGAATTACCGGGATTCTCTATGCCCTTGCCCAAAATAATATAAAACGTTTATTGGCGTATTCCAGTGTAGAAAATGTCGGAATTATTACCCTGAGTCTTGGACTGGGACTTCTCGGTATCAGTTATCATAACCCGGCAGTAGCCTTGCTGGGGATCTGCGGCGGTTTGCTCCATATCCTCAATCACGGAATTTTCAAATCTTTGTTGTTTTTCAGCGCAGGGGCTGTCATTAAAAGTACCGGTACCCCGGATATCGAACAGATGGGGGGACTTATAAAACGCATGCCTGTTACTGCACTTGTCTTTCTTATCGGTTCAGTTTCCATCTGCGCCCTTCCACCATGCAACGGTTTTGCAGGGGAATTCCTGATCTACATCGCCTCGTTCATTTCTCTCCCGGATTCCGGCATGTGGTCAGGGGGTCTTCTTTCCCTTACAAATCTCGCGGTGATCGGTGTTCTTGCAGTCTTATGTTTTACAAAAGTTTTCGGTATTGTCTTCCTGGGGCAGCCACGATCTGTTAAGGCAGAAAATGCTCATGAGGTTGATAGTGGTATGATTTTTCCCATGATTATTCCCGCGGTCTTGTGTCTTGGACTCGGTATCGCATCACCGTATCTTTCAGGGCTTTTCCTCCCTGTGGTATCTCTTTTTATACAGATCCCGCCGGATTTATTTATGTTACAATATACGGAATCACTCATCCCTGTCAGTCTATTTTCCATCGGAATTATCGCTCTCGTCCTTGTTATTATCAGCC
The DNA here is from genome assembly GCA_016934975.1 of Spirochaetales bacterium. Lineage (GTDB taxonomy): Bacteria > Spirochaetota > Spirochaetia > SZUA-6 > JAFGRV01 > JAFGRV01. The sequence continues at coordinate 5,411 of JAFGRV010000430.1, read as the reverse complement.
TCCGGATACTTTTTTCCCCCAGGCGGCCCATTCGAGAGGTGTCGACCTGGGATTGCGGGTATCATGCAGGGACGCCGAGAATGCAGTATACCGGTTCTTCTTTTGCAGACCCGGTGCTTAAGATGTTCAGGTATATTCTCGGAAGAAAGACTGTGGTTGATATAAAGGGGAATCTTTTCCCCAAACAAGGAACCCTCATTTCCCAGTCAATCGATCTCTTTATGCGGCGGATATATCAGCCTTTTTTCGGATTTTTCCGGCTGCTCTCAATCAAATTTTATTGGCTTAAGTCGGGAAATACCCATCTTTATGTTTTATATATAGCTCTTACAATTATTATTTTATTTCTTTTTACATTGAGGTAAAACGTATGATTTTTTCACTTATTCATGTGGGGGTCGCCCTCGTCGCGAGTCCTCTTCTGGTATCGCTGATAAACCGTACCAAGGCTTTTTTCGGAGGAAGAAAAGGTCCCCCTCTATTACAGCCTTACTATGATCTCATAAAATTACTAAGAAAAGGTGCCGTATACAGCACCACGACAAGTTGGATTTTTAAGGCGGGTCCGGTCCTTGGGCTTACCGCCATTATCGGGGCACTTTTTCTAACACCCCTGGGAAATTTCGGGGCCCTCATTTCTTTTCATGGCGACTTTATCCTCTTAATTTATATCCTGGGATTTCTCCGTTTTTTTTATGTCCTTGCTGCCCTGGATACAGGTTCCTCTTTTGAGGGAATGGGGGCGAGCAGAGAAATGCATTTCAGTTTATTTTGTGAGCTTGCCCTTCTGTTAAGTCTCGCTTCCATCGCAAAGAGTACAGAGAGTATTTCCCTCACGGAGATGATGAGTTCCCTCCGGATATCCGGCCTGATTTCCGGAGAAATGCCCCCTCTCAAGATCATCCTCTTTGCCGGAGCCGCCCTGTTTATCGTCTTTCTTACGGAAAACGCGCGGATTCCCGTGGATGATCCGAATACCCACCTGGAATTAACCATGATTCATGAAGTCATGGTATTGGATCACTGCGGAGTTGATCTCGGTTTTATTCATTATACCTCGTATCTGAAACTCTGGGTGACCGGGGCGCTTTTCGTTTCAACTATCCAGCAATTCAGAACCACTATGGAAGTATTGAATTTCATTATCCTCATCGTGTCCATGGGAATAGTGGCTATCCTGGTCGGTATCATTGAGTCAATTATGGCACGATTACGCCTTGTAAAGGTGTCGCAATTAACAATAGCAGCTTCGGTTTTCGCGCTACTGGCTTTAATCATACCCGGGAGGTAGGAGATGGAACATATAATTAATATTGCATCAGTCTTTCTTATTCTCGTTAACTTCAGGTTACTCGCGACAAGCCGTATTATGGCATGCATCCAGGCCCTGTCTTTCCAGGCATTGCTCCTGGGGATTGTTCTGGTGATTCTTCATCCTGTGGGAAATCTTCTTGTTATCATTTCTCTGATTGTCACGACGATCATAAAAGGGATGATTATTCCCTGGTTTATGCGCCGGACAACACTCAAAGTCGGGGTGGACCGCGAACTGGAGCCTTTTATCGGATATACACCGTCCATCGTCATCGGTGCGTTATTGTTGGGAGTATGTATTTTTATTTCCAACAGATTGGGAATCCTTACCGAAAAAACTATCAACTTTTTTATCCCCATTACTCTCTTTACCATGATGTCCGGGCTTTTTCTTATCATCGCCCGGAAAAAGGCTATTACCCAGGTTGCCGGTTATTTGTCCCTCGAAAACGGTATTTATGCTTTTGGCATGGCTTTTACCGTATCGGAACCATTGATTGTGGAAATCGGCATTCTCACGGATGTTTTTACGGCGATCTTTATTATGGGAATTACGATTTACCATATTAACAAGGAATTCGATCATATTGATATTGACCGTTTGTCTCTTTATCACGGAGGAAAATAATGAAAATTCTCATTCTTGTCCTTGTCCCTTTTATCAGCGGAATCATCTGCCTCTTCATACCATCGCACCGTATTCGCCGGATTCTGTGGGTGTTGACAGCCCTGGCTCATCTTTTTTTCACTGCTCTTGCCTTCGGCGGTTTTTATGGCGGGGGAATCCCCGGGTGGCTTGCTCCGGACGCTCTTGCCATGTTGATATTACTCATAACCAGTTTTCTTTTTTTATCTGTATCAGCATACGGGCAATTTTATGTCCGGACGGAAGAGGAAAACAGCCTGAAAGATAAAATAAAGTTTTTTTCAATTGAACTGAGCCGGGAGGCGGGGTTTACCGGATTTTTACTTATTTTTTTATCAACCATGACCCTGGTCACCTTAAGCCGTCATATCGGACTTCTCTGGATCGGGGTCGAAGCCACAACCCTTTCCAGCGCCCCCCTCATTTACTTTCACCGTCATCATAAAAGCCTGGAGGCAACCTGGAAATATCTCATGGTCTGCTCCGTGGGAATTGCCCTTGCTCTCCTCGGTATTTATTGCCTCTCTGTCGCCTCCCCATTAGTTGATGGCGAAAAACTTTCTCTTTCTCTTGATACTATTTATGGAGTAAAAAGATCCTTTCATCCGGTCTGGCTCAAAGCCTCATTTATCCTGATCCTGGTCGGTTTCGGCACCAAAATGGGACTTGCTCCCATGCATACCTGGCTGCCGGAAGCACACGGTGAAGCCCCCTCGCTGGTCTCCGCTCTTTTATCCGGGGCTTTGCTTAATTGTTCTTTTCTCGCCATCCTGCGGATGTTTCGAATCATGGCATCTGCGGATCTCTATGATTATGCCGCCGGCTTAATGTTGTTTTTCGGTTTGTTTTCCATGGTTATCGCCTCATTTTTTCTTATCACCAAACAGGGTTATAAACGGATGCTCGCGTATTCCAGTATCGAGCATATGGGGATCCTGGCTGTGGGAGTAGGTCTCGGTTCTCTATCTCAATATGGTTCTCTCTTCCATGCATTAAATCATTCTCTTGCAAAAGCCGCACTCTTTTTACTCGCCGGAAACATACTTATCTACTATAATAGTAAGAAAATAAATGGTGTCCGGGGGCTGATAAAAAAGTACCCCTTAACCGGAGTTCTCTGGCTTGCGGGTTTTTTCGCGATAACCGGAACCCCGCCCTTCGGGATATTCATGAGTGAGTTTCTTATTTTAAAAGGAGCTGTTCCCGGCAAACACTTTCTCACGGTTATTATTTTTCTTATCGCCCTGGTTATTTCCTTTATCGCCATGAGCAGATTTTTTTTCAAGATGCTCTTTAGTCCCGGTCCGGAAACGGAACAGGAACATACGAGAAGCACAAAGGAGCGGTTCTTTGCGATTGCCCCGCCTTTGGTATTGCTTCTCCTGGTTTTATTTCTCGGATTGTGGATACCCGGACCTCTGGATTCATTATTAAAGGAAGCAGCATCATTAGTAGGGAGGTCATAATATGAATCCGAAGGTTTTGGAAGTAAAAAACAACCAGGCATTTCAATGGTCGGATTGCCCGATATATGATATAGACGAGTTCCGGCAATTGGTCATCACCGCTCTCCGGGAAACAGATGCCCATGTATCAGCCTTTTTTTGTGTTCCTTTCAGGGACGGGAAATTCCAATTGTTTTGTATCATCAATAATAAAGCTCATGGGTTTATTTCCGTACTTACGACAATTGTTGAAAAGGAATATGAAAGCCTGACACCCGGATTATCCCAGCTCCAATTATTTGAACGGGAGATCTATGAAACTCACTTCCTGACCCCCCTGGGACATCCCTGGCTAAAACCCGTGCGGACTCAATTTCCCGAAAATAAAAGCGTTTATGAAAACCGGAAAGAAACTCACTTTTTCCGGCTTGAGGGAGAGGAAGTGCATGAAGTCGCCGTCGGGCCGGTACATGCCGGTGTCATTGAACCGGGACATTTCCGTTTTCAATGCCATGGTGAAACGGTCTATCATCTGGAGATTTCCCTGGGATTTCAACACCGGGGAATGGAAAGGGTGATTCGACAGGGACCGGATAATAAAACCATTCATTATATCGAGACAATAGCCGGTGATTCCACTGTCGGCCATACCGAAGCATACTGTAATGTGCTGGAGGCCTTGTGTGATTGTGAAGTGCCGAAAAGCGCTCTTCGTTTCCGGGCAATCGCATCGGAGCTGGAAAGACTTGCAAACCATATCGGTGACCTGGGTGCTCTGGCCGGTGATGTGGGGTTTCTTCCCACGCAAAATTATTGCGGGAGAATCCGGGGTGATGTCTTAAACCTGACGGCGGCCCTCTGCGGTAACCGCTTCGGACGGGGATATATTATTCCCGGGGGCGTACGGTTTCCCGTACCAAAGAGAATCGGTCCTGAATTAAAGAAAATCCGGAAGGATTTTAAAAATGCCATCGATTTATTATTTAATTCTCCTTCCGTACTGGCCCGTTTTGAAAAAACAGGAATTGTTTCCGCTGCCCTGGCCAGGGAGATCGGGCTCGTGGGTGTAGCTGCCCGGGCATCGGGAAGTGAACAGGACATCCGGATACAACATCCCTATGGGGGATATGTTGATGAAAAAATATCATTATGTACGTATCATACCGGTGACTGCTATGCCAGGGCTTTTGTCCGGCTAAAAGAAGCAGAAGAATCCTTTGCGTTTATTCAGAGACAACTTGATGCGATTGATACGGAACTCTGTTCGATTGCGGTGGGGCCTCCTCTACCGGGAAGAATGGTGATTTCTCTGACAGAAGGATTCAGGGGTGAAATCTGCCACGTTGCGGCTGCCGGTGAATCTTCACACTTTCGTTTTTATAAGATCACGGATCCTTCTTTCCATAACTGGTTCGGACTCGCCACTGCTTTATGCGATCAACAAATTTCGGATTTTCCCCTCTGTAACAAAAGTTTTAATCTGTCCTATTGCGGACATGATTTATGAGTAAGGAGTCGTTATGTTTACTATAGTAGTGGCCCGTTTAAAACAAAAAAAAAGAACCTTTACATATCCCAAAGGAAAGCTTCCTGTTTTGCCGGAAAAATTCAGAGGGCGGCCGGTGGTGACAAACGGGTGCCCCGACGGATGTTCCTCATGTGTTGAAAGCTGTCCCGTGGGGGCGCTTACCGTGACCCGTACTATCGTATCCCTGGATATGGGAAAATGTATTTATTGTCATAAATGCGAAGAAGCCTGCACCCATAATCATATCCGGTTTACCGGGAATCATCAAACTTCTGCTGCACGGCGGTCCGACCTTATCATCACCCCTGGCACCCCCGTAAAACCGGAAATTGCGGATACCCTGGTACGGAAATTTTTTTCCAAATCCCTGAAACTCAGGCAGGTTTCGGCGGGAGGGTGTGCCGCCTGTGAGGCGGATTGTAATGTTCTGGGGACCCCGGCCTGGGACCTGGGGCGGTTCGGCATACAATTTGTCGCC
>JAFGRV010000429.1 GCA_016934975.1 Spirochaetales bacterium | reverse complement strand
GCTATTATTCCGAATATTCTTGTTTTTTAAACAAGAATATTCGGAATAATAGCTAAACGCAGGTTTGCAAGAAATCAAAAGTTTTCAAAACCGCAACCTCGTAATAGAATATTTATTTGGGTTGCGGGCGTAGCCTGCGTAATGAGTATTCCGAAAATATTTTTTTTAAACGGGCGGCTTTCCGGGTAATTCTTCATATGTTTTCATCAAAATATTTCAGTACATACAATGCAAAATATGTGATCCACTTACCCGGCTGCCCCTTTTCTTCAACATTGACAAACATCTTTCCGTTTAACGTGCTCTCAAGAATCCAGACTCCCGTTCCGGTCATTTTTTCCCGGACTATCTGTAAAGCCTTTTGTAAACCGGGTGCCGGGGAGGTTCCGGCCCGGGCAAGGGTGTACAGAGTCTCCAGGATATCCGAATTGTAATGCAAAGGGAATCCGAATTTAAGCCAGCCCTGTTTCGGGGCCCGTGTTCCTGATCCCCTGGCGGCAAGAAAGGCTGATCGTTGTTGCGCGATCCATTCTTTTACTGTTTGACCTTTGGGGAGTTCCTCCCGTTTCGGCTGCCGTGCCAGGACTTCCTGCCAATCTTTCCTGGCTCCCGGTACATAGATATATACCTCGTTCTCGATGATGGTTTTTATGATCAGGTCAATGGCTTTTTTTACGGCAGCGGAACGTTTATCCGGCGGGACCTCGATAAAACAAAGGAGGAGTTTCGGGAGTGCCATATAACAGTGGGAAAGAAGGCTGTAGTCCAGGGCGGAACAGACGATGCCTTTGTCGTCTACGATTCGTTGTGCGAGGTTTTCCGTTTCTTCCGTGACCGACGGATGATTCTCATAGCCTAACCGTCTGAATGCTGTCAGTAGATTCGCGGTGAGACATTGACCCCCGCTTTTTGACACCCATTCCCGGTGTTTCAGGAGGGCTTGAATGACATCTGCAATCCGCGGATCTTTTCCATCGGCCAGAAACTGGCCGAGAAAAATAACCTGCCAATATTTGCCGGTATACTTCCGGTAGGCGTGTTCATCAGCCCGGAATTCATCGCTGTGTGCAAGAATTTCCCGGGTAGCCGGATATTCCATGAGTCTCGCTTTACTCGTAACGACATCCGGATTTCCTTCCGGTTTGTCAAGGAGATGTTTCAGTGTTAAATATTGAACAGGGGGATTATTATCTTCCAATAACCAACGGATGACATGATTTTGAAAATCCATTGTGTTTTCCTCCAAAAATGATCCGGTTAAAAATGTTCTTTCGGCATCGAACTTACACTACCGCTTTATTGAATAGGCCGCCGAAAGTGAGTAAAGCATAAACCAATTGCAGAATCCGTGTCAATATTCGGGTGTATTTTAAAATAAGAATTACTGATATAGATAATATCAAAAACCAATACAAAAATCCGAAGATAACAACTCTGGTAATGCGAGCATGAATTTCCCATTATCGGTCCCGCTTACATCCAATCTTAAGTCGATGTCCGAGTATTCATCGTACTGGCCTGTCGCTAAACTTCCGTGTATTGTGCAGGACTTTACTTGCGTGAGATTGTTAAAGTACATGCTTAATTTTTGCAGCAGGTATTCTCGGGAATACATAATATTTCTCCATTTTAAATTATTGTATCTTACAAAAAAAAGCTTCCTGATCATGATGCATCAGGAAGCTTTTTTCTTTTATTATTTTATAAATCATAGCTACTGGAGCAGCTGGAGAACAGCCTGGGGTTTCGTATTTGCCTGGGCTAACATTGCAGTAGCTGATTGAATGAGGATCTGGTTCTTTGTGTAGTTTACCATTTCATGTGCCATATCAGCATCTCTTATTGTGGATTCCGCCGCCTGCATGTTTTCCGCACCTATATCGATGCCTTTGATCGCCATTTCCAATCTGTTTTGATATGCACCAAGATCTGCCCGTTGTTTATTAATAGTCATTAAAGCATCGTCGAGAACCCCGATAGCTCTGTTGGCACTATCCATTGTAGAGAGTGTCATAATTTTCTGGCTTGCAAGGTCTTTGACACCAAGAGCGGTTGCTGTCATGGTTCCGATATACACACGTTCTCTCTGATCCATATTTGCCCCGATGTGAAACCACATGGATGCTGTCACAACGTTCTGACCAAGGGTGCGGGCAAATCTTCCTGTAAGAAGGTTCATCCCGTTAAATTGAGCATGAGAAGCGACTCTGTCTACTTCATCGATAAGCTGGGAAACTTCGACCTGAATCATCATCCTGTCTTCCGACGTATAGATACCATTCGATGCCTGGATGGCGAGTTCTCTTATCCGCTGCAGAACATCCTGTGATTCCTGAAGATATCCTTCGGCTGTCTGGATTAATGAAATACCGTTCGCCGCATTTTTTGATGCCTGATTTAATCCCCGTATCTGTGATCTCATCTTTTCCGAGACCGCGAGACCGGATGCATCGTCAGATGCTTTGGTTATTCTGTAACCGGAAGAAAGTTTTTCCATATTCTTCGTTACATTCAAATTGTTGTTCTTAAGTTGTCTCTGCGCATACATGGCGCTTAAATTATGATTAATTATCATTGTATCCTCCTTGGAAATAATTCATTTATGCCTTTTTATATCCATTTAAAAAGGCTGCTATAACCCTGCTAAACTCTTATTTATTTGGTTTGCTCCACCAAACAAAATACTTTTGGAGATACCGAAAAACCGAATAGTTTTCGATATATTTATTAAATTTCCCTTAACCTTCATTTTCAGAAACCGATAATGAGATTAAGGGCAACCCTGTCAATCTCTATGTAAAAGAACAAGTAAAAAAAATAAATTTTAAATCACCTGTGCATAAAATTACTGCTTTAACAATCTTTTGCTTTGCCCGCCTGCTTTTTGATTGTTCACTATTATGGTCAAAGCCGTATATCCTGGTATTTTTTTCATTTTAAAGTAACCTGCAATACTTTTAAAATTGATGTAAAATACCACGTGTAAAATACTATAACATCCTTCTCTTTATACTCTCTGTCATACTCCTTCCCCGTAATTGTCTCTCTGTTATAAGTTTCTTCATTTTATTAGCCGCAGTACACCTCCTTTATTCTCCGCTTTTCTCTTTAAAGGAACATGCGTATAACACCCCTGTTGCTTTAAAGAGAGAATGCTTGCTAAAGATTGTTATTCGTCCGTATCGTGATACGGGTTCCGTATAGTAATACGGGTTCCGTATAGTAATACGGGATCCGTATCAAATGTACGGCTGCAAATGTGTTTGCATATTCGCCTTCGCCATCGTATTCGAATACATTTGCAGGTGCAGGTTTATGCATTAAACAGAAGCAAGGTGTTTTGATCTTTCACACATGCAAGCTTCTGCTTATAATGAATATCGATTAACTTAACTTAGGACTTTAGCTAAATTTTAAAAAAAAGTAATTTTTTTTTAAAAAAATCAATTAATTTTATTTTTTTAGTAAAATTAGGATAGGTTGTTAGTTGGTGTTAAGACGGTTTAAGGCTGATACGTGTTAGTTGTGTTGTTTTTTTAAAATTTAAAATATTCCCTGTTCTGTCTCTCGGTTGTATGAAATAATAACTTTAGAAGAAAATACATATTTTTTGAATATTTTTTTATTGAAAAGCCCCCGGGGTTAAATAATCTCAAAGACGTTATTTTGTTTTATTCAGGGAAATGTGTGAAGAAAAAAGGGGAGGAAGGCAGCCATGTGCTGCCTTCCTTTAAAAAAAACACGGTTCACCTTTTCTTCAAATTTCTTGCCGGTTAAAAGTAGATTCCGGCAAAAATATGAAGTTGGGTTTCATTAAGAAAATAGGGTTCGATATTTGTTACGGGGATCGGACTTGTGACAGGTGTGTAATTGAGTTTTGTGCCCACAAGAAAGTTGTTATGAGCTATCACCATCCCGGCGCTTACGTATGGGAAAATTGTAAGTCTTAAGTTTTCCGGTTCATATTCGTAATCATAATTATAATCATTAAGATGGACTTCTCCGCTGCATCCCAGACCGCCTTGTACGAATGGATCAAAAAATGAGGTGGTACCAAAGACATGATAACTTAAGAATATGACTTCCGAATACCAATTTACCGACCATTCCCGGTAGATATCCTGGTTAAAATTTGTGTAATAATTACCCCCCATTCCGAGGTGGTTATGAATGACTTCCCATCCTATACCCCAGAAACTTGCGATCCCTGAATCGGATGTAAATTCCCGGAAATCATCTGAATTCACGCATGTTCCGGCAAGAAGCCGTACCTGTTCATCTGCGCTGCCGGGAAAAACCGAAAAAATGATAATAAAAAAAACAAAAAAGTATTTCATACGTATTCTCCTCTTTCTTTAAAGTCTCTCATATTAAAACAAAAGAAAGAGTGAAAAGTGTTACTTTCTCTGTGTTACGGGCCGCAGGGCAATACCGTGATTTTCTTATTTTTTAAAGATTATTAAATTTTATTGTAAGAGAGTTATAAAAGTTTTCAGTCATGTCCTTAAACTGTGGGGAGAGGTTTCTTCCCACCCCTAATACATGAAGAGCCTCGGCGAGGCGGTTGTTTTCCGAAAGGACAATAGAAAGATCATAGTAAGGATCTGTAAAAGAAGGATCAGCTAACTCAATGGCATGATACAGTAATTTTATCCCTTTTTCCACATCACCCATCCGGGTCAGACAAAGACCAAGTCCCTTGAAAGCATAGGCATGGCTGGGATTGATCATCAGGGCCTTTTCATTAAACTCCTTACAGAGGTGATAATTTTCCAAAAAGAAATGTACAAAGCCAAGGAGATCAATTACCTCGATATTTTTCGGTTCGAGAATATGAGCCCTCCATAGATATACTTCCGCAAGCTGGTAGGTCTTTTGACCGATGAGTACCCGGCCGGTAGAGATCAAAGCTTTTACATCATTAATTTTTTTTGCTTTTTCTTTCTCTTTGGCTATGGATCGGCTAAATACACAATAGGTATTTTCATAGATGGAACCAGTCAGGGCTAGTTTTGCCCCCGTACATCCGCCAAAACAGTAGTTCCCGTATTGGCATATACCGCAAAACCCTCTTAACTCTTCTTTTTTGATAGTTCCCGTTATCCTGAAAACGTCCTTTTTTTTCAGGATAACAGAAAGAGATGTCTCTCTTATATTTCCCACAATAAAACGTTTATCTTTAATCGTAAGACAGGCATTGATATTCCCATTGGGAAGAATCCCAAATACCTTTTTTCCTGCTTCACACCCCTTTCGTATAAAAAAGGGACTGGCGGTTCGGGGTGATTGATTCCGGATTTCCGTATCTTTAAGAGAGAAATACCCGATGGTATTGGCAATATCGACGGTGATTTTTCCCTCTTTCATCGTGTTGTGACAAAAATCAAGAACACGGGCGGGATCATCCGGGGAAAGAATAAGTTTTTCATGGTTTAAAAGATTTCCGGAGGGGAGCGACAGCTGAAATAGCCAGGACCTCACCTTATTTTTATAAAGGATCTTTTTTATTTTAGAAAGTTCCTTTATGGCAGGAGAAGTAACCGTTGTAAGAATGCTGAAAGACATATGACAGTCTGTCAGGATTTTCATCGCGGATAAAACATGATTATATGAACCTTTCATCCTCAAAAAATCATGTGTTTTTTTCAAGCCGTCGAGGCTTACTATGATATCCGTCACTCCGGCTTTTTGTGCTTTTCGCACGATATCATCGCTGATGAGCCAACCATTTGAAATTATTGTCGTTTTAATACCATTCTGTACAAGTTTTTCCGCTATCAAAAGCAGGTCTTCCCGCATAAAGGGCTCTCCCCCGGAGAGGGTGGCTGACTTGATTCCGCATTGAGCAAGATCCCCGCAGAAACCGAGGGCCTCATCCGTGCTCAATTCATCCGGTTCTTTTTGAGTGCAAGAGGAGCTGCAATGAAGGCATTCCATATTGCATTCATGAGTTATTTCCCACATTACATGTGTTGGTGAATAATCCATACTATTCCTTTTAGGTGGATGAGTAACCCTTTTTATTTTTCTTCCCCACTATTTCCGGGCTGTTTTTCATCTGTTTCCGGACTCTCTTCATCGACAATAGGTTCTGCTTGTTTTAATGGCGGCTCTTTTTTTTCTTTCGGGGGTTTGGGAGGGGGCGGGGGGGTTGTTATTTTTTTTAAAAAATCATTAAAACCTTTTACTCCTTCTTTGATACTTTCCTCTGCTATGGAAAAGAGATCTTTTACCGACTCGTCCAATCGATTTTCTTCCATATCATCTTTTGCATCCTCGATCTTCTCGGAAATATCCTCTATTGTATCATTAATCGTCTCTTTTAAATCTGAATTATCTGTTGCTAAATTATTGAAATTTTTAATGTGTTTCAGGAAATCCATGGGAGAATCCAGCTCCCGTGAACTTTGTAATTGTCTTTTATAGATGCGTGCAAGGCCTGGAATATCCTGAAAAATCATGAGGAGAAGAGATCTGTAGAAATATACCTTTTCCTTGTCTTTTCTTCCCGAGGAATAACCGAGTTCGGTAATGATATGTTGTGTTATCTTACCGGTAAATTCGAGTTCCCGTTCCCGGGATAAGGATGATTCTTTGAGTCCAAGATATGCAGACAAATAATTTCTATCTTCCAGAAATTTCTCTATTAATGTAACACTCTCTTGTTCCGTCATGATCATTTCCTCTTTCCCGTAAAAAATTTTATATATAGAGGTTCTTGCATTAAATTGGTGAGTACTCTCGCCAATTTAATGCAAGAACCAACCTAAGACAAATGTGGAGTATTTTTATTTCCTTTTAATCTAATGAAAAAAAATACTCCAAGTGAGTACTCTCACTAATCTTCTTTAATTAATTTTATACAGCATTCTCTTCTCTTTTTCAAGTACAGCAGGCTTTTCCTGTTTTTTTTCATAAAAAACAATTGACAATATTGGAAAAACATCTTAATATATACTTAAGGAGGTTAATAAATACTGAATTCTGAGATAAAATATAAATTTGGTGAGAAATTACGCGAAATCCGGGAACGAAGAAAATTTACCCTGAAACAGGTGGCTCTCCGGGCAGGAGTCAGTGAGAGTCTCATTTCCCAGATCGAGAGAAACAAGGTCTCTCCCTCGATTGATACACTCCTCACCATATCGGAAATCCTTGATATTGATTTCGAGTATTTGTTTCGTGAGTATAAAAAAGAGCAGCTTATAACCGTTATTCACGAGGAAGAGCGGAGACAGATATCGATCGGTGGTATCAGTTATGAGCAGCTTTCTATCATTCATGATAAGGATGAGGAGCATGCCATAGAGGCTTTTATGATATCTATTAATCCCGGAGAGATGAGGGGAGAAAAGCATTATGGTCATAGAGGTAAGGAACTTGGGGTGATTCTTGAAGGGACCGGAAGACTGCATTACGGGAACAGGGTCTATGAATTGAAACAAGGTGACAGTGTCAGTTTTTCTTCCATCAGCCCTCATACCTTAATTAATACCGGTACGGAAGTTTTAAGAGCTTTCTGGGTTGCAACACCCCCGAGGATGGAATTTGTAGAAGGTTGATGAAAGGATTCGCCGGGAGTGGACGGGAGACGTATATTCATCAACCTTATTTATAAAGAAATATATGGTATTCTGCTTCATCTTTTTGTTCCGTAAACATGAAGGTGAAGTAAGAGAGTGGAACGCAGGTTTTCTATAAAGATACGATTGTGGCTTGCGTCATGCGGGGATTGTGTCATAGGATTCCCGGAGTTTACATTGATAAAAAAGGAGGTTGTTATGGGAAAAACAATCGCGGAAAAAATTTTTGAAGCGCATAAAGTGGACATACTCCCCGGCGGGATATTTGTTTTAAAACTTGATGCCGTATTCTGTCATGAAATTACGACACCCATCGCGTTGAATGATCTTGTGTCACGCAAAAAGGACAGGGTGTTCGATCCTGATAAAATTAAAGCAGTGATCGATCATGTCACGCCGGCAAAAGACTCCAAAACCGCCTTGCAGGGAAAGATTATGAGAGACTGGGCAAAACGGCATGGTATAAAGGACTTTTTTGATATCGGGAGTAATGGTGTCTGTCATGCAATTTTTCCGGAAAAGGGATTTGTCAGACCAGGGTACACGATCATTATGGGGGATTCCCATACATGCACCCATGGTGCCTTTGGTGCTTTTGCAGCAGGTGTCGGGACGACCGACCTGGAAGGTGGTATTTTAAAAGGAATATGCACCTTCAGGACCCCGGAGACGATAAAGATTGCAATAAACGGGAAATTACCTCAAGGAGTCTATGCAAAAGATGTGATCCTGGGAATAATTAAGGAATTGACAGTAAACGGGGCAACAGACAAGGTCATTGAGTTTACCGGGAGTGTGGTGGATGCCATGAGTATGGAATCCCGGATGACCCTCTGTAATATGGCGATTGAAGCCGGCGGGACCTGTGGTATCTGTTTTCCCGATATGACCACTGTCGATTACCTCTGGCCCTTTATTAAAGATGATTTTAAGACGAAAGAGGATGCCCTCGGGGAATACACCCGGTGGATATCCGATCCCGGCGCACCATACGCGAAGAAAATGGAGTTTGATGTATCCGGCCTTGAACCGGTTGTGACCGTCGGGTATAAACCGGACCAGGTCAGGACGGTCCGTGAGATGACCGGCACAAAAGTGGATCAGGTCTACATCGGTTCCTGCACGAATGGACGTATCGAAGATTTGCGTATTGCCGCGGAAGTACTGAAAGGGAAAAAGATAGCCCCGGATCTCCGCGGTATTGTCTCTCCCGCGACACCCCATATTTATGCCACAGCCCTGGAAGAGGGGCTCATAAAGATTTTTATGGATGCGGGATTCTGTGTGACAAATCCCACCTGCGGTGCCTGTCTCGGAATGAGTAATGGTGTTCTGGCGGAGGGAGAGGTCTGCGCATCCACAACCAACAGAAACTTTAACGGAAGAATGGGAAAAGGCGGTATGGTGCATTTAGTGAGTCCGGCAACTGCCGCGGCAACAGCCCTGGCAGGTTCCATTGCTCAGTCACCGTTTTATAAGGAGGGTAAGTAATGAAAAATTTTAAAGGTAAAGTACTGTTCTTAGATAGATCGGATATCAATACAGATGAAATAATTCCCGCGAAATACCTGACTGAAAATACAAAAGAGGCCTTGCAGCCCTATTTACTGGAAGATTTGAAACTTGAAGGGTTTCATCCGGAGAGAGATATCGCGGATAAGGCCGTTATAGTCACCCGTGCAAATTTCGGGTGCGGATCTTCACGGGAACACGCTCCCTGGGCGTTGGAGATGAATGCTATCAACCTGGTGGTGGCGGAGAACTTTGCCCGGATTTTCAGACAGAATATGTTTAATTGCGGAATGATGGCGGTGGAGCTGGCAAAAGAGAAGATTGATTATCTCTTTAAAACCTTCGGGGGAAAGGAAACAATTATTGAGGCTGATGTGGATAAAGAGGTGTTAATCGTTACGAGTCCGGGTAAAACAGAAGAGATACCCTATTCCATATCCGAGTTCGATAAGGCCCTGGTACAAGCAGGGGGGTGGCTTAATTACGCGGATGCGAATTATTAATAAAAAAAGGCCGGGGTTTTCCGGCCTTTTTTTATATTCTCTCTTTTTGATCGAGGTTGTTCTATCCTAAAAATAAAAATTTTGTGGCAAAGTTCGGTCCGCTGGTAAGGTTCACTCCTAAATTTCTTAATCCCGCGGCATCACCGGGTGTGGGGATATGTGTCATATGGACTTCACAATTTTTAAAGTTCTTCAATTTTTCAAGAGCCAGACCTGCCCCCGGGTTGTGTGTTGCGCTGATACTTAATGCGATAAGTGTTTCTTCCAGATCCAGGCTTAGATTTTTGGATGCATAGATCTCTTTTTTAAGTTTCCAGACTGATTCAATGATATTTTCCGGGAGGAGGTGGATGTGGTCCGGTACCTGGGCCAGGTATTTAATGGCATTTAGCACCATGGCGGAAGCAGCATGTAAGAGCGGGGAGTTTTTACCGGTTATGATGGTCCCGTCAGAAAGCTCTATCGCGGCACCGCAATAAATACCATCGTGTCCTTTGCCTGTTTTTTCAGCTTCTACTCCGGCTTGTTCTGCCGGAAGGACGACATTTCTGTATTCACGGGAAATGCCGAGTTCTTCCATGAGGAGAAGGTTTTTTTCGACAGTGTGATATTCTGCCAATCCGGTCACATATTCACAGGAATAACGAAAATATCTCCGTATTATTTCCTGTTTTGATGCTTCGCAAACGACCTGGTCATCGGTGATCGCGAAGCCGGCCCTGTTTACCCCCATATCTGTGGGTGATTTATAGTAAAATTCTTCTCCGCTGATTTTTTTTAGAATACGTTTCAGGATTGGAAATATTTCTAAATCCCTGTTGTAATTGACAACTTTTTCTCCATAGGCTTCCAGGTGAAAGTGATCAATGAGGTTGCGGTCCTTAAGATCGGCGGTTGCAGACTCATAGGCGATATTGACAGGATGCTGTAATGGAAGATTCCAGATAGGAAAGGTTTCAAATTTTGCATAACCCGAGATATTCCCTTTTTTATGTTCATGATAAAGCTGGGAAAGACAGGTTGATAGTTTTCCGCTTCCGGGGCCCGGGCCTGTGACGATAACGAGGGGTTTCGTGACCTCGATATATGGATTCGCGCCATATCCCTTATCACTCACAATCAGATCAATATCCGTGGGATATCCTTTTGTATATCTGTGAGTATACACTTTCATTCCGATCCGTTCGAGTTTGTTCTTAAAAATTATGGCAGATGGCTGGTCTTCGAACCGGGTAATAACAACTCCCGTCACTTCCAGTCCCCACTCCCGAAGGTCATCGATGAGTTTTAGAGCATCGGCATCATAGGTAATGCCGAAGTCGGCTCTTACTTTCCTGCGTTCTATATCACCCGAATAAATACACAGAATAATATCAATGGTATCTTTTAGTTTATAAAGGAGTCGAATCTTTGAATTCGGATCAAAACCCGGAAGAACCCGGGCAGCGTGATAATCCCAGAGGAGTTTCCCCCCGAATTCCAGATAGAGCTTATTATTAAATTTTTCTACCCGCTCCAGAATAGCTTTTTCCTGCATGTTCAGATATTTTTCATTATCAAAACCTGTTTTTTCCATAAATAATTATTTCCTTTATGCAGATATTTTATCAGAAGTAGGGGAGATATGCTCCTGTCCTGATCATTGAATTATTAAAATCGTGTCTATGAAGGCACAGGTGAAGACCGATACCTCCCGTACATTCTATGACCTGTAATCCGCGTTTTCCCGGATATATTCATATGACAGATCCGAACCGATAATGGTGGAAGTCTCGTCTCCCTCCCCAAGAATGACAGTGATATCAACCGTTTTATTATGTTGGGGATATCCTTTTACCGAGGGATCCAATTGTGCATTTTTGAGGTAATCGGAAAGAGTACGTTCTTTATCCGGATTAATAAGGAATGCCCCTTTTGAAAATATTTCGGTATCACCCAATTTTAACGTCATTTCCCCGGTATCGATATTAATCTGATGATTTCCCAGGAAATCTCCGATTGCACCGATAATCCGGCCGACATTCGGATCATTCCCGAAAATGGCGGTCTTCACCAGGGGTGAGTTTATAATCCCTTTTCCGATGCCTGCTCGAATCACTTTATTATCATTCCCTTTTACCAGAACTTTAATCACATGTGATGTGCCTTCACCATTTCGGACAATATCCTCTGCAAGGGATTTACAGACGGAAAAGAGGGCATTTCTGAATTCTTCCGTGGATGTAGGCTTTTTTTTGCACGAGGAAAGGATGACGGCCATATCACTGGTGCTCTGATCTCCATCGATGGAAATCGTATTAAAGCTTTCATGTGCCGCTTCTGTCAGGTATGTTTGTAATAATTCCCGGGATATTTCAATATCAGTAAGGATAAAAACGAGCATTGTGGCCAGATTCGG
This sequence comes from Spirochaetales bacterium, assembly GCA_016934975.1. Classification (GTDB taxonomy): domain Bacteria; phylum Spirochaetota; class Spirochaetia; order SZUA-6; family JAFGRV01; genus JAFGRV01. Next base: position 12,227 of record JAFGRV010000429.1, on the reverse strand, counting down.
TTCAATCATCCCCGCACCTTTTGCGATCGCAGTAATCCTCCCGTCACCTATGGTAATAGTCCGGATTTTAGGAAAGGAATCCGTCGTCATAATTGCTTTAGCCACATCAAACAGGGAATTGGTACTTAAATGTTCAACCAGGGGCTGTAAATTCTGTTTTATCTCTGCCATAGGGAGCTGCCACCCGATAATTCCGGTAGAAGCCGGGAGTAATGAAGTTCCGGAAATGCCGAGGAGTCCGGCGAGGTGCAGGAGAACGGACTCGGCGTCTTTGACTCCTGATGCTGCACAGACATTCGCAATTTTGTTATTAATAAGAATTCCCCGTACAGAGGCCCCGGTCATACGCTTTTTTCCTATAAGGATTGGTCCGCCGGGAAAAAGGTTTTTTGTAAACACTGCACCAAATGAAGTAACATCCCGGTCTGCCAATAAAAGTGAAAGGTTCATCTTCAATGGAGTCTTTACAGGCCGTTCCCGTGGAAAAAAGGTGAAAGAAGTGGCAGCTGTTTTAAATCCTTCGGGAAGAACGGCCCGTTTTTTAAGCTCTATTTCGTACGCTTTAATTGAATCGTATTTTTCCATAGTATAGTAGTTATACATGTTTTTTTTAAATTAGTCGAATAAAAAAGAGATAAAGACTTGTGCGTATGGATATTTTTTTTAATAATAGTCTGGTTATGAGAAGAGAGAAATATTCCCTTGCTTTACTTTGGATATATTCATATAATTGTAAAGGAATAGGTTAAATTGTTATGTTGATGAATGAACCGGAATCTCGCAAAATTGCTCATTACTATAATGAATACTCGGATTATGATGTGGTGTTTAATCATTCGGTTATAGCCTCTACAGGTCTTATTGCACAGAGGGTTTCTTTGAAATGTCTGAATGAATCATACCCCTGTATTCTTTACCTCGGATCAATGAAGGTCGTTAAAATACTGCTTCTGGTAAAGGCATTTTTTTTTGAACATCTTCAGAAGGCGAATAATAAAGTAATATTACGGCTTTTCTTCATGCATCCTGATTCGAAGCGGGAGATTTCCTTTTTTATTCAGTCCCGGGTAAAAAATTATGATAAATATCATGGGAGTAATCCTCAGTTGTATCTTTTTTCCCTGGAATATCTCTACCGCCCCCCGGATGATTTTATTCTTATTCTCGGAAAGCATATTAAGAAGGAAACGGAGAATGAGAAGCGGTTTCAGCAACGAATCACCATTAATGATACAAATCAGCTTGAATTCGGTATTCACGCAATGGAAACATTTCTTTTTATCTCGGGTAACGGGAAAAAATGCATCCTTAATGAAATATCTATCTTCAGCGCGAAAGTTCTGATAGAAGGGCTTCCGGAAGATTATATGAATCAACGGGTAATCCTGATTATGAAGATGGAAGAATTAAAGGAGATGGGTGAGATGGTTGGGATAGTCACCCGGTGTGATATCATCAGCAGGCAAGAGCATCTTGTTTCATTAATTATTACCTTTGATCAGGATGCGATACCCCCGCTCTATAAGATGTGGATCGGACAATGTCTTGAAACTATAGCGCTGAAACAAAAGAAAAAGAAATAATTTATATTGTAATGCTTGCAAGTGCCGTTTCTTCCGAATCAGTGACACCAAGCATCTGAACAAGTAATGTAAGTTCAAGTACCTTCATTGGGGCTTCATTCACATTGAAAAGTCTTATTTTTCCTTCTTTGGGTTTTAAAAGCAGCATTATTCGTATGAGAACTCCGATCCCGGTACTATCAAGATACTTTACTTTCTCCATATTGAATAAAAGGTTATGATTCCCCTGATTTATGAGTTCTTCAATTTGCTTTTTAAATTCATTGGATGAATACAAATCAAAATCCCCATCTAAATCAAGAATAAGGGCATCCGGTTGAGAATGTTTTCTGATAGTTACCTTCATTATTGCTCCTTTACTGTTATCACCTTGTGCAATGTCATTATATTCTTATGAGAGGTATTTACAAGAATTTTTATTTCTGTAATTTTCTCATTATATCTCATAATATCAGAATAATTGATATTCTCTGTTTCTTTATACTATTAATAACATATTATTAAATTATCCTCAAGAATCTTTCGGATATTTGACTTATTTTTTCCTTAGGGGATTATCTTCCATATAAAGAAAATGAAAAGGAAGATAATCCCCTAAGGTAATGCTGGATTATGCTCCGGTCCCGGGACCGGGTGTTTACCCTTATTTTCCTTTCGGGATTATCCCCCATATAAAGAAAATGAAAAGGAAGATAATCCCGAAAGGTAATGCCGGATTATGGTCTCCGAATATTTTTTTTTAATTTTTACCGATGAAATTGTAAAAGTATTAAAAACAAGGTATACTTTTTATGCTATTATTCCTGGTATCCTTGTTTCTTTACAAGAATACCAGGAATAATAGAGAAACGCAGGTTCGCGTGAAATCAAAAATTTTCATAATGGCAACCTTGTCATAAATTAATTATTTGGGTTGCGTGCGTAGCCTGCGTAATGAGTATGAGGTTTATAAAATGCTGCTAACCGTGAGAAACAATATATTATTTGCCGGAATTATTATTTCGTGCATAATCCTCTGTTGTATTATTATCTCGATCTATTTATTTGCAACCTCGGAGATTCTATTCCCCGGCAAGCTGGAATTTAAACTTCAGTACTGGTGGTTTTTATATAGTGATGAAGCAGTAAACTCCGGATTTTTACTTGACAGCATTATCAATATCACTATTTTTCTTATCTTTTGTTTTATCGCGGGGATTATTTTCAGGCGATTGTTTAAGAAAATAGCTTCTCCGGAAATCTTTTTTTACGCAGTCTTTCTTTTTTCCTTTTCTTTCGAAGGATTCCGGGTTTTTCTCCTTTATATACAATTAGGAATGCCTGTTTATCTCGGATTGCTTTTTTCGAGGATCGTTATATTCGGACGATTTTTCGGTCTTATGGCTATTTTTCTCTCAAGTCTCTATGCACTTGAAATTAAATTTCAAAAATTTGGAACACTCCTGGGCGGTGCTCTTATTCTCTCGTTAATTATAGCCTATATTGTTCCCATGGATTCATCGACAATTCTCTCGCAGCTTATTTATAAGCCCGGTGATGAATTGAGCATTTTTATCGCAAATATAGCCCTTGGCTTCTTCGCTCTTGTAAATTTTTTTGTCGCCGCAATTAACCGGAATAAGCGGTTTTTATATATTATCCTCGCCAGTCTTCTTATCATTTGCGGGAGAGAATTATTTTTATTTATTGTGGGACCTGTGACCGGAAGCGCCGGCCTCACCTTGCTGTTTGTCGGAACTTATTTGTTTTATCGCCATATGGATAGAATTTATCTCTGGTTTTAGAATGTTATACTTTTAACCCGTCAATTCTTGTTTTGAGAGAGGAATAGACGGATTGATAGGGTAAAGCGGTTTCCCGTAAAAAAAATAATTCTTGGTCTGAGGAATTTATTGACAAGAAGAGAGAATGTATACTATACTGCGGCTATTGGATGCATATTTCCTGTAGAAACGGAATGTGTTCGATAAACAGAGGGCGATTAACTCAGTGGAAGAGTGCTACCTTCACACGGTAGAAGTCGTTGGTTCAAACCCAATATCGCCCATAAATATACTAAAAAATACCATAGCCTCATTATTCTTCTTGCTTTATTGTAGATATTTTAGAATACTTATATATGAAATTATCATAAACATAGTCGAAATCAGAAATCGGAACTCGACAAAGTCGGGAAACTTCGGTTTTTCAGAGAGGAGGAATGATGATGCATTCGAAACCTATAATTTGGCTTTGTCTCGGAATTATATTTATTGTGCTGGGGGGGTGCAGTACACTCACTCAAGTCCCTGAGCCGAAATCAGACCAGGATACACTTTTAATTATTCCGGTTCAAGTAAAAAATGAAACCGAGTTTACTATTAATGCTAATCTCTTTTTTTATCATTTTATATTAAAACACCGGGATACGGAAGAACGAATTAAAATTGGCCCGTATAAGAAATTTGAGGTCATCCATGGACTTAAGCCGGGCATATATCATATAGTGAAACTCGAAGTAGGAAAAACTTCATCGGAATATCCACTCACTAATATGCAAGTTGAACTAAAACCGGGAAAAGTTGTCATGTTTCCCGTACGTCTGGATGTAAAATTTATTTATAAAGACGGAATGATTTATCAGGGGGTTGAATTTACGGAGATCGATTTAAAATTAAAACGGGAGATTGTAAAAAGTCTTAAAGGTTATAGAAATTTTGATCGCTGGAGTGTTGATTATTAGATCAGTATGACATACAAAAAGGCTACTTAGAAAGGAGCAATAATGAAAAAAAAAGTCAATCTTATTGTCCCGTTTCTCACCTTCTTTTTTATAACAATATTATCATTAGCATTTGGTTTTTTATTTCTTATTATATATCCTGCTATGGGTCTGGATTTAGCTACAATTTTTAATAGTATTTACTCTACGTTTATTATCGCATTTTCAATGACAGCGATTGTAGCTATTCTTCTTTACAGATTGTTAAAACCCATAGATAGAATTATCAATGAGAGAGACGACGATAACATATTATCAGAAAATGAGATACAAAAGATAATTAAAAATGAAAAGACGATAAAACTCATTCTTATTGTGGCAATAATCGCCGGATTCTTACTTGCCCCCCTTGCCTCGACAATTGCGTCTACTTTCAGAGACGGACTATTACGATGGTCCACAGTAAGATTTCTTATTGTATCCTGGTCCATCGGACCGGCAGCCGCTTTTCTGATTTTATTGTTTTTTAGCTATAAGATGCAAAAGGTTAAACGTGTGGGCCGGATATATGAATTTACTCCACAAAAACGAAAGACAGGATTAAAAACAGAAATCATAGCGACATTTTTATCTTTTTCTTTTTTTATTATTATAAGCCTTACTGCTACTGCTGTCACACGGGAAGAAGTTATTGCAGGTATTTCCCATGTGGCTTTCTATCAACGGGCGGGAGTAAGCGAAGAGACAAAGGGCTATTTTTCTCAATTATTGCAATTAAGTAAAAACTCATCCGATCCGGCTGTAAGAAAAGCGGCGGAAGATATCTATAATTCGTGGGAACAGACGGCAACCCGGAATATCATGTCTATTGCTTTTACCGGTGCACTGGTATTTCTATTTCTGATTATTTGTGTTGTCCTTTATGCCTTTGATCTTTCCGCTCATATAAATTCTATAAAAGACAATCTTATATCCGTGGTGAAACTTGAAGGTGACCTCACGACGCTGCTTGTGAAAACATCGACAAATGAGATCGGTGATATCCAGATCCTCTTTAATCAACTCATCGTGAATCTTAATAAAACGTTAAAAAAAATATTTACCACGGCAAATGAAATTATTAATGCAACAAAGGATGAAAAAGAAATTATTGAAAAACTCCTCACGTCGAACGAAGAAATTAAAGAAACCTCGAAGGTCGTGAGTTCGGAATTATCTCATCAAAAAGAGGTTTCGGCGAAAACGACAATTGTCGTAAAAGATGTGGTGGAGCTGATCAGGAAGAATATCGACCGGATAACCGAGCAATCTGCCATGGTCGATGAATCAAGCGCGGCTGTGATCCAGATGAATGCTTCAATTAAGACGGTTTCAGAGGCGACAAAAAAAGCGGCGGATCTGGGAGAAAAGCTTAATAAAACTTCCCAAAATGGGATTAAAGTAACTTCTGATATGTCTGAATCCATCCAAAGTATTTCAAAGTCCGGTTCGGGAATAAATGAGATTGTGAATACAATTGTATCAATAACAGCACAAACCGATCTTCTGGCGATGAATGCCGCGATAGAAGCGGCACATGCAGGAGATTATGGAAAAGGCTTCGCCGTTGTTGCAGAGGAGGTCCGGAAACTCTCCGAAGATACGACATTACAAACAAAGGAAATAGAGACGATTTTAGGTACCATGACCGGGAGCATCGGTCATTCGGTTTTGTGTTCTCAGAATCTTAATTCAGCGATATATGAAATTACTCACGATATTGAAACAACTATCCGGGTTATGGATGAAATAAATAATGCAGCACAGGAACAACTCGCGAATTCCAATCAGAATATGGTCATTATTCAGGCTCTTGTCCGTACAACACGGAATATTATGGATAATCTGGAGGAGCAGAACAGGATGAATGAAGAATTATTAGGAGCGATCTCTAAAATGGAAAAATCAGTTGAACAAGTCACTGCCATCGGGAAAACCCAGGAGGGTTATTTCAGGGGGTTAAGAATACATTTTGAAAATTTTCTGGGGTATTTTATGCGGACAAAAGAACAGCTGGACATCCTTGAACATATGCTGAATGCGGTTCATTTGCTGGAAGATGAGGATAAATAATGTAGTATTTCCTCCTTCCCGGGTTTTATCCAGGTTGGTGAAGATTTCATCTCATGGATGATTTACGATTCAACCGAAAAAATCCGGATTAAAAACTAAGTGAGACTTTCTATAATCTAAACCTGAATTAATATATAATATTCATTGTTTCCTTTTTACCTTTTCCATGATATAAAAAAATATTAAAGCCGCATGTTGTAACTCTGGTGATTTTTTTTTGAGTTATTACATGGAGAGAATGTGCTAAGGCAGATAACTCCGGAAACGAATAATGTGTTATATGACTAAACCGGTTTAGATGCAAACCCGAAGGGGATATTCATCCTTGTGACCGGGTATTTGTATTTTTATTTTAGGAGGTAATATGAAAAAGTTATTATTGATGATTATGTTTATTATATCTTTCGGGGGTACGACAACTCTGATGGCCCAGATAATGGGTGATGTCAATACCAACGGAAGTATTGATATTGTGGATGCTTTGCTGATAGCTCAATATTATGTCGGTCTTAATCCGGCGCAATTCAATGCCGGTGCGGCGGATGTGAATTGCAATAATTCTATTGATATTGTGGATGCATTACTCATAGCTCAGTATTATGTGGGTCTTATCAGTACGTTCCCCTGCGCGAATCCGACCCCGGAGCCCCAGATGACACCGGGACCCACAAGTGTCCCGGGTCCCGTTGATTTCAGTTTACGGGGTTTTGCCACACTGAATGGCGGAACAAACGGCGGCCAGGGAGGACCGACAGTGACGGTGAATACGGGAACAGCTCTCCAGGACGCGATCAAACAAGGGGGCCCCAGGATAATTTATGTGAACGGAACGATTAATCCGGGAAACTCGAGCGGTCTGTCTAAAATCGATATCAAGGATGTTTCAAATATTTCCGTGATCGGGGTCGGCACCAGCGGCGAGTTAAACGGGATTGGCATTAAAATCTGGCGGGCGAGTAATATCATAATCCGGAATCTGAGGATACATCATGTGGATATCGGAGATAAGGATTGTATCGGGATTGAAGGACCTTCCGATCATGTCTGGGTCGATCACTGCGAATTGTACAATGACCTTAATCATGATAAGGATTATTACGACGGCTTGTTCGATGCCAAGGCAGAAAGTGAATATATTACATTTTCCTGGAATAAATGCCATGATTCATACAAGACCTCATTAGTCGGTTCCTCGGATAGTGATAACTGGGACAGGAAAATAACCTATCATCATAATATTTTTGATAATTGTAATTCCAGACAGCCCTCCTACCGTTTCGGGACAGGCCATATCTATAACAGTTATTATCTTAATTCCATTGATACCGGAATTAATTGCAGGCAGGGAGCTCAACTCCGGATTGAACAGAATTACTTTGAAAATTTTAAAGATCCCATCGGCTACTGGTACAGCGACTCTACGGGATACTGGGATGTAAGGGAAAACCGGTTTGTAAATTGTACCGGGAGTCAACCCACCACATCAACCTGTACATTCAATCCTCCTTATAGTTATACGCTGGATCCGGTAGATCAGGTGCCGTCGATTCTCAGGCAATATGCGGGAGTCGGTAAAATTTAAATGGTAACGTGTGTTGATAAAAATATTTTAAGCCACTTAAAATAGTAAAAGCCGCCGCTTTTCAGAGAATTGCGGCGGCTTTCTTTTGATGGTAAAATCGTCAAAACACTTAAATTTTGACAGGGATATCAATGTTGTGATATAATTTAAAAAAATCACTAATTAAGAGAAGCTTGTGGAATCAGGAGCGCTCTTCCGGAGGATTTTATGAAAAAAGTACTGCCACTGGTTATTTTTATACTGTTAAGCGGCACCGGCATTGTTTTTTCTCAAGGAACCGGGGATGTCAATAATGACTCGAATATTGATATTGTTGATGCATTACTTATTGCCCAGTATTATGTGGGCCTGAATCCGCATGTGTTCAATCAGAATGCGGCGGATGTCAACTGTGAGGGAAATATTGATATTGTTGATGCTCTCCTTATAGCCCAGTACTATGTAGGATTGATTTCGTCTTTTCCTTGTGATACTCCGACACAGACACCCGGGGCAACACCGATACCCGGCCAGACCCCGGAAAACCTCTACAATATCCAGTGGAATCTTACGGGAAGTCTCTGGGCCCATGATCCGGTTATTATTAAAGAGAATAATTCCTGGTATGTGTTTACCACCAGGGAAGGCTTATTAATGAAAACCTCATCCGATGGCACGAACTGGCGGGATGTGGGGCGGGTGTTTAATCCGAATCCCTCATGGCACAAGGATTTGATACCGGATAACGACGGTAATCTTTGGGCGCCGGATATCTTCTTTTATAATAATAAATTTTATCTTTATTATTCCGTATCCTCTTTCGGAAGCAGCCATTCATTAATCGCCCTGGCGACGAATGCTACCCTAAATCCAAATAGTCCGGATTATCACTGGGTTGATGAGGGAGTCGTCATACGGTCGTACAGCGATTCGAATTACAATTGTATTGATCCTAATATTGTTCGTGATGAAGCCGGGGATTTGTGGATGAGTTTCGGTTCATTCTGGTCCGGAATAAAAATTGTAAAACTGGATCCCGGGACGATGAAACCGGCCCCCAATTATCAGCTTTACCCGATTGCCAACAATAGTTCCATCGAAGCCCCGTTTATAATCTTAAGAAACGGATATTACTATCTCTTTGTGTCTCACGGTGCCTGCTGCAAGGGTGTTGATAGTACGTATAATATCCGGGTGGGACGGAGCACCTCGATTACCGGTCCGTACACCGATAAAAACGGGATAAATATGATGAACGGCGGGGGTACCTTGATAGATGACGGTGATTCCAGATGGATCGGCCCCGGGCATAATGCGGTATATCTTTCCGGTGATTCGGCGATTCTCGTTAATCACGCGTATGACGCCTGGAATAACGGTTATGCAACCCTCCAGATACGGTGTTTATACTGGGATTCACAGCGTTGGCCTACGACCCACAACCCAATACAATAAACCTATATTTTTCCTGAAACCTGGAAATTATCTATGAGTCAAGACATAGATGCGGGCCAACGCTTAAGTGTTACGGATCGAAAATCTTGGAATAAAACCTGCGATTTTCGACCCGTAACACAGCGTTGGCCGTATTTGTAAGGAAGCCGGTAAATAACTACTCTTTAAATATCTCCGCGAGTTTTTTTGAAAGCTCCGCACGTCTGAAAGGTTTTTGCAGAAAATCTACAGCCCCCTGATCCATGAGGGATTGTACTTCTTCGTTTATAATATAACCGGAAATAAGTATTACTTTGACATTTGGATTTATTTTTTTCAGGTTTTTAAAAACTTCCCGTCCTCCTTCCCGGGGCATAATCATGTCCAGGATGACAAGGTCGAATATATCAGGATTGTTTGAATACGCCTCAACCGCATCCGGCCCGTTGCTGAAATCCTGAACCGAATAGCCAAGGTTGATGAGAATTTCTTTGATCATCATGCGGACAGCTTCTTCATCATCTATGAGAAGGATGGTTCTTTTTTTATCAGCCTTATATACTTTCGGTTCTATGAAGATTTTATTTATCTGTTCGGAATTAAAGGGTAAACATACTATGAAGCAGGATCCTTCTCCCCTGGTACTTTTTACTCTTATGATTCCTTTATGGTTTTTTATAGTACCATACACAGCCGCAAGCCCCATACCTGTTCCGTTTGCACTGCTTTTTGTTGTAAAAAAAGGTTCGAAGATATGTGATAGTGTTTCTTCGTCCATTCCCATTCCATTATCCGAAATGCTTATTTTTATATAATTACCGGGGAGTACTTTGAAAAGTGAATCACGACAGCAATTTTCATCCAATGCAACAACTTCTGTTTGGAAAATAATACTTCCCCCGTCCGGCATGGCATCGCGGGCATTTATGGCGATGTTCAGGAATGCATTTTGAATTTGAGTGGGGTCACCTCGGATACCGGTTGGCCCGTTATAAAGCTTTGTTTTAATATCTATCCGTTTATCGATACTGTGATGCAATATATCGACCACTTCTTCTATAATGTGATTTATCTCGACATATTCGGATTTAAATTTACCTTTCCGTGCAAAGGCAAGAAGTTTCTGTGTTAAATCCGAGGCCCGGTTTATAGATGCGATAATATTCGCCGTATACTTCCTTAAATCTTCGGAACACATCATTTCAATCACTTCGGTAAACCCGAGTATGGCTGAAAGCTGATTGTTAAAGTCATGGGCAATACCGCCTGCAAGCTGTCCGATTGCCTGGAGTTTCTCCGATTGCCGCAGTTTGAATTCCATTTCCTGTTTGTCCGTCACATCAATACCGATCGCCCAGGTATGCCAGCCGGGGATCTCGAACTGTGAGGAAATATTTGTCCATGAAATAGTTCGTTTACTACCTTGTTTTGTGGTAATTTCCCATTGCTGATCTTTTAAGTAAAATCCCCGTTGGTTGTAGGTTTCCATTATTTTTTGTCTGTATGCCCCATCCGGATAAAGCAGCTCCAGCGGATCGGGGTGTTTTAGTATTTCTTCCATCGAATATCCCGTAACCCTTTCACATTCCTCGTTCCAGAAGATTATTCTATTGTTCTTATCAAAGGCGTCCAGGAGTACGGGCATCTTATCAATAATTTTTTTAAATTGTTCCCTGGATTCTTCAAGGGCTTTCTCGCTTTCTATGCGGGCCACTATCATTTTATTTGTATAGTGAGCGATTTCCTGTAATTCGCTGTAGTGCAGTGATTGCGGATTTATTGAAAGTGAGTGAGTCGCCGCTTCCTTCAGAAAGTGTATAAAGAGGGAAAAACTCTCTGTGAGACGGTTGGAGAATGGTCTTACAATCATAATAGTGATAATAAGAATAATGATAATGATACCCAAATTCCTTACCCAATAAAATAATAGTCTTTTGTTAAGTTCTTTTAGTTTCTCCGCTATAATCGTTTCTATTTCAAAGACATAAACTCCCGCCCCGATATACCATTCCCATTCCGGAACCGGGAGGACATAACTGATTTTCAAAGAAACTCGTTTGCCGGTTTCCCGGGGCATAACATAATCCACATATCCTCCCCCTGCCTTTGCGGCGTTAATAAGTTCCTGTACAACCTTGATTCCGTTAATATCCGTAACCTCATACATGTTTTGACCCTTTGCCGGACCGAGGAGTGAGTCTCCGTTCCAGGTCGCCCCGAAAAGATATCCCACATCCGGGGATTCGATCTTTTCGAGGATGGCGAGAATGTGATTTTGGATATCGAGTAATTGTTTTTGATGATCTTCCGGGTTACTGTTTTTATTGCTTTGCAGGGCTTTATTGTCTTCGATAAAGAATCGAATTATCGCGACTCCATGCTCGACTTCGGTTTTAATACGGTTTTTTCTCGCATTTATATATTCTTCACGGAATGCCGCGGTTTCATGAGTAAATCCGGAGTACTCAATGATTGACTGAATTATAAGGAGAGTAAAGATAGAAAAAGTAATAGGCAGAATAATGAGGTAAAGGAGAAGGACTTTAATGCTTTGTTTTTTTCCTGCGCTACCAGGCATCAGCACAATCCTCTTTTTCAATTGACGGAGTATATCGGTTTTAAAAATCAATGATCGATTATCAGTCTATTTGGAATATACTGCCTTCTTTATTATTGTAATTCAATATATCATGCTTTTCAAGTAATTAATGTTGTGGACAGCTATTCCCGGTGAACAACAATCCCCTTGCCCGCGCTGCCTGTTCCCTGCAACACCCCCCACGAGGTAAAGCTGTCCTTCGGACAGATACCTCATGGGGGGTGTTTCCGGGACGGC